>CAYZMR010000070.1:0-8634 GCA_964479515.1 uncultured Hyphomicrobiales bacterium | reverse complement strand
GAGGATCTGCTGGGCGAGATCGAGACGATCCAGCGCGCGGCGTTCAAGCCGATCAAGGCGGGCGCGATGGGCGGCGACATCTACGCGGCCGGCGAGGCGCTGGTCGCGAAATCCAAGCAGCACAACAATCTCGACTTCCTGGCGCACGGCATGGGGCTGGTGAGCCACGAGGCGCCGCATCTGACCAACCACGGACCGGTGCCCTATACCGACGAGGACGCGCACCGCCCGCTCGAAGCCGGCATGGTGATTTCGGTGGAAACCACGCTCAAGCATCCGACGCGCGGCTTCATCAAGCTCGAAGATACGATCGCCGTCACCGATGGCGGGTTCGAGATCTTCGGCGAGGGCGGACGCGGCTGGAATCGGGGCGGGACGGCGGCGAGGGCGTAGACTGGATCGTTTGAGTCGAAACGGCGCAACGCGGTCGACTCAATTTTAGACAAGCTAGACAAACGAAGATGTACCGCGTCGCGCAGATGGACCCGCTACGCGCCGCGAATTCCCTTGCGACATCGACGATACCAATCAGGCTGCGCCGCGACATTCGGGCGATACGACAACGTCCTAGGCTCTCCGTGCTGGGAGGCGTTCCTCAGCCGCAAAACGGGGAGTACTTCAGATGCGCACGCAAACTCTCGTCGCCCTCGCGGTCGCGGCGGCCATCATTGCCGTCATCTGTGTGGTGACGCCTCGCCTGAACGTCACGCTGAACGAGGCCGGAACCGACGTGATCGGGCTCGACTTCTCGGCGCCCGCCGTGGACCCGGCGCGTCCCACGCCGGAACAACTCGCCTCGCATTGAACTCCGATCCGCGCCGCGATGGAACGAGTGCGTGCGCACGCGGTTGGTGTCTCACACGTCACAAGTGACGAAGGGAGTGAGATACCATGAAACGCCTGATCACGTTGACTGCCGTGCTGATGATCGCCGGTGGAACCGCGGCCCTCGCGCAAGGCGCTCATCTCGGAGACGCCAATCCGCCGGGCGCGTTGAGGCAGGGCGGTGTTCCGCCCGCGGCCGTGATGCGTCGCGATGACGCCATGGCGCCACTCGCGAACTTCAAGTCGCGGCCGGTCTCGGCGGGCCAAGAGTTCGGGAACAATCCAACCCCCACCCGGAACGATCCTCCGGGAACGCGCACGCAATGCCGCGGCGGCTGCTAGTAATCAGTCCGCAGTCGGTACGTTTGAAGTCATCTGAAAACGCTTCGCCCCGGTTGCGCCGGGGCGGGGCGTTTTTTGTCGATCGGGTCAGCGGGCTCGTCGACTACCGGCGTGCAAGCGCCTTGCGGGCCGAGCGTTTGCGCACAATGCCGAGAATTTGAGATTGACAACGCTCACGCCGGCGCAAAACTAGCCGGGGTGATAAGGGCAGGAGGTTTCGATCCGATGAGCAAGACATTGGCCTATTTCGGCGCGGTGCTCTGCGCGCTGGTTGTGTTGGGCGGCGCGAAGCCGGCCACGGCGGGCGCCTACGGCGCGCTGGCGACCAGTCCGGAGGCCGATTTCGGCTATGCCTACAATTACGATGATGCCGACGAGGCGCGATCGCGCGCCTTGAGCGAATGCCGGAAGCATTCGAGCGCGTGCGAGGTCAAGGGCACGTTCCAGGACACCTGCGTCAGTATCGCGAAGGCGGACAACGGCGCGATGGGCTGGGCCTGGGGCCACGGCAAGAGCGAGGACGACGATCTCGCGATGACCACGTGCCGCAACAACAAAGGACGCGGTTGCGAGCTCTCCGTCCGCTTCTGCACCGGCAGCCCATAAGGGTCGCGAGCCGGTTTCCCTGCGCGGCGAGCGCGGGGGTCCCGCGGAACCGGCGCAGGCCCGTCTGCCGGCTCCTCCCGAGGCGAGGTTGCCCGAGGAGCAAAGCGGCCCAGAGCGAAGGCTGGTTTGGTCCGCTCCGGTTCAGCCGGAGCGGACATCCGTTGTCTTTATCTTTTGGCTATTTGACTTTGAGGTTTTCCGCCGACTCTTTGCCGCGGTTGGACACGATCTCGTAGTCAACTTTTTGACCCTCATTGAGGGTGCTCAGCCCGGCACGCTCCACAGCCGAGATATGGACGAACACGTCCTTGCCGCCGCCTGACGGCTGAATGAATCCATAGCCTTTGGTCGAATTGAACCACTTCACTGTACCGCTCGCCACGTCGCATCTCCTCATGGTGTAGATCGCGATCATGCCACAAGCGTGGGGCCGGAGGAAAGCGGCCATTCGGCCGCCGTGGCGGCAAAACGCGCACGCCCCTTCGATCGCCAAGCGCTGACCGCGCAAGGCTTCGACGCGAGCGCGACATTGATCGGGTGTAGGTTTGGCTCCCCGGGCCGGATTCGAACCAGCGACCAACCGGTTAACAGCCGGTTGCTCTACCGCTGAGCTACCGGGGAACACGTGATGCCGGTAACGCGCATCGATTGGTGCGGGCATATAGCAAAGCCGTTGACGCTTTGCAAAAATTCGCGTGTCGGCGCGCTTTTCCGCCTCAATGGAGCTGCAGCGGCGCGTTCGCGGGCTCGGCCTTCGGGGCCGCCGCCTTGGTCTTCGGCCGCGCCTTTTGCGGCTCCGGCTTGGAGCGCGGGGTCGGCGGGGTACCGGCAGCCGGTGGGGGCGCGGGATCGCTTGTCGCCGGTTGGGCGGGCGGCTCGGTGGCCGGCGGCGGCGCCATGTTCGGCAATGGAATGGACTGCCACACCGATGGCGTCTGCTCCGGCGGTGCAGGCGCCGGCTCGACCGGGGCCATCGCGGGTGCGGGTGCGGGCGCCTCGGCGGTCGCGGGCTCGCGCGGCAGGCGCTGCACCCACCAGAATCCGCCGGCCAGGATCGCCACGATGAGGACCAGGTCGAGGATCAGCGCGACGAACCGGCCGCGCGGAGGCGGAACCTTGACCTCCTCGGGCTCGGTGACGCGGTCGGCGAGCGCGTACGGATCGATCTGCGGCACGGGACGCGCGATCGGGACGTCGCGATCCGGCGTGATCCTGGGCGTGACAACGTCCGGATCGGAAGCGGTCCACGGCAGCGGAGAATCGCGTTCCGGCACGGGCCGCGCGACCACGACGTCGCGCCTCGCGGCGAGCCGCGCGATCGGGAGATCGCGCTCGGGCTCGGTCCGCGCGAAGGGCTCGGTTCTCGCGACGGGCTCAACCCTTGCGATCGGCTCTTGGCGCACAGACGGGGCGAACGGCGGCGGCGCGGCGAACGGTGGCGGCGGCGACGGCGTGGTCTCCTTGGCGATCGAGCGCATGCGGAACGGCACGGACGCGTCCAGCCGTACGTCAAAATCCTCCTGCTCGCCGTTCGCGTGCCGCGCGCCGCCGACGATCTTGGCGGCGCATCCGACGGCCACGAACGCGCCGGCGCGCAGCGCGAGCTTGAGCGAGGGGCCGGCGTCGGGCTGAAGGTAGCCGATCACGCGGCTCGAAATGCTGACCGCGATGGCGTGCGGGTCGAACGGGTTCTTGGAGTCGGGAACGAGCAGCGCGCCGCAGAGAAAATCCGCGCCCGCTTCGGTGCGCCCGCCGACGATCGAGGCGAGCTCGTCCTGGTGTTCGGCGGTCCCGACGGCATTCATGTCGAAGCGGCCGTTGCCGATCATGATGGCCATGGTCGGCTTCGGCGTCGAAACGGACGCGTCGTCGCGCTGTTCGAATAATTGATCCACGAAGCGTCGCCTGAGAGCCCCATCCGGTGTGGCGGTTCAGAAGTTCGCTTCAGTCCTCGCAGCAAGTTCGTCGAGCGAACTTCTGAACCAAGCCATACTAGAATCAATAACTTTCTAATGTCCTTTCGAGTCCGAAGCTCGCCTCGAGGGTGCTGCGAGATCGGACGAATTCCGGATTCGGGACACTAGCGCGAGAGTTGGGCAGGATTTCACGCAAAATTCGAGATGTCGAATCGCCCGAACGGGTTGGCTTGGCCCCTTCACTTGCTGACCGCGATGACGCCGGCAAGTGACCGCCGCCCTTGAGATTTCGGGGAGCAGGGAAATGGAGGCCACGGCCGGAATTGAACCGGCGTAAACGGTTTTGCAGACCGCTGCGTAACCACTCCGCCACGTGGCCTTGGACGCCGGCGCCTGCCCGGCGCCGTCGCGGCCTCGCTATACAGGAGGCGGATGGCACCGGCAACGGCTCGCCGGCTTGCCTTTTGAAACGCCGTGCCGCAAATCTCGGGCAGTTTCGGGCCCAGCCGGGCGCGCGGCGGAGAGCCACATGGTCGATTATGCGCAGTCACGGCGGATCATGGTCGACCGTCAGGTGCGGACCGCCGACGTGACCGACCTGCACATCATCGCGGCGATGCTCGACGTGCCGCGCGAGCGTTTCGCGGCGGGGCGCGAGGCGATCGCCTATCTGGATGTCGATCTGCCGGTCACGGCCGGCGCCGGGCCGGCGCGCGCGCTGCTCAAACCGATGGTGTTCGCCAAACTCTTGCAGGCGGCCGACATCACGCCCGCGGACCATGTGCTCGATCTCGGCTGCGCCACCGGCTACTCGTCCGCCGTGCTCGGCCGGCTTGCCGGCAGCGTCGTCGCGCTCGAAGAGGACGCGGCCCTCGCGCGCGCCGCAGAGGCCAACCTCTCCGCCTCGCCCAACGTCACGGTGGCGGTCGGGCCGCTGACCGCGGGGTGGGAGAAGGGCGCGCCTTATGATGTGATCCTGGTCGAAGGGAGCTGCGAGGTTGTGCCCGAGCTGTTGTCGCGCCAGCTCAAAGCGGGCGGCCGACTCGTCGCGGTGGTCGGGACCGCGTCCATGGCCAAGGCAACGGTCTACCGCGCAATCGGGAGCCGTCTGACGGCGCAGCCGCTGTTCGACGCCGCCGCGCCCGCGTTGCCGGGCTTTGCCAAGCCGCCAGCTTTCGTTTTCTAAGCGATACCTCCTCACCCCGGGGTTCTCGGTGCCGCAGGTGTGGCGCCGATGCGCCAGTGACGATCTTTATCCCCAGCGCGCCATGCCCGGGGGTTTCAAGACCTGGAGCAGCCCCCTATTGTGAACATTGCCTGGAGTGAAGAGGGGCCTAGCCGGCGGAACAGCTGGCATGGTTCTCGGGCGGCAGGGGCCAGATGGCTAGGACTGGAGTGCTGTGCGCGGTCTGTGCGGGGACCATGGCCGTTGCCATGATTGCGTCCCTGCGCCCGACGCAGGCCGAAACGCTTGAGTCCGCGCTGGCGCAGGCTTACCGCAACAACCCGACCCTTAACGCGCAGCGCGCCTCGCTGCGCGCGATCGACGAGAACGTTCCGCAGGCGCTCGCGGGCTATCGGCCGCGCGTCAGCGGCAGCATCGATTCCGGCTACCAGCATTACGAGGCGACCACGCTCGCAAGCGGCATCTTCGGCCGGACCAACACCAACATCAGTCCGCGCGGCGGCACCGTCGGCCTCGTGCAGAACGTATTCAACGGCGAGCGCACCGGCAACCAGACGCGCCAGGCCGAATCTCAGGTCCTTGCCGGACGCGAGACGTTGCGCAACACCGAGCAGACCGTGCTGCTCGATGGCGCGACGGCCTACATGAACGTCATGCGCGACAGCGCGATCCTCGATCTGCAGCGGCGCAACGTGCAGGTGCTGCAAGAGCAGCTCAAGCAGACGCGCGACCGCTTCAACGTCGGCGAGGTGACGAAGACCGACGTGGCGCAGGCGGAATCGCGTCTCGCCGCCGCGCAGTCGCAGGTGCTCGGCGCGGAAGCGAATTTCAAGGCCTCGCAGGCCGCCTACCGCCGCATCATCGGCGCGGAGCCGATCAACATGGCGAGCGGCATGCCGGTCGACCGGTTCTCGCCGCGCTCGCTCGAGGCGGCGGTCGACGCCGGCTGGAAGGAGCATCCGCAGGTCACGTCCGCGCAGTACACCGTCGACGCCGCGCAATATGCCGTGAAGGTCGCCGAAAGCTCGCTCTACCCCACCATCACGGCCGAAGCCAACGTGACGAAGCGCTGGGATCTCGCGCCGGGCCAGTTCGACCAGCTCACCGGCACGGTGCTCGGTCGCCTGAGCGTGCCGGTCTACCAGGGCGGCTCGGAATATTCGGTCATCCGCCAGACCAAGGAGACACTCGGGCAGCGCCGCATCGAGCTCGATCTTGCGCGCGACCAGATCCGCGCGACCGTGGTGCAGTCGTGGACCCAGCTCGAGGCGACCAAGGCGCAGATCATCGCCGCGCAGGCGCAGGTGACGGCAACCGAAGTCGCGCTCAACGGCGTGCGCGAAGAGGCGCGCGTCGGCCAGCGCACCACGCTCGACGTCCTCAACGCGCAGCAGGAACTGGTCAATGCGCGTGTCGCGCTGGTGACGGCGCAGCGCGACCGGGTGGTGGCCTCGTTCACGCTGCTCGCCGCGGTCGGCAGGCTCTCCCCGCAGGTGCTCTCGCTGCCGACCGAGACCTATGACGCGCGCGTGCATTATCATCAGGTGCGCGACAAGTGGTTCGGCGTGCGCAACCCGGACGGCCGCTAGGCCAAACTCAGCCGACATCAAGCGCTTGTGTGACGACGCCAGCCTGTCCACAGGACTTCGCTTGCGTTCGACCTTTGCCGTGCCATACTTGCGCGAATCCTCGTGAAAATGCGCCCGCGCACGACTGATTCGCGGTCGCGGCGAGAGGCGTTTGAGGAATTCGGCCAATGACGCAGGCGGCGAAGGCGCAAGAGCCGTCGATGGAGGAGATTCTCGCCTCCATCCGACGCATCATCGCCGATGACGACAGCGCCAAGCCGGCGCCCGCCGCACCCAAGCCCGAGCCGAAGAGCGAGTTGAAACCGGCCGAACCGCCGGCGGCCAAGCCGGCGCCGCCGGTCGCCAAGGTCGTGCCGCCCCCGCCGAAGCCGGTGGTGGTGCCGCCGCCAGCGCCGCCCGCCGCGATCGACCAGGACGAAGTCGACGCGATGATCGCGGGCCTCGACGAGAAGCCCGCTCCCTCGCCGCCGCCCGCTCCACCGCCGGCGCCACCCAAGGTGGATGCGGGCGATGTGCTGGAACTGACCGAAGCCATGCAGGCCCCGACGGCCGCGCCGGCTGCGGGCTTCCGCAAGATCGATGGCGGGCAGGACGTGGTGTTCGACGACCCGCCGCCGGCTCCTGCACCGGTGCGCGCGGCGCCGCGCGCGCCAGAGCCGCGATTCGTCGCGCCGCCGCGTCCGGCCCCAATGCCCACGATCACCGAGCAGTCGATCATGTCGACGGCGACCGCCGCGGCGGTCGACTCGGCGTTCAACGCACTCGCACAGACCGTGCTGGTGCAGAACGCCAAGACGCTCGAAGACCTGGTGAAGGAAATGCTGCGGCCGATGCTGCAGCATTGGCTCGACAACAACCTGCCGAGCTTGGTGGAGCGCTTGGTGCGTCAGGAGATCGAGCGCGTCGCGCGCGGGCGCTAGGGTCTGGCGGCGCAACACGGGCCGGCATCCCGCGCGCAGGTTTTCAGCCGCTACCGATTGTGGCAATACCGACGCCAGCCGATGCATGTATGCGGGCCGTGAGGCGGCACGACGACGTCCGCAGGCGTCAGCGCCTTGGATGGTGCGGCGGTGATCAAGTGACCACTCTCGGCGCTCGCGGCGGTAGCAACGAGCGGGATGGCCACCAATACGACCGCAATCGAACGGATGATCGGGTTCATTGTCGTCTCCATCAGGTCGGCCGGGAGCAACCGGCGTTGATCGATGCCTGACCTATAGGGCGCGCGACCGGCCGGCGATGTGTTGGCTGTCACAGGATGATCGAAACCGGAGCTCGTCCAGTGGACTGACAGCGCCCGGGCCTTGAGCGTATCTCGCCGATCGCTGCGCAGTGTCGCGCCTTGCGCTTGCCTCGCGGCGTCGCAGTCCTTATTCAGCGGCGCATGATCGACAAATCCTACCAGCCCGCCGACGTCGAGGGCCGCATCTACGAGATGTGGGAAGCCGCGCAGGCGTTCCGCGCCGGCCGGCCGGAGCGGCGCGACGCCAAGCCCTACACGATCGTGATCCCGCCGCCGAACGTGACCGGCTCGCTGCATATGGGGCACGCGCTCAACAACACGCTGCAGGACATTCTCTGCCGCTTCGAGCGCATGCGCGGGCGCGATGTGTTGTGGCAGCCCGGCACCGACCATGCCGGCATCGCGACGCAGATGGTGGTCGAGCGGCAGATGATGGAGCGCCAGGAGCCGGACCGGCGCACGATCGGCCGCGAGAAGTTTCTCGAAAAGGTCTGGGCCTGGAAGGCCGAATCCGGCGGCACCATTACGCGCCAGCTCAAGCGGCTCGGCGCCTCGTGCGACTGGTCGCGCGAGCGCTTCACCATGGACGAAGGCCTGTCGAAGGCCGTGCTGAAGGTGTTCGTCGAGCTCTACCGCGCGGACCTGATCTACAAGGACAAGCGGCTCGTGAACTGGGACCCGAAGTTCCAGACCGCGATCTCGGATCTCGAAGTCCAGCAGGTCGAGATGAAGGGCTCGCTCTGGCACATCAAATACCCGATCGAAGGTTCGTCCGATCACATCATCGTCGCGACGACGCGGCCCGAAACGATGCTGGGCGACACCGCCGTCGCGGTGCATCCCGAAGACGAACGCTACAAGCATCTGATCGGCAAGCACGCGATCCTGCCGCTGGTCGGCCGGCGCATTCCGATCGTCGGCGACAAT
>CAYZMR010000069.1:0-15882 GCA_964479515.1 uncultured Hyphomicrobiales bacterium | reverse complement strand
TGATCCCGGAGCCCTACCGCCGCCACATCGTCAATTATCACCGCAAGGAAGCGCCCGGCACGATCGTCGTCGACAGCGATGCGCGCTATCTCTACTTCGTGCTGCCCGAGGGCAAGGCGATCCGTTATGGCGTGACTGTCGGCGAGGACGCGCTGTCGTTCTCCGGCATCGCCAAGGTCGGACGCAAGGAAGAGTGGCCGTCTTGGACGCCGACCTCCGACATCAAGAAGCGGCTTGGAAACATCCCGGGCTATGTGGCGCCTGGTCCGCACAATCCGATGGGTTCGCGCGCGCTCTATGTCTATGACGGCCCCAAGGACACGCTCTATCGCATCCACGGCACCAACCAGCCGGAATACATCGGATCGGCGATCTCGTCGGGCTGCATCCGCCTGACCAACGAGGACGCGATCGACCTGTTCAACCGGGTCAAGGTCGGGACCGTCGTGGTCGTGCTGGCGCCGGGACAGGGCGACTCACCGAACAATCCGCGCGTCGCCTTCACGGGCGGGCGCGCAGAGGCGAATTGATCAGTTTAGCGGCGCGGGGGAAATGCGGACGCCGGGCGAAAGCCCGGCGTTCTGCTTTTTGGAGTACGCCTCGGCCATGCCCTAGAAGATCGGCGCGGAGGACGCGACGAGCGCGAATTTTTCCACCTTCGGCGCGGCCTCGAGATTCTCTTTCAGCCGCGTCTGGAAATGCCGGAACGATTCCAGCGAGGTCGGGAAGCGCTCCGCCTCGACCGAGTTGTGCTGTGCGAAGTGCATGAACGTCCGTCCGTCGTCATGGACGTACACGGCATATCGGACATCGGAATTGTTCTGCGCGCGCAGCTCGCGCATCACCGCCTCGATGTTCTTCTTGTTCTCTTCGACGAACTCGGCTCGCGCCGTGTATTGAACGCGGGTCGCTTTCATGACGTGGTCTCCTTCTCATCATCGACACGCCGGCTTGGATTTCGGCCTGTTCCTGAGACGATCGGAACCGGCCAAAGGATGCGCGAGCGAAGAGAATTTCTGCGCCTATAATGCACCCTGCGGCGACGCGACGTCAGGCAGGAGCATCCGCATGGCCGGAAATGGCCTGATCACGGTTCCAAGCGCGCATGGTGTCAAGGATACCATCGATCGTCTCGAAGCCGATGTCAGATCGAAAGGCATGACGGTCTTCGCCCGTATCGATCATGCCGCCGGCGCGAAGGACGTTGGGCTCGCGCTGCGGCCGACCGAACTCCTGATCTTCGGCAACGCCAAGGGCGGCACGCCGCTGATGCAGGCACATCAGACCATCGGGATAGACCTGCCCTTGAAGGCATTGGCGTGGGAAGACGAAGCGGGGAAAGTCTGGCTGTCATACAATGACCCGGCTTGGCTTGCGGCTCGCCATGGAGGACCGGCGCCGGGCAACGACGTGATCGAGCGTCTCTCCGCGGCGCTCACTGGCGCCGCAAAGACCGCGGCCGGCTCCTAGCCAGGAAATCTTCCGTCGGGCGAATCTTTCAGGCGCGTCCGAACGTCTTGTCTGCAAGCAGTCAGACTCCCTTAAGGGCGGTCGAACAACGAGGACGAGTCTTCGATGGCGAGTACGCGAAGTGAGCCCGAGGTTATGACCGCCGCGACGCCGCGCGAGGCGTTCGACCGGCTTCTCGGCGACCTGCGGCCGAAGCTGCATCGATACTGCGCGCGCATGACGGGTTCCGTCATCGACGGCGAGGATGTGGTGCAGGAAGCGATGCTCAAAGCGATCGAGGCCTTCGGCGATGCGGGAGCATTGGCGAACCCCGAAGGCTGGCTGTTTCGGATCACGCATAACGCGGCGCTCGATCATCTGCGTCGCCGCGTCCGGCAGGAGGCGGTTCGCTCCGACGAGGACCTCGACATGATCGCCGACCAGACAGCATCGGCCGAGGCGCGGCTTGCGGCCGCGGCGAGCATGCGCACGTTCATGCGCCTGCCGGTCGCGCAACGCTCCAGCATCATCCTGATGGACGTGCTCGGCTATTCGCTCGCCGAGATCGCAAGCGTCACGGATCTCAGCACTGCGGCTATCAAGGCCTCGCTGCATCGCGGCCGCGCGCGCCTGCATGCGCTGGCGCGCGAGCCCGACGATATGCCGGCACCGCGCCTTGCCGAGGCCGAACGCTCGCGGCTCGCCGCTTACGTCGACCGCTTCAACGCGCGCGACTTCGACGCGGTGCGAGACATGCTCTCCGACGACGTGCGGCTCGAGCTGGTCAACCGCTCGCGGCTGAGCGGAAAGGAGGTCAACACCTATTTCGGCAATTACGGCGGCGCCCGCGACTGGCGGTTCACCGCCGGGTTCGTGGATCGACGCCCGGCCATCCTTGTGCGCGATCCCGAGGATGCATTGAAACCGCCGGCCTATTTCATTCTTTTGCAGTGGGGAGGGAACCGGGTCGCGACGATCCGCGACTTCCGGCACGCGCGCTACGCGGTCGAGGGCGCGGAAATCATCGTCTTGGAATGAACCAAGGACGGCGTTTCGCCGCCGAGCTCGATGCGCAGGATCTCCGGCGGCACGCCGAACCGCGCCGGCACGACGCTGGTGCCGAGGCCGCCCGACACGATCAGGTGGCGGCCGTTCTCGATGACGTGGCCGTAGGCGAAACGCGCGCCGTAGCGTGACGGCACGTAGTGCTGCCAGACGAACGGGATGCGGATCTGGCCGCCGTGGGTGTGGCCGGAGAGCGTCAGGCTGATGCGGTCCGGCACTTTCGTGAAGAAGTCGGGCTCGTGCACCAGGAGGATCGCCGGATCGTCCGTGGTGACGCGCTTGAGCGTGCCGGGCAGGTCGTCGACGCCGCGAAAGCGTCCGTGCCCGAGCTTGTAGGCGATGGTGTCACCAAGGCCGAGCAGCCAGAAACGCGCGCCCGGATCGCCGAGCAGCACGGCGTCGTTTTCCAGCACCGGGATGTTCACGGCCTTGAGCGCCGTGCGCGCGGCGCCGGTGTCGTACCACCAGTCGTGATTGCCGAGGATCGCGTAGACGCCGAGCGGCGCCTTGAGCCGCGCAAGCTCGCCCGCCCAGGCGGCATGCGGCACATGCTCGGTGATGAACCTATGGGTCGCGAAATAGTCGCCCAGCACCACGATCAGGTCGGCGTGCTCGCCTTGCGCCGCGTCGATCACGTCGTGGATGCGCGCAAGCCCCATGTTGGGCCCGCCCGCATGCAGGTCGGCGATGACGGCGATCGACAGGCGCCGCGCGGCCGGCCACCCCGGCGGGGTGAGCCGGTAGCGTGTGACGTGCAGCTCCAACGCCTCGATGCCGGTCGCGTAGGCTGCCGTGGCGACGCCGGCTCCGGCAAGGCCGAGCCCGCCGAGCATGAGACGGCGACGCGTGACGATCATGACGTGGTTCCGATCCGGCCCCACGTGACCCACAACGGGTAAAGGCGGCGTTTAGATGGCCGCAGACTCGTAGCCCGGGTTGAGCGAAGCGAAACCCGGGGCGCCGCTCGCTCCGACGGTCCCGGATTTCGCTGACGCTCAATCCGGGCTACACGAACGCGTCACGCCGCCAGCAGTTGCTCGCGCTTCGCCCAATCGAGCGTCTTGTCGAGGGCGCGGCCGAGCCGGTCGAACAGCTCATTGATCTCGGCCGGCGCGATGATCATCGGCGGGCAGATCGTGAGGACGTCGCCCGCGATCCCGCGCACGATCAGGCCTTCGGCTTCGGCATTGCGCACCACCTGCGCGCCGACGCCCTTCTTGCCGTCGAACGGCTGCTTCGACCGCTTGTCGGCCACAAGTTCGAGCGCGCCGACAAGACCCATGCCGCGCGCCTCGCCGACCAGCGGATGCTCGCCCAGTGCCATCAAGCGCTTCTGGAACAGCGGCATTCGTGCGGCGGCGGTCTCGAAGATCCGGTCGCGCTTGTAGATCTCCAGCGTCTTGATCGCGACTGCGGCCGCGACCGGGTGGCCCGAATAGGTGAAGCCGTGGCCGAAGGTGCCGATCTTTTTGCTCTCCACGATCAGCGCCTGATACATCTCTTCCGGGATCATCACGCCGGCGATTGGCAGGTAGGCCGACGACAGCGCCTTGGCGACCGAGAGCGAATGCGGCTTGTAGCCGAGCGCCGTGCAGCCGAACGGCGTCCCGAGCCTTCCGAAGCCGCAGATCACCTCATCGGAGATCATGAACACGTCGTATTTGGCGCACACCGCCATGATCTTCGGAAAATACGTGTTCGGCGGCACGATCACGCCGCCAGCGCCCATCACCGGTTCGGCGATGAAGGCCGCGACCGTCTCGGGGCCTTCGCGCAGGATCAGCTCTTCGAGATCGGCCGCGAGCCTTGTGGCGAAGTCCTCTTCGCTTTCGCCCTCGTGTGCGAAGCGATAGTGATGCGGGCACGACGTATGCAACACGCGCGCGATCGGCAGGTCGAAGTCGATGTGGTTGTTCGGCAAGCCGGTGAGCGAGGCCGATGCAATCGTCACGCCGTGATAGGCCTTCTGGCGGCTGACGATCTTCTTCTTGTCCGGCCGCCCGAGCGCGTTGTTCATGTACCATACGAGTTTCATCTGGCTGTCGTTTGCTTCCGAGCCGGAATTGCAAAAGAACACCTTCGAGATCGGGACCGGCGCGATCTCCTTGAGCTTCTCGGCGAGCTCGATCGCCGGATCGTGGCTCTTGGCGGTGAACAGATGCGCGAACGGGAGCTTGCGCATCTGCGCGGCCGCGGCCTCCACCAGTTCCTCGTTGTTGAAGCCGAGCGCCGTGCACCACAGCCCCGCCATGCCCTCGATATAGGCCTTGCCGTCGGTGTCGTAGATGAACACGCCTTCGCCGCGCTCGATCACGAGCGGGCCGGTTTCGCGCAGCGTCGCCTGGTTCGTGTAGGGATGGATCAGGGTCTCGACCGCGCGGGTCTGCAGATTGGTGAGCGGGGCCATTTGTCGCTCCGGCGTCTACGGGGTTGGCGGATGCTATGGTCGCGAAAACATTCGCAGTCCAATAGATAATTGCGATGGCTCGATCAAATCGCCACGCGGTCGGAGAAATACGACATCTTCGCGCTCTGCAGAGTGCCGCCGCGTTGAGCGGCGCTCAGCCCGGTATGGCGTCCGGCGCCACCGGCACCCGCCGGCGCGAGACCGCCTCGACGGCGCACTTCTCCACGTGCGCGTCGCGGTTGATGATCTGGAGATTGGGCAATCCCCAGAATGCCAGCAACGCCGGCCACGCCAAGTCGCGATGCTCGCGCCAGACCCGGAACAGCGGCACACGGTGGTCGACTTCGGACGTCTTCCACAGCCGTTCGCCGGTTTGCGCGCACTTGCGTCCTTGGAGACGGCGGATGAGCTTGGCGTAATCGCTCGGTGCGCTCCACAGGCGCCATGCGGTGACGCAGGCGGTATGCCATGTGGCGTTCCGGTTCGGCCCGCGATCCCACAGGTCCTCGTGCCAGCCGAGCCGGTAGACCGGCTGGCCGCAGACGCAGCAGAAGCCCGGACCACGCGCGAACGCTTTCTCGCGGAACGGCGCCGGCGGGCTGCGGAAGCTTGCCGGCAGATCGCTTTTGCGGCCGTCCTTCAAGCGCCACGTCCATCCCGGCGGCGGCCCGCCGCGTGCCGCGAGCGCCCGGGCGAGGCGGTCAGCGCGCAACGGATGCATGCGCCAATAGCTGTCGACCGCGAGCCGCGGCATCGGTGGCGTCCAGCGTCGCGCGAGCGCGTGGGTGAGCACCGGCGCCGGGAAGATGTCGGGCAGCGCCTTTTCGAGACGCGCGAGCGCGCGACGGTTCGCCAGTTCGCGCGTCTCGGACATCTTCATGGCGCGTGTCGGGGTTCTCGAATCGGACCTGAAGCCTGCCAGCAAGACGTAAAGCAATCCTCTCAAACCCGCATCCGTGGACGGGGCGGCGCTGGCGCGTTAGAAATCCCACATCCTTCCGTCGTCGGGAATTCCCATGAGCGATGAACTGATCCGCGCCGACGCCGTGAGCCTTGTCGGCCGTCTCAAGCGCGGCGAGATCACGCCGCACGATCTTCTCGACGCGTTGGAGAAGCGCATCGCCGCGGTCGACGGCGCCGTGAACGCGCTGCCGACGCGCTGCTTTGATCGGGCGCGCGCGCATGCGGATCGGCTGATGCGGCTGCCGATCGCGGAGCGCGGAGCGCTCGCCGGCATGCCGGTGCCGATCAAGGACCTTGTGGACGTCGCCGGCGTGCGCTCGACCCAAGGCTCGCCGATTTTCAAGGACAAGATTCCGCAGGTGTCCGATATCCTGGTCGATCATCTGGAGGCCGCGGGCGGCATCGTCTACGCGATGTCGAACACGCCTGAGTTCGGCGCCGGCGCCAATACCTTCAACGAGGTGTTCGGGGCAACGCGCAATCCGTGGAATACGTCGCGCTCGGCGGCGGGCTCCTCGGGCGGCGCGGCTGTCGCGCTGGCGACCGGCATGGCCTGGCTCGCGCACGGCTCCGACATGGGCGGCAGCCTACGCAATCCCGCGAGCTTCAACGGCATCGTCGGATTGCGGCCGAGCATCGGCCGCGTCGCGCACACGCCGGACGGCGCGGTCGACACGAATCTAAGCCAGCAGGGCCCGATGGCGCGCAACGTCGAGGACGTCGCCCTGTTGCTCGATGCGATGAGCGGGGAAGACGCGCGTGATCCGCTCTCGCTGCCGCGCGTCGACTCGTTCCTCACGGCGGCCCGTTCCGGTTGGCGCGGCAAGCGGGTCGCCTGGTCGGCCGATCTCGGCATCACGATGGTTGACAGCGAGGTGGCGGCGATCACCCGCAAGGCCGCCGGACGTTTCGCCGAGCTCGGCGCGATCGTCGAGGAGGCGCATCCTGATTTCTCCGGGCTGCACGACGTGTTCTTGACGCTGCGAACCTACGACTTCTTCATGCGCAAGGCGAAGCTTCTGCGCGAGCACCGCGATCTGCTCAAGCCCGAAGTGATCTGGAACGTCGAGCGCGGGATGAAGATCACGCTCGAGGAGCTCGAACGCGCCGAGAATGCGCGCGTCGCGCTTGCGCGGCGGTATTTCGCGTTCTTCGACACCTACGATCTGCTGCTGACACCCGCGACCGTCGTCGCGCCGTACCCGATCGAGAACCGCTACGTCGCGGAGGTCGATGGCCACAAATTCGCGAACTACGTGGAATGGCTCGCGATCGCCTACGCGATCACGGTCTGTTGCGGCACCGCGCTGTCGCTGCCCTGCGGGTTCACGCGCGAGAACCTGCCAGTCGGCCTGCAGATTGCGGGTCCGCCGCGCGGCGAGGCGCGCATTCTCGCCGCCGCCAAGGCGCTCGAAGACATCTTGGGGCTGCGCGGCACGACACCGATCGATCCACGAGTGTCAGCCGCCTGATTACGACAGCCACTCGATCTTGATCGCGGTCTCGGCGAAGGCGCTGAGATTCGCGATGAAGTGCAGCACCATGGTGAGCAGCGTCGAGCCGCTCGCCCAGCGCAGCCAGCCGAACATCAGGCCGAGCAGGAAGATCTGGGCGATCACGAACCAGTCGTACTGGACGTGCATCAGCGACCAGGCGGCCGCCGTGAGTAGCACGGAGCCCGGCGCCCCGAACCGAGTCGCGCTCAAGCCGCGAAACAGGAACCCGCGGAACATGGTTTCCTCGCAGATCGGCGCGACGATGACGATCGCGATGAACAGCAGTACCATGGCGGTCGGCGTGCGCGCCGACGTGTAAGCCTCGATCATGAATTGCGGGATGACGTCGCGGCCGAGCGCATAGCTCGAGAGGTCGGTCGCGACCAGGACGATAAGCAATAGCGCGATGCTGAAGATGAGTTCGCGCCGGCGCGGTGGGACCAGCGCCATGTAGTCGCGCACCGACCAGCGCCGCCAACGCGCCGCGAGCGCCGGTACGCCGATCCACACCGGGCCCGTCACGATGGTGATGACGGCGAGCGAGAAGGCGTCATTCATCATCTTCGCGAGATCGGACGATCCGGGCTCGATCGCTTCCTGCCACGCCACCAGGCCGATCACCACGACCGTCTGCGCCACGAACCACGCGACGAAAGCGAGCATGCCCCAGCCGATCGTCTCATAGAAACCCCAGGGCGGCATTGGACCTGGCCGCGTGACGGCCGCAGGGGCGATGGGCGTATCGTTCATGTGGCTCTCGGGCTGAGGATCGCGACTCGTGTGTTCGATACGGCGCGCGCCGTCAAGGTGCCCGCGGCGGCGCCTCCGCGGGGCGTTCGCGCGGCAGCGGCACAGCGCCTGCGTCATCGTGCACCGCCCATTGGCAGATCCGGATCCCGTTGCGGCGTGGGGCCACGTCGAGATGGATATAGATGTCGTGATGCCCGTCCGAGTCGGGTCCCAGCACGGTCGTGAAACGCGCGCAGGCGCTGGCCTTGATGCGTTCG
This sequence comes from uncultured Hyphomicrobiales bacterium, assembly GCA_964479515.1. Lineage (GTDB taxonomy): Bacteria > Pseudomonadota > Alphaproteobacteria > Rhizobiales > Xanthobacteraceae > PALSA-894. The sequence goes on along the minus strand of CAYZMR010000069.1, from coordinate 7,495 downwards.
CGAAAGTCCTTCGGGAGGTCCGTGTCGGTCGGGTTGGCGCTCGTCCCGTTCGCCAGCAGGATTGCGCGCAGGTCCATGGCGTTGCCGCGACCATGTTGACTCGTCGGCGCGCCGGCGATGCCGTTGCGGCCGCGGCACTGGTAACCTTGGCCGCTGGAAAGTCCAATCAGCGGCGAGCCGAGCGTAGTCGCGATATTGGCCACGTCTTCGCGCACCCAGCCTGCGAGTGCCTCCGCCATCGCGCAGCCCAGCATCACGGGCGGCGAAACAGGAATGCGCGTCTTGTCTTTTGTCATCACGGCCGAGAGGCGGACCGGATCGTCGATGCCACAGCCGTCCGCGCCGGTCACCGGGGCTAAGATCTCGATCACCGCGATGTCGGGCGTGAGCCGCTGCTGGCACGCCGAAGGGGCGGGCGTGCCGGTTGGCTCCGCGGACGCAGGTGCCTCGGCCGGGCGCGGCTGCGGGAGCGGAACCGTATCCTCGGCCCTGGCGCAGACCGCAGCCGTCATCGCTGCCACAAGAGTGACGGCGATCAGTCCACGGGGTCGCGTGACGGTGCGGCCATGCGTCAAGAGTAGCCTGCCTGTATGGGGACGGGTCATCCCGATAAGCACGGGAATCGAAGCTTTTTGGGGACGCATGATACAATGCCGATCCGGGCCATTCTGTTCGACAAGGACGGGACGCTCGTCGACATCCAGGCGACGCTCGGCCCGGCGACCTGCGAGGTCCTGAGGCATCTTGCCGATGGCGACATGGCTTTGTTCGGCCGCTTGGCGGAGATGACGTGCGTCGATGCCCGCGCGCAGCGCTTGTTGCCCGGCTGCCCGGTCATCAGCGAGGCGACCTCCGTCTACGGCCGCATGTGGGCGGAACTGCTCGGCCGGGCATACGCCGACGACTTCGCGCGCGAGATCGACCACCTGTTCCTTGAGACGACGCTGACGCATCTCCACCCGATCGGCGATCCGCGGGCGGCGCTCTCCGAACTGAAGCAGCGCGGCTATTGGCTCGGCATCATGACCAACGACGCCGAGGCCAATACGCGGGCGCAACTACGCCGCCTCGACATCCACGGGCTGGTCGCCTTCGTCGCGGGCTACGACTCCGGCTTCGGGCTCAAACCCGGCCCCGAGCCGGTGCTCGCCTTCGCATCCGCGCTCGAGGTCGTGCCCAGCGAGGTCGCCGTCGTCGGCGACAGCCCGCATGATCTGATCGCGGCGCGCGCGGCGGGCGCACTGGCGGTCGGCGTGCTGTCCGGGCCGAACGGCGAGGACGTGTTGGCGCCGCACGCCGATGCCCTGTTGTCCTCGATCGCGAAACTTTCGGGCTGGCTTTGCAGTCATCGCTTGAGGGGCTAACCTTTGGGCTTGACGTGCGCCCCGCAACGGCCAAAAAATCCGGCCTAACGGCTTAAGAACAAACCACAATTTCCCGAGGAGGGGACGACATGCTCGGATTGATGCAAGACTGGCCGCTGCTGTGCCACCGCATCATCGATCACGCCGCGATCCAGCACGGCAACCGCGAGGTCGTGTCGCGCTCGATCGAAGGCCCGATCCACCGCACCAATTATCGTGAGGTGCGCAAGCGCGCCTTGAAGGTCGCGCAACGGCTGGAGAAGGACGGCATCAAGCTCGGCGACCGCGTCGCGACGCTCGCCTGGAACACCTGGCGGCACCTGGAGACCTGGTACGGCATCACGGGGCTCGGCGCCGTCTACCACACGATCAATCCGCGCCTGTTCCCGGACCAGATCTCCTACATCGCCAATCATGCCGAGGATAAATTGATGTTCCTCGACATCACCTTCGTGCCGCTGATGGAGAAGCTGCAGGACAAGCTTCCGACCATCCAGCGCTACGTCGTGTTGACCGATTCGGCGCACATGCCCAAGACTTCGCTCCGCAACGCCGTGCCCTACGAGGAGTGGATCGCCGAGGTCGACGGCGATTTCACTTGGGTGTCGTTCGACGAGAACACTGCCTGCGGCATGTGCTACACGTCCGGTACGACCGGCAATCCGAAGGGCGTCGTCTATTCGCATCGCTCCAACGTCCTGCATTCGATGATGGCGTTGATGCCGGATGCGTTCGACCTGTCGGTTCAGGACACCATCCTGCCGGTGGTGCCGCTCTTCCATGCCAACGGCTGGACCATCGCGTTCTCGGCGCCGATGGCGGGATGCCGGCTCATCCTGCCGGGCATGAAGCTCGACGGCGCCTCGATCTACGAATTGCTGGAGGGCGAGCACGTCACCATGACGGCGGCGGTGCCGACCATCTGGCTGATGCTGCTCAACCACATGGAAACGAACAATCTTAAGCTCTCGACCTTGCGCCGCGTGCTGATCGGCGGCTCGGCTTGTCCGCGCGCCATGATCGAGAAGTTCGAGAAGAACTACGGAGTGACCGTCGCGCATGCCTGGGGCATGACCGAGATGAACCCGATCGGCTCGATCTGCGCCATCAAGCCGGACTATGACGCGAAGGACACCGAGAAGATCCTCGACGTGAAGGCGAAGCAGGGTGCTGCCCCGTTCACCGTCGAGATGAAGATCGTCGACGATTCCGACACCGAGCTTCCCTGGGACGGCAAGAGGTTCGGGCGCCTCAAGGTGAAGGGCGTCGCGGTCGCCAAGGCCTACTTCAAGGGCGAAGGTGGCGAGATCCTCGACGAGAACGGCTTCTTTGATACCGGCGACGTCGCGACCATCGATCCGTTTGGAAACCTGCAGATCACCGATCGCTCGAAGGACGTGATCAAGTCCGGGGGCGAATGGATCTCCTCGATCGATCTGGAAAATCTTGCGGTCGGTCACCCCAAGGTGCTGGAGGCGGCCGTCATCGGTATCCGGCATCCGAAATGGGACGAGCGGCCGTTGCTGGTCATCATCCCCAAGAAAGGTGAGAGCCCGACGCGCGAGGAAATCCTCGCCTACATGGACGGCAAGATCGCCAAGTGGTGGATGCCCGACGACGTCGTGTTCGTCGATGAAATCCCGCACACCGCGACGGGAAAAATCCTCAAGACCAAGCTGCGTGATCAGTTCAAGGACTACACGCTGCCCTCCGCGGTGGCCGCCGCCGAGTAGGCGGTCCGCGCATGGACACGTTCGATTATGTGATCGTTGGCGCCGGCACCGCCGGCTGCGTGCTCGCCAACCGTTTGAGCGAGGACGCCGGTACGACCGTATGCGTGCTCGAAGCGGGCCCGCGCGACTGGCATCCCTACATCCATATCCCGGCCGGCTTCATCAAGCTGTTCCACCAGCCAAGCCTGAACTGGCTCTATACTCAGGAGCCGAGCGAGTGGACCGGAGGGCGGCGAATCCTCGCGCCACGCGGCAAGACGCTCGGCGGATCGTCGTCGATCAACGGGCACATCTACAATCGCGGGCAACGGCTCGACTACGACGGCTGGCAGCAACGCGGCAACCGCAACTGGGGCTATGCGGACGTCCTTCCCTACTTCAAGCGGCTGGAGCGCCGCATCGGGGAAGGCGACGAAACGTTCCGCGGCCGCGAGGGCGGGCTGACCGTCACCGATATCGACCAGCATCATCCGCTTTCGGAAGCGTTCATCGCGGGCGCCGTCAGTCAGGGAATTCCGCGCAACCCGGATTACAATGGCGAGAGCCAGCTCGGCATCAATTACGCGCAGCGCGCAATTCATAATGGCCGCCGCGTGAGCGCGGCGCGCGCATTCCTGCATCCGGCGATGCGGCGGCCGAATCTGACCGTCGTCACGCGCGCGCACGCGACCAACCTGATCTTCGAGGACAAGCGCGCCGTCGGCGTGCGCTATCTCAAAGGCGGGCGCAACGGCTTGGCCGTCGAGGTGCGGGCACGGCGCGAGGTCATCCTGTCCGGGGGCACATTTAACTCGCCGCAATTGCTGCAAATGTCCGGTGTCGGATCGCCAGAGCTCTTGGCCTCGCTCGGCATTCCGGTGCGCCATGCGCTGCCGGGCGTCGGCGAGAACTTGCGCGACCACTACGCACCGCGTGTCACTGTTCGCGTGAAGAATGCGGACACGATCAACGAACGCAGCCGCGGCTTGAGACTCGCGGCGGAGATCGCCAAATGGTGCGTCGGTGGAAAGAGCATTCTCGGTCTCTCGCCGACACAGGTCTACTGTTTCTGGAAGTCCGAGCCGCATCTCGAGACATCGGACATCCAGCTCACCTTCACGCCGGCGAGTTACCACGAAGGCATGCAGGGTGCGCTGGAGACCGAGCCCGGCATGACATCCGCGCCCTGGCAGCAGCGGCCGGAGAGCAAGGGCTACGTCCGCATCCGCTCCGCCGACCCCTTCGACCAGCCGGAAATCCAGCCACGATATTTGACCGAAGACGTTGACCGGCGCGTGCTGGTCGCCGCGATGCGGCTCGCGCGGCGCCTGCTCAAATCGAAGCCGCTTGAGCCGTATTACGACTACGAGGATTTTCCCGGCCCTAATGTGCAGACCGACGACGAGCTTTTGGACGCCGCCAAGCAGCGCGGGACGACCACGTTCCACCCGATGGGCACCTGCCGCATGGGGCCGGAGAGCGATCCGACCAGCGTGGTCGACGACGAACTGCGCGTGCGCGGGCTGGAAGGCTTGCGCGTCGTCGATGCCTCGATCATGCCGATGATGCTGTCGGCCAACATCAACGCCGCCACGATGATGATCGCCGACAAGGCATCCGATATCATTCGCGGCAAGGCGCCGCCGCAGCCGATCATCCTGGCGCGATAGAGCGCGGTGCCGCGTTGAAGCGCTTCCTCGGCGTGCTACAGAAATCCGATGAACGCGACCGATCCGCTTGACGCCGTGCCGCCGTCCGAGCCGCCGGCAGAAGAGCCGCCGCCGCTGGAAGCTGGGCGCGCGCGGTTCACCGGCGCCGAGCGGCCATTCTGGCGCCTGCTGATCCGCGGCGCCATGCTGCTGTTCGTCAGTCTCGGCATCTACCGCTTTTGGCTTGCGACCGACATCCGGCGTTTCCTCTGGAGCAACACCGAGATCTCGGGCGATGGGCTTGAATACACCGGGACCGCGCGCGAACTGCTGCTCGGCTTTCTGATCGCGATCGCGCTGCTCATCCCGATCAATGCGCTGTTCTTCGTCGGGGCCTTCGCCAAGGGCATCATCGGACAACTGTCCGGGGCGGTTGCGTTCGTGGTGCTGGCGCTGCTCGGCCAGTTCGCGGTCTATCGGGCGCGGCGCTATCGCCTCACGCGCACCGTCTACCGCGGGATTCGCTTTCATCAGACCGGATCGGCGTGGCGCTACGCGGTCTGTGCGCTGTTCTGGTGGGCCATGATGGTCGTGACGCTCGGCCTTGCCTATCCGTTCGCGCAGGCCAGCCTCGAACGCTTCAAGCTCGCCCACACCTTCTATGGCGATTTGCGCGGCCGGTTTGAAGGCTCCGGCTTCGCCCTGTTGTTCCGCGGGTTGCTGATGTGGATCGTCGTGATTGTGCCATTTCTGTTCGGCATCGTGACGGCGGTCGGCGTGATCGATTGGAACGCGGTCGGAGAGGCGATGCGTCGCGGCAGCGACGAAGCGATGGCGCGCATGGAGGCAGCCGGCGTCTTCTCCGCGCTGGTGTTCACGGTGCTCAGCCTCTGCTGGTCGGTCGTGGCTGCCGCGATCCTCTATCCGGTATTCCAGGCGATGACGCTGCGCTGGTGGATGTCGGGTTTACGCTTTGGCCAATTGACCGTCAGGTCGCGCTTGCGCACGGGCAGCGTCTATGGCCTCTACATGCGCTTCGTATGCTATGCGCTGTTGTTTGCGGTTGCGGTTGTGCTCTTGGCCCTGACCGGGCTTGCCGTGATCGGCGGGCTGGAGGCTTGGCGCGGCAAGGGCACGTTGACGGAGGTGTTGACCGTTGTGATCCCCATCGGCACTTACGTGATCGTGGCGCTGTCCTACTCGACCATCTACCAGGCCGCGGTGAAGCTGAGGCTCTGGAAGCTCGGCTGCGAGTCGCTGGAGCTTGGCGGCGTCGAGGCGCTCGATCACGTCAAGGCCGCACCCGCGACCGGCTCGGCGGTCGGCGAAGGCCTTGCCGACGCGCTCCACGTCGGCGGGATATGACGGGCCGGACATGAGGGGCACCGGCATCTTCTTCGATGGGCTGACCAGCGCGCGGCGCGCCGTCACGGTTGATTTGAGATCCGAGGCGATCGTCGTGCGCGATGTGAGCGAAGGAGACCAGTTCGCGCGTTGGCCTTATGGCGAACTCGAGGAGCTCGCGGCGCCGCAAGGCGTGCTGCGGCTGGCGCGCCGCGGCGCAAAGCAGCTCGCGCGCCTCGAGGTGCGCGATGTGGCGCTTGCCGCCGCGATCGATGAGAAGTCGGTGTCGGTCGATCGCGTCGGTCCGACCGAGCGCCACAGCCGGCTGAAGGTCGTGGCCTGGAGCGTTGCGGCTGCCGCGTCGCTCGTCATCGGAGCCGTGTTCGCGGTGCCGGTGGTCGCCGACCGCATCGTGCCGTTGATCCCGTTGCGCGTCGAGCATGTGCTCGGCGAGGCGGTCGACGTCCAGGTGCGCAAGATGCTGGATACCAAGAACGACGGCGGCGCGTTCGCGTGCGGCGCCGCCGCAAGCGAGACGGAGGGCAAGGCCGCGCTCGATCGATTGCTGCGCAAGCTCGAAGCCGCCGCCGGCCTCCCGATCGCGCTGACCGCGACCGCGATCCGTCGCGACGATACCAACGCTGTCACCTTGCCGGGCGGGCACATCTATGTGTTCGAAGGCATGATCGACAAATCCGAGACCGCCGACGAGCTTGCCGGCGTGCTCGCGCACGAGATCGGCCACGTGGCGCATCGCGACGGCACGCGGGCGATCCTGCAGACGGCCGGCCTCTCGTTCCTGTTCGGCGTGCTGCTCGGGGACTTCGTCGGCGGCGGCGCCGTGGTGCTCGGCGCGCGCGCGCTGCTGCAATCGTCCTACTCGCGCGACGTCGAGGCCGCGGCGGACCGTTACGGGGTCGACCTGATGGGCAAGGTCGGCGGCGACCAGCGCGCGCTCGGTACTGTGCTCGCGCGCATCGACGGCGCCAATCACCCCGGCATGAGCATCCTGCTCGATCATCCCGACACCGCGGCGCGGGTTGCCGCGATCAATGCCGCGGCGACATCCACCACGTCCACCCCCTTGCTGGAGGCTTCCGAATGGGGAGCGCTGAAGCGTATTTGCGCGGGCCATTGAGACGCTCGCTGCTGGTTCGCCGCATCGCCGAGGATCCGACCTCGCGGATGGCGATCTGGGCGCGCCGCTTCGCGCTGTTCGCGATCGTGGTGGTCGTGCTCGGCATCCTCATCGTCCGCGCCGGGTTCCTAGAGATCATTCCCTCGCTCGCCGTGCTCGGTGGCGCGCTGATCCTGGCGACGCTGGCGGTCGTGCTCGCGCTCGGCGCGTTCGTCGCGATCTGGCGCGACGGTCTTGCGGGCTTCGGCATGGCGATGACCGCGTTCTTGATCGGCGTTGGGCTCGTCG
>CAYZMR010000068.1:0-15920 GCA_964479515.1 uncultured Hyphomicrobiales bacterium | reverse complement strand
CGCTGGCTGGGGCACCGACAACGACCACCGCAGCGGGCCCTACGGCCGCATCGGCCTGCTGATGCGGCGGTGACGCCGGCCCTCATCCTGAGGAGGCGGCGAAGCCGCCGTCTCGAAGGATGGCGGCAAGATCGGTGTGTGCGGCCATGCTTCGAGACGCGGCCTTCGGCCGCTCCTCAGCATGAGGCTCCGCTCAATTCCCCGTCAGCCCATGCGCCTCGGGGAAGAACAGGTCCTGCCAGGTCGACGGCATGGTCTTGAGCGCGCCGACGCGGTGCATGAAGCCGTAGATCTTCATCACATTCTCGGGCTCCGGCGCGTAGGAGAACTCCGGATCGCGGATCATCTTCTCGATGAATTCCACCGGCAGCTTCGAGTTCTCGATCCGGGTGAAGATCTCGGCCGCTTCGCGTGGGTTCTTCGCGATGAAATCGTTCGCGTCGAGGATCGCCGCATAGACCGCCTGGTAAAGCTGCGGATTGGCCTCGCGCCAGCGCGCGACCGTCGCGACCGCGCTGAACGTGTTCGGCCCGTCGGTCGCGTCATAGGACGAGAGCACCTTGTGGATCGCGGGATTCTCGAGCTGCTGATACTGGAACGGCGCCGAGGTGAAGTGCGACGTCACCTCCAGTCTGCCGGACAGCATCGCAGCGGTGCCGTCGGGGTGACTCATGCCGACGGTGAGCTTGTCGAGCGCGTCGAACTTCCCCGCACCGAAGGTCTTCTCGGCCAGCATCTCCAGCATGATCGCCTGCACCGACACCTTCGGCGCGGGCAACGCGATGCGGTCATCGTCGGTGAAGTCGCGCAGCGACTTGATGTTGGGGTTGCGCGTATTGAGGAACGCGGGCTGGCGATTCATCGCCACGATGCCGCGCACGTCCATGTTGCCGCGCGTCTTGTCCCACAGGGTGAGGAAGCTCGGCAGGCCGACGCCGATGACGTCGACATTGCCGGTGAGCAGCGCGTCGGAGATCGCGGTCGGCGTTCCCATGCCGGCGTAGCTCGTCGTCACCTTGCCGAGGCCGCGGCGCGCCGCCTGCGCCTCGACGAGCCCCTTCTCCTGCATGATGTGGAATTGCAGGTAGCCGAGCCCGAGCTGGCGCGCGAAGCGCACCTCCTTTACCTCGGCGTGACCCGCGGCGCACAAGGCGAGCAGCACGGCGCCGCTCGCGAGGATGCGCGGGACGACAGTCTTCATCACGGTTGACCTGGCTCGATCACGAAGGCAACGTCATGTCATATGGCACCGAACGCCAAGGGGCGCATTGCTTTCTTGATGCGGCGGCAAGCACAGTTCAGTCGCCGACCTCACGCTTTCGGAAAAATCGTTCCATCGGGAGAACGCCACCATGCCTGTGACCGTCAAGCCGCTCACGCCCCATGTCGGCGCTGAAGTCTCCGGCATCGACCTATCGCGCTTGAGCGATGCCGAATTCGCGCAGATCGAGGCGGCGTGGAATCGCGGCGGCGCGCTTCTGTTTCGTGGGCAGCGGCTCACCGATGACGACCTGCTCGCCTTCTCGCGCCGCTTCGGCGATCTCGATCCGCCGCCTATCCAAGAACACGGCCGCCAGTCGCCCGAAGGCTACCCGGAGGTCTACGTCGTCTCCAACGTGCTCGACGACAAGGGCGCACCGATCGGCGCGCTCGGCGCGGGCGAGGCCGTGTGGCACACCGATATGAGCTACCTGCCGACCCCGCCTGACGCCTCGATGCTCTACTCGCTCGAAGTGCCGCCGAGCGGCGGCGATACCTGGGTGCTCGGCATGCAGGCCGCTTGGGCAACGCTGCCCGATGCGCTCAAGGCCAGGGTGCGCGGCCGCCGCATCAAGCATGACGGCACCTACAACAGCGGCGGATATCTGCGCAAAGGCGTGACGCCCTCCGACGACCCGCATCAGGCGCCGGGCGCGTGGCATCCGGCGGTGCTGAGTCATCCGGTGACCGGTGCGCCGTCGCTCTATCTCGGGCGGCGCCGCAATTCGTATGTGGAGGGGCTTTCGCCGGCGGAGTCGGAGGCGCTGCTCGATGCCTTGTGGGCGCATATCGAGCGTGCGGACCTGCGCTACCAGCACCGCTGGCGCGTCGGCGATCTGCTGTTATGGGACAACCGCTCCACCATGCACCGGCGCGACCCGTTCGATAACGCCACGCGCCGCGTGATGCATCGCACGCAGATCAAGGGAAAGCTGGCGCCGCGCGCGTTCGTCGCGGCGGCATAACCTCGTGTCCCGCACGCGGTGCATCACGAAGTGGTGCACCGCAGATGCGGGACCCCGGTTGCTTAGCCTTCCAAGTAACCGGGGTCCCGGGTCTGCGTCGCATCATTTCGCTGCGCTCATGCAGCAACGCGCCCGGGACACTAGTCGAGCGTCCTTCTGAACCGCGTCACCGCGATCGACATCGCAAACAGCATCAGCGCGCCGAGCGCGAGCGCGTCGTAGCGCAGGTCGGCGGCGGTCGAGCCCTTCAGCATGATGGCGCGCACGATGCGCAGGAAATGTGTCAGCGGCAGGCACTCGCCGACATATTGCGCCCAGCCCGGCATGCCGGCGAACGGAAACAGGAAGCCCGACAGCATCATGTTCGGCAGAAAGAACATCATCGCCATCTGGATCGCCTGGAGCTGGTTCTGCGCCAAGGTCGAGAACGTGTAGCCGAACGCCAGATTTGTCGCGATGAACAGCGTGGTCAGCGCCGCAAGCAACACCGGGCTGCCGACGACGGGCACGTGGAACAGCGTCACGCCCGCCCCGAGGATCAACGCGGCCTGCATGAAGCCGACCAGCACATAGGGCACGATCTTGCCGAGCATGATCTCGAGCGGCGTGATCGGCATCGCGAGCAGGCTCTCCATCGTGCCGCGCTCGGTCTCGCGCGTCACCGACAGCGCCGTGTAGATCAGCATCGTCAGCGTCAGGATGGTGCCGAGCAGGCCCGGCACGATGTTGAGCTGGCTGGAGCCCGCCGGGTTGTAGCGCGCATGCGCGCGGATCTCGAAGGCGGGCGTACCTGTGTCAGGCAGCGCGCGGTCATGCGCGAGCGCGCTCTGCACGACCTGCGCCAGCGCGCCCATGGCGGAGGCGGTCGCGACCGGATCGGTGGCGTCGGCCGCGATCAGCAGCGCCGGCTTGTCGCCGCGCCGCAGCGCGCGCTCGAAATTCGCCGGGATCTCGATCGCGAACAGCACCGTGCCGGAGGCGAGCAGCCGGTCGAACTCGGCTTCGTCGCGTACCTGATGCGTCAGCTTGAAGAATTTGGTGTTCTGCAGCGCCGCCACGATCGAGCGGCCGACGTCGCTGCCCTCCTGTAAGAGCACCGCGGTCGGCATGTCGCGCGGCGTGGTGTTGATCGCGTAGCCGAACAGCAAGAGCTGCATCAGCGGGATCGTGATCATGGTGGCGAAGGTGACGCGGTCGCGCTTGAGCTGCACGAACTCCTTCACCATCATGGCGCTGAAGCGGCGCAGCGACGCATTCATTGGAAATTGTCCCGCGAGCGGTTCATCAGGTCGATGAACACGTCTTCGAGCGACGGCGCGGCGGCTTTCCAATCGAGACCGGGCTCGCCGCGATAAGGCGCGATCGCCGCGTCGAGCGCGGCGCGATCGCGTCCCGAGACATGCAGGCTGGTGCCGAACGGCGCCACCATGTCGACGCCTGGCGTCTTTTCCAGTTTCGCCGCAAACTCGGCGAGGCTCTCGGTCCCGCTCACCGTGTAGGTGGTCAGCCCCGACGCCCCGATCACCTGATCGACCGTGCCGTGCGCGAGCAGCACGCCGTAGGCGATATAGGCGATCTCGTGACAGCGCTCGGCTTCGTCCATGTAATGCGTCGAGACCAGCACGGTGAGCCCTTGCGCTGCGAGTGCGTGGATCTCGCTCCAGAACTCGCGCCGCGCCTTCGGGTCGACGCCGGCGGTCGGCTCGTCGAGCAATAGGAGCTGAGGGCTCGGCAGCGTGCAGGCGCCGAGCGCGAGCCGCTGCTTCCAGCCGCCGGAGAGCGAACCGGCAAGCTGATCCTCGCGGCCGTTGAGGCCGAGCCGCGCCACCATGTCGCGCGCCGCGGCGCGCGCGTCGGGCAAGCCATAGACACGCGCGACGAATTCCAGGTTCTCGCGCACCGAGAGGTCCTGGTAGAGGCTGAAGCGCTGCGTCATGTAGCCGACATGCACGCGGATTTTGTCCGCCTGCGTGAGGATGTCGTAGCCGAGGCAGGTGCCGCGCCCGGAGTCCGGCGTGAGCAGCCCGCACAGCATGCGGATGGTCGTGGTCTTGCCCGAGCCGTTCGGCCCGAGGAAGCCGTAGATCGTGCCGCGCTTCACCCGCAGCGAGAGATCGCGCACCACCGGCGGCCCGCCGAAGGATTTGGTGAGCCCCTCCACCTCGATCGCGATGTCGGAGGTCACTTCTTCGCCTCGGCGGCGCCCGGCAACGCGACGCTCACCGGCTGGCCGACGCGCAGGCCCTCGGTCGTGTCCGTGCGCGCCTCCACCAGGAACACGAGCTTGGTGCGCTCTTCCAGGCTGTAGATCACCGGCGGCGTGTACTCGGCGGCGCGCGCCATGAAGGTCACCTTCGCGGCGATCGGCTTGCAGCCGTCGCAGGTCACCTGCACGACGTCGCCAAGCTTGAGCTTCGGCAGCATGGCTTCCGCGATGAAGAAGCGCACCTTGATGTTGCCGGGCGGCAGGAGCGACACCACCGGCCGCCCCGCCGGCACCAGCTCGCCCGGACGGTAATAGATCTGCTGTACCGTCCCGGTCACCGGCGCCGCGACCTTGCGGCGCGTGAGCTTGGTCTCCGAGGCGACCTGCCGCGCTTGCGCCGCGACGAGCGACTCGCGCGAAGCCGCGATGTCCTCGTCGCGCGAGGCCATCTGGGCGACCGTGATCTGGCGCTTGACCTCCTCAAGCGCGGCCTTGTCGCGCGCGGAGTTCGCCTTGGCGATGTCGAGCTGCGCCGTCGAGGCGATGCCCTTGGCGGCGAGCGTCTGCTGGCGCTCGAGATCGACATCGGAGAGCGCGACCGCGCTCTCGGCGCGCCGCTGCTGCGCCTGCAGCACCGCGACCTCCTCCTTGCGCTGCTGCGCGGCTTCGAGCCGCGAGAGCCGCGCGCGCGCTTCGGCGACCTGCGCCGAGGCCGTGCGCACATCGGCGACCTGCAGGTCGGCGTCGACCGAGAACAGCGGCGCGCCGACCGAAATGGTGTCGCCTTCGCTCGCGCTCAGCGTCTCGACGCGCCCGGCCTCGTCGGGGCCGACGAACACGAGGTCGGCCTCGATCCAGCCCTGCACACGCGCGCTGTCGCCCTCGCCGCAGGCAGCGAGCGCGAGCGCCAGCAGCAACACGACGACCCGCATCATGTCCCCCTCCCGGCGAACAGAATGTCGAGATGCGCGCGCATCATCGCCGGCACGTCGAGCGGCTCGAACGCGTCGAACAGCGCGTGCCACAGGATGCCGACGAGGCCCGGCGCGACGATCAGTTGCGGGAAGCGCGCGAGCGCGTCGTTCGGCAATTCGCCGCGCTCGACCGCGCGCTGTAGGATCGGCCGCACGATCGCGAGCACGCGCGCGATCACTTCGGCGTGGTAGAACTGCGCTAGCGCCGGAAAGCGCGGGCCCTCGCTCAGGATCAGGCGGACGATGTCTTTGCGCCGCGTGGCGTAGACCTCGCGCACGAAGACGTCGAGCAGCCGCTCCACCAGCATGCGCGCCGGAATGTCGACCTCGCGCAGCGCTTCGAGCGTGCCGAGGATCGGGTTCACCATCGAGCGCACCATCTCCTGGAACAGGGCCTCCTTGTCGGCGAAGTAGAGATAGATCGTGCCCTTGGCGATGCCGGCGCGCTTGGCGACGTCGTCGAGCCGCGCCGCCGCATAGCCCCGGCCTGAGAATTCGTCGAGCGCGGCGGCGAGAATCGCGTCGCGGCGCGCTTGCGGCGAAGCCGCGCGGCGGCGCCGGGCGCCGTCCCGCGCCGCCACGGCGGACGCCCCGACCTTCCTCACTGCCCTCGCACCACGAAGCGCCACGCCGAAGTCCCCGTTATATGACTGACTGGTCAGTCATAGCACCACGCATAAAGCGCCGCAAGCGACCGGTCTCACGTTTGCGGCACCGGCGGGGATGAGCTGACCTATGTGTCCGGGCGCACGGGGCCTTCGCGACGCGCGGCGCCGACACCCATGAGCGCGCGCGTGTGGACGCGCCGCCCATACACATCGGCCCGACGGATCGTGGTTTGACTTACCGCAAGGAGTGGAATGGCATCGCCCCAAGCGACGCTCGCACGGGCCGACGGCGCCGGCGAGCGCCCGAGACGCCGTCACGCCCTGCGCTGAAACCGCGAGATCGCGATATTGGCGAGCCGCAGCCGGTTGCGCTCGCCGCCCTGGAACATCTTCGAGATGATCCCGAGCAGGATGTCGTTGATGAGCCCCGTGTCGGCCATCGCACCGGTCTTCTTGAGATAATTCGCCGCGATGTCGTAGGCCTCGCCGACGACATCGACGCTCACGATCTGCGCAGTGCGCTCGACCAGCATGGGACTCTCCAATGTCACGCTGACAAAGCGCGTCATGGCCTTCGAGTTCCATGCTGAAATAGCGGCGGGCCGGCACGCGGGCAGCGCGGCCGCGGTCCCGCTATGGCCCCACCGCTTCGGCCGTGAACAGCCCCTCGGCGTTCATCACCGCGTCGTAGCGCGCGGACGGATCGAGCGAGCCGTTCCACTCGATGATTTTCGGTCCCCACGATCCGGCGATCGCATAGCGCACGCCCTCGCCGGTCTTGCGGTTGCGGATCACCACGACGGCGAGCTGGCCGGCCGGGGCCGTCTCGGGTGCGACCTGCAAGGTCCCCTGCCCCGGGCTCGCGCCGGTCGCGAGCATCACGCCGTCGACGATGCAAGGGCACGGCGCGCGCTCGCCTGAATAGAACGTCACGGTGAGCCCGCGCGGCTCGGGTTTGAGCCGCGCGACCGCGTCGAGGCCGATGCGGATGCCGATCGGGATCAGCACGCCGAACGCGCCATGGATGCGCGCGCCGAGCTCGATCCACTGCTCCTTGGTCTCAGCCCCCGCGGACGTCGCGCCGATGAGCAGCGCGAGCACAACGCACCCGATCCTGACCATGTCTGCCCTCTCGTCGCCGGCCGGCGCAGCGTAGGACGGCGCGCGGGGTTCATCACGCAAAAAAGGCCCCGCCGGAGCGGGGCCTGAACGCAGTCGGAGTGTCGCCGAATTACTGCTGGGGCGGAGTTGTTGCCGGCGCAGGCGCCGGACTGTTGGCGAGCGGCGCGGGCGCGGGCGTCGCGGGTGCCGGTGGCAGCGCGGGCGTACTCTGCGTGACCGGGGGCTGATACTGCGCGGTCTGCGTGCGGTCGCTGTAGCCGTAGAAGAACAGGCCGCCGACGATCACGATCACCGCAAGGATCGCGATGGGCAGTCCCCAACTTACGTCGTCCGCCGGCGCGATATAGCCGGGATCGCGCGGATTGACGTCGCGATTATAGTCGCGCGGATCGTTGTACATGGACATCTGGTGTCTCCTTCCCTTGTGGGCGTGGGAGTAAAACTCCCGCGCACCGAAAGGGGTTCCGGGAACGCCATGAAATCGAGCAGGGATGGAACCGCGCGGGGCGCATGGGGGCGAGTCGGATGTGAAAAATTTCCTTGACTTGGCGGCGCCGCGAGGCGCCGAGAGCAGCGCGTGAAGCGAGCCACGGACTCCGCGCTATTCCCCTCCCCCTTGCGGGGAGGGGTTAGGGGTGGGGGTCAGGATGTCGCGCACGAGGGCGCGCCACCCCCACCCCGACCGCCTTCGCTACGCTTCGGCGGTCGACCCTCCCCGCAAGGGGGAGGGTAAGAACCGCGCCCGCCGGACGCGAGCCGCGAAGTGCGTGCAGCAGAGGAGACGCCGCGGCGCTCAGCCCTTGGCGTCGCAAACCCAGGCGCGGATCACGCAATTGCGCCCGCCGAACTGGTAGCAGTTCTTCGCGGCCGCGTTCTGCGCCCGGCCGAGCGTCGGCGCGGTGGCCCAGCCGTTCGGGCCGCAGGCATTGCCGCCGTCAATCGCGAAGGCCGCGCAGCGATGGCGCATGGTGGCGACGACCTTGCACCCCGTGCCGCGGCATTCCGACATCGCGCGGCTCTGCGCCGAGGCGACAGTCGCATCGTCGAACGCATAGCCGTAAGCGCCGCACTGGCCGGTCGCGAGCGCGCCGGCCGCATTCGTCTCATTGGCGCCGCAGGCAAGCGCCGTCAGCGCGCCGACGCACGCCAGCATCCACGCAAAGCGCATGGGAAAACCCCCGTCAGCCGTAGACCCCGGGGACGCATGTTAGGCGCAAACGCTTAAATGGAACTAAACGCCGGGCGCCCTCACCCCGGCCTCAGTCCGCCATCGCGGCGCGCACCGCGATCAGTGCCTCGGGCGTATCGACATCGGTCAAAGCGGCCGCGTCCTCGACCGGCACCTCGACGACCGCTTCCGCGTATCCGCCGATCAGGTGCCGCGCCCCGACGTCGCCCTCCACCGCCATCAGGTCGGGGAAGAAGCGGCGCGACCACAGCACCGGATTGCCGCGCTTGCCGGCAATCGTCGGGATCGCGACCAGCGCGCCATGCGCCGGATCGAACGCCGCGATCAGCCGGTCGATCAGGACGGCGTTCACCTGCGGCATGTCGCCGAGGCAGACGATCGCGCCGTCGGCGTCCGAAGGCACGGCCGCGATGCCGGCCTTGAGCGAAGTGGAAAGCCCGTTCGCGAAATCCGGATTGTGCACGAACGAGACCGGAAGGCCCGCGAGCACACGCTCGACGCGCTCGCGCTGGTGGCCGGTGACGACGATGACGGGCTTGGCGCGCGAGGCGATCACCTGCTCGGTCGCGATCCGCACCAGCGGCCGGCCGCCGATCTCTTCGAGCAGCTTGTTCGGCCCGCCCATGCGGGTCGAGCGCCCAGCCGCGAGCACGAGGCCGGCGACCTTCCGCCCGGTCTCCGGCGCCGGCACCGCGCGCGGCTGCGGCCGCGTCACGATCTCCATCAACAGCCCGCCGACGCCGAGCCCGGTGATGTCGGTGCGCGTCACCGGCAGCCCGGCCAGGAGCCGCGTCAGGATCCAGTCGAAGCCGTTCTCCTTGGGCGAGCGCGCGCAGCCGGGCGCGCCGATGACCGGATGGCCGTTCGCGCTCGCAACGAGCATCAGGTTGCCGGGATCGACCGGCATGCCGAAATGCTCGATGCGTCCGCCGATCGCCTCGACCGCCGCCGGGATCACGTCGCGCCGGTCCGCGATCGCGGATGCGCCGAACACGACCACGAGCTCGGCGCCGGCCTCGAGCACCTGGTCGAGCGCTTTCGCCAGCGCTTTGGTGTCATGCGGCACGCGCTTCTCGGCGACGATCACCGCGCCGGCGGGACCGAGCCGGTCGGCCGTGACCTTGAGCGTCTTCTCGATCACCTTGTCGGCAAGGCCGGGGAGCACCGTGGAGATGATCCCGACCTTGCGCACCCGGAACGGCGCGACGCGAATGATCGGCGTGGCGGCGCGGGCGGCGGCGACCGCCCTGTCACGTGCCTCGCCGGCGACGGCAAAAGGTATGATCTTCACGGTCGCGATCATCTTGCCGGGAACGACCGCCGCATAGGCATTCAATGTGGCGAACGTAATTGCGGGATCGACATCGTTGAGCGCGTCGACGCCCTGCCGGTCGACGACGAGCACGCCCGCGCTCTGCGCGAACAGATTGGCGCGGCCGGTGAAGGCGCGGTCCACATGCACGCCCTCGCCCGCGACGGCCGCCGCGATCTCGGCCGCCGCGATATCCTCGGAGACATCGCCCGGCTCGAGCCGCGCGACCACGATCTCGCCGACGCGCGCGGCCTCCAGCGCGGCGACCTCCGCCTTGCCGATGAGCGTGCCCTTCTTGAGCACCATTCCGCCCTTGCGGATCGAATGCACCGCGATCGCGCCCTCGGCCTCGCGCGGCGGCACGGCACCGAACTTCATCGCTTGCCCTCCGGCGTCAGGCGCAGGCGCGACGTGATTTCCCCCATGATGGCGACCGCGATCTCGGGCGGCGATACCGCGCCGATGGGCAGCCCGATCGGCGCATGGATGCGCGCAAGCTGCGCGTCCCCCGCGCCCGCTGCTTTCAGCCGCTCGACGCGCCGGCCATGCGTTTTGCGCGAGCCGAGCGCGCCGACATAAAAGCAGTCGCGTTCGAGCGCATGGATCAGCGCCGGATCGTCGATCTTCGGATCATGCGTGAGCGCGACGAACGCCGTGTAGCGGTCGACCCCGAGCGGCGGGAGCGCCTTGTCGGGCCATTCGGCGATCACCTTGACGCCGGGGAACCGCTCCGGACTGGCGAATGCGGTGCGCGGGTCGACGATCGTCACGTCGTAGCCAAGCAGCGCCGCGATCGGCGCGAGCGCCTGGCTGATATGCACCGCGCCGATCACGACGAGCCGGGTCGGTGGCACATGCACGGTGAGGAAGATCTTGCCCTGCGGCGTCTCCTCCATGCCGCTCTTGCCGGAGCGCAGATGCGCTTCGAGCAGCTCTTTCAGCGGATCGGCGGCGATCTTGTCCTGCGTGACGAGGCGCTGCTCGCCCGAGTCCTGGTCGGTGACGACCACGGCCGCGCGCCGCGCGCCGCGTTCGGTGTTGAGGGCTTTGAGGATGTCGAGTCTCATGAAACCCTCGCCACGCGGGCGGTCTGTTTCCTCCCCCCTTGAGGGGAAGGGTTAGGGAGGGGGGTCGCGCGCGCGGGCTGTGCATTGCCAAAATGCGTGACCCCCACCCCCGACCCCTCCCCGCAAGGGGGAGGGGAGCGGAGAGACCGTGCGCTCATTTCAATCCACCTTCTCGACGAACACCCGGATCGTGCCGCCACAGGAGAGGCCGACCTTCCAGGCGGTCTCGTCGGCGACGCCGAATTCGAGTGTCTTCGGCTTGCCGCTCTCGATCACGTCCATCGCTTCGGTGACCACCGCGCCCTCGACGCAGCCGCCGGATACGGACCCTAAGAAATTGCCCTGGTCGTCGATCACGAGGTTCGAGCCGACCGGCCGCGGCGCCGAGCCCCAGGTCTCGACCACGGTCGCGAGCGCGACCCCGCGGCCCGCCGCCTTCCAGTCCTCGGCGGCTTTGAGGATGTCGGTTTCGGTTGCGAGTGAGTCCATGGGTCTCTCCGATCTCTCCACTCGTCGCCGCCGGGCTTGTCCCGGCGGCCCCGATTGAACGGGCACCCTGCCCACCTCATCGGGGTGGCCGGGACGAGCCCGGCCACGACGAATGTGGTGCTTTATGCCACGCGCCTCAACCACTCCCTCGGATCGCCGCCGCGCCCGCGCTCCGCCGACAACGCGCGGCAGAGCGCGGCGATCGATTCGAGATTATGGATCGGCCGGAATTCGTCGACATGCGGCAGCATGGTGCGCACGCCGCGCGCCTTGACCTCGAAGCCCTCGAACCGCAGCAGCGGGTTGAGCCAGATCAGCCGGCGGCACGAGCGATGCAGCCGGTCGATCTCGAAGGCGAGACGATCGTCCGGGTCGCGCTCCAGCCCGTCGGTGATGAGCAGCACGATCGCGCCCTGCGCCAGCGCGCGCCGCGCCCAGTGCTTGTTGAAATCGTGCAGCGAGGTCGCGATCCGGGTGCCGCCGGACCAGTCGAGCACGCTCGCCGAGCACTGCAACAGCGCCTCGTCGGGGTCCTTCGATTTCAGCGCGCGCGTCACGTTGGTGAGCCGCGTGCCGAACAGGAAGGACTGCACGCGCTTCCTCGCATCCGTCACTGCATGGAGGAAATGCAGGAACAGCCGCGTGTACTGGCTCATCGATCCCGAGATATCGAGCAACGCCACGATCGGCGGCTGGCGTGTCTTGGTCCCGAGATATTTGAGATCGATCAGCGCGCCGCCTGCCTTCATGCTGGCGCGCAAGGTGCGCCGCATGTCGATGATGTGGCCGCGGCGATTGGGCGCGAGGCGGCGCGTCTTCACCTCGTCGAGCGAGAGCACCAGCCGCTTGATCGCGTCCTTGGCCTGCGCGATCTCGGCCGCGCTCATCTGGGCGAAGTCCTTCTTCTGCAGCACCTCGCGGTCCGACACCGTGAGGCGCGCGTCGAGCTCGATCTCGCGCTCCTCCGGCGGCTTCTTCTTGTCCATGCCGGCGAACAGCGCCTCCTGCACGCGGCTGGCGCCGGCTTTCGGCGCCTCCGGCGCTGCGGCCGGTGCCTGTGGCGAGAGCATCGCGAGCAGCTTGTCGAGGAAGGCGCGCTTTCTGAAGAACAGCCGGAAGGCCTGATCGTAGAGCACCGAATGCTCGTGCCGTTTCACGAACACCGCGTGCAGCGTCCAGTAAAAATCCTCGCGCGTACCGACGCCGGCGGCGTTCACCGCGTGGAGCGCGTCGAGCACGGCGCCGGGCCCGACCGGAATGCCGGCCGCGCGGATCGCGCGCGCGAAGTAGACGATGTTCGTCGCCAGGCGACCTTGAGGCGCCGCTTCGCTCACGGCAGCTACTCCGCCGCCCGCATCTGCGCATGCACCTCGTCGAGCAATTCCTTCGCCTTGGTGCCTTCGATGCGGCCGATGTCATCTTGATACTTGAGCAGCACGCCGAGCGTGTCGGAGACGGTCGCGGGATCGAGCGCCACGACGTCGAGCTCGGTCAGCGCCGCCGCCCAGTCGAGCGATTCGGCGACGCCCGGCGACTTGAACAGGTCGAGCCCGCGCAGCGCCTGCACGAAGGCCACGACCTCGGCCGACAGCTTCTTGGAGATGCCCGGCACCTTGGCGCGCACGATCTTCAGCTCGCGCTCCGCGGTCGGATAGCCGACCCAGTGATAGAGGCAGCGGCGCTTGAGCGCGTCGTGGATCTCGCGCGTGCGGTTCGACGTGATGATGACGATCGGCGGATGCGCGGCCTTCACGGTGCCCATTTCGGGAATGGTCACCTGATTGTCGGCGAGCACCTCAAGGAGGAACGCCTCGAATGCCTCGTCGGTACGGTCGAGCTCGTCGATCAGCAGCACCGGAACGCCGGCGACGTCGGGCTCGAGTGCCTGCAGCAGCGGCCGCTTGATCAGGAAGCGCTCGGAGAACACGTCGTGGCCGAGCCGCTCGCTGTCGACATTGCCCTCGGCCTCGGCGAGGCGGATCGCGATCATCTGCTCGGCGTAGTTCCACTCATAGACCGCGGCCGACACGTCGAGGCCTTCGTAGCATTGAAGACGGATCAGGCGCCGCCCGAGCGTCGAGGACAGCACCTTGGCGATCTCGGTCTTGCCGACGCCCGCCTCGCCTTCGAGGAACAGCGGCCGGCCCATGCGCAGCGCGAGGAACAGCACGGTCGCGAGCGACCGGTCGGCGAGATAGTCGGCCGATGCCAGCAGCTTGAGGGTATCGTCGATGGAGGCCGGTGCTGTGATAGGAAGCTTGCTCATCAGGGTAATTTTACTCCGTCATGGCCGGGCTTGTCCCGGCCATCCCGATAGAGGAGCCATGCGCTCCCCTAAGCGGGATGCCCGGCACAAGGCCGGGCATGACGCAGAGATATGTCGAGAATGTCGGGTTAGCAACGAGCAGATCAGTCGTCGCCCTCACCCGGCGCCTCGTTCGCGCGGGCGAGCGCGCGCCGCGCCATCACGCCGACGAGATGGGCGCGATATTCGGCGCTGCCATGAATGTCGCTGTTCATGCCCTCGGCCGGGAGGGTCAGGCCCTCGATCGACTTCGGCGCGAAACGCTTCTTCAATGCTTCCTCGAAGGAGGTCACGCGGAACACGCCGTTCGAGCCGGCGCCGGTGACGGCGACGCGGATCTCCGAGCCGCGCTTGCTCACGAACACGCCGACGAGTGCAAAGCGCGAGGCCTGGTTGCGAAATTTCTCGTAGCCGGCCTTCTTGGGCAGCGGGAAGCTCACCTTGGTGATGATCTCGTCGGGCTCGAGCGCGGTCTCGAACATGCCTTTGAAGAAGTCGTCGGCCGTATGCTTGCCCTTGGTGGTGATGATCGTCGCGCCGAGTCCGAGGCAGGCCGCCGGGTAGTCGGCGTTCGGATCGTTGTTGGCGACCGAGCCGCCGATCGTGCCGCGGTGGCGCACCGCGGGATCGCCGACGAGCCCGGCAAGATGCGCGAGCGCCGGCAGGTGCTCCTTCACGATCGGTGAATTCGCGACGTCGACGTGGCGCGTCATCGCGCCGATCACGATCGAACGGCCTTTGAGCTCGATGCCGGAAAGGCCCTCGACCGTGTTGAGGTCGATGATGTTGCCGGGCGAGGCGAGCCTAAGCTTCATCGTCGGGATCAGCGTCTGCCCGCCGGCGAGGATTTTCGCCTCTTCCAGCTTGCCGAGCATGTTGGAGGCTTGGCGCAGGCCGGTCGGACGATGGTGCGTGAAGTTGTACATCGTTATCTCCTGATCACTCCGCCGCCTTGCGGCTATGATGCGTCTTCTGGATTGCTGCCCACACGGTCGCGGGCGTCGCCGGCATCGCAATGTGCTCGGTGCCGATCGCATCCGTGATGGCGTTCATAACCGCGGCCGGCGCCGCGATCGCGCCCGCCTCGCCGCAGCCCTTGATGCCGAGCGGGTTCGACGGACATTTCGTCTCGGTGGTGTCGACCCGGAACGACGGCAGATAGTCGGCGCGCGGCATGGCGTAATCCATGTAGGAGCCGGTCACGAGCTGGCCCTCCTTGTCGTACACCGTGCCTTCATACAACGCCTGGCCTACGCCTTGCGCGATGCCGCCATGCACCTGGCCTTCGACGATCATCGGATTGATGATGACGCCGAAATCGTCGACCGCGGTCCACGCCATGATGTCGGTGTGGCCGGTCTCGGGATCGACCTCCACCTCGCAGATGTGGCATCCCGCCGGGAAGGTGAAGTTCGTCGGGTCGTAGAACGCGCCCTCCTTCAGGCCAGGTTCGAGTTCGGCGCCGGTGAACTTGTGCGCGATGTAGGCGTTGAGCGCGACGTCGCCCCAGGCCGCCGCCTTGTCGGTGCCGGCGACCGTGAACTTGCCGTCCTTGAACTCGATGTCGCCCTCGGCCGCTTCCAGCATGAAGGCCGCGACCTTCTTGGCCTTGGCTTCGACCTTGTCGAGCGCCTTCACGATCGCCGACATGCCGACCGCGCCGGAGCGCGAGCCGTAAGTGCCCATACCGAACTGCACCTTGTCGGTATCGCCATGCACGATCGAGATGTTCTCGATCGGAATGCCGAGCCGCTCCGACACCAATTGCGCAAATGTCGTCTCGTGGCCCTGGCCGTGGCTATGCGAGCCGGTGAGGATTTCCACCGAGCCCGTCGGGTTGACGCGGACCTCGGCGGATTCCCACAAGCCGACGCCGGCGCCGAGCGATCCGACGGCTTGCGACGGCGCGATGCCGCAGGCCTCGATATAGGTCGAATAGCCGAGCCCGCGCAGCTTGCCGTGACGCGCGGAATCGCGCTTGCGCTTGCCGAAGCCCTTCACGTCGGCGAGCTCCATCGCCTTCTTCAGCGAGGCGTTATAGTCGCCGGCGTCGTACGTCATGATCACCGGCGTCGCGTGCGGGAACGACTTGATGAAGTTGCGCTTGCGCAGGTCCGCCGGATCGATCCCCATCTCGCGCGCGCCGACCTCGACGAGGCGCTCGACCACGTAGGTCGCCTCCGGCCGCCCGGCGCCGCGATAGGCGTCGACCGGCACGGTGTTGGTGTAGACCGCGTCGACCTCGCAATAGATGTTCGGAATGCCGTACTGGCCCGACAACAGCGTCGCGTAGAGATAGGTCGGCACCGAGGACGAGAAGGTCGACATGTAGGCGCCGAGATTGGCGATGGTCTTCGCGCGCAGCGCGGTGATCTTGCCCTCGGCGTCGAACGCCATCTCGGCATGCGTGACGTGGTCGCGGC
>CAYZMR010000067.1:0-16024 GCA_964479515.1 uncultured Hyphomicrobiales bacterium | reverse complement strand
AGATGCACCGGACCATGGCCGACATGATGAAGGCGATGGGCGGCGGCAAGCGCGGACCCCTCGCGGCGCTCGGCAACATGATGGGCTTCGGCGGCGGCATGCCGAGCCCAGAAGAGATGGCCAAACTTGCCGAGAAAATGCCGGGCGGGCTGCCCGGCGGACTTCCGACGGGGATGCCGAGCGCAACGCCCGGTCTACCGCCGAAATTTCCCGGAACGCTGCCCGGAGGCCTGACCGGCCTCGGCCCGAAGATGCCTGGGCTCGGCGGGTTTCCGGGTCTGGGAAAAAAGAAATGAATTTCAATCGAGAAAGGAACTGAGATGTCTCTGAAAATCAGGCTCGCGCGTGCGGGCACCAAGAAGCGCCCGTTCTATCACGTGGTGATCGCCGACAGCCGCATGCCGCGTGACGGCCGCTACATCGAGCGGCTCGGCTTTTTCAATCCGCTGCTCGCCAAGGACCACAAGGATCGGCTCAAGCTCGATCTCGACAAGGTCAAGGCGTGGATGGGCAAAGGTGCGCTGCCGACGGATCGCGTGTTGCGCTTCCTCGACGAGGCCGGCGTGATGAAGCGCGAGACGCGCAACAACCCCGAAAAGGCGAAGCCGAAGAAGAAGGCGCAGGAACGTGCCGCGGCGGCGGCCGGCGCTCCTGCTGAAGGCGCGGCACCCGCGGCGAGCTGATGGCCGAGCGCGTCTGCATCGCCCAGATCGGAGCCGCGCACGGCATCCGCGGCGAGGTCAGGTTGCGGGCGTTCACGGCCGATCCGTTGTCGGTTGCGCGCTATGGCGCGCTTGAGGCGGAGAACGGGCAGCGCATCGAGATCGAGGCGGTGCGGCCGGCCAAGGACGTGCTGGTCGCGCGCCTGAAGGGCATCACGGATCGCAACGCCGCGGAGCGCCTGACGAGTCTGCGGCTCTACGTGGCGCGCGACCGCCTGCCGGAACCGGCCGCGGACGAGTTTTATCATGCCGACCTGGTCGGGCTCGCAGCGGCGACGGCGGACGGCGCATCCGTCGGCACCGTCAAGGCGGTGCATAATTTCGGGGCCGGCGACATCCTGGAGATCGAGCCGGCCGGCGGCGGCGCCACGCTGATGCTGCCGTTCACCGAGGCTGTGGTGCCGGTGATCGATATCGCCGGGAAACGGATCATCGTCGATCCACCGGAAGAGTCCGCGGACCGCGCACCCGGCGGGCTGCGCGCGCCACGGAGCTGAGGGCCGCCATGTGGCGCGCGACCGTCCTGACGCTGTTCCCCGAGATGTTTCCCGGGCCGCTGGCGCTCAGCCTCGCCGGCAAGGCACTGGACAAGCGCCTGTGGGCGCTCGACGCCGTCGATATCCGCGCGCATGCGATCGACAAGCACCGCACCGCCGACGACACGCCAGCGGGGGGTGGGCCCGGCATGGTGCTGAAGGCCGACGTGGTCGCCCACGCGATCGATGCGGTCGCCGACGGGACACGGCCCCGGCTTTTGATGAGCGCGCGCGGCGTTCCGCTGACGCAGGCCCGCGTTGCGTCGCTCGCCGCGATGCCGGGGTTGATCGTCGTCTGTGGACGATTCGAAGGGGTCGACGAGAGGGTGATCGAGGCGCGTGGCCTGGAGGAGGTCTCGATCGGTGATTTCGTCCTCTCGGGCGGCGAGATCGCGGCGCTCGCCTTGCTCGATACCTGCGTCCGCCTCCTTCCAGGTGTCATGGGCAAGGAGGCCTCGGGTCGGGAGGAGAGCTTCGCGGACGGTCTGCTCGAATATCCGCAGTATACGCGTCCGCAGATCTGGGAGGGCCAGCCGATCCCGGAGGTGCTGTTGTCCGGCGACCACGCCAAGGTCGCGGCCTGGCGGCGTGGTGAGGCCGAGCGGCTGACGCGCGAGCGGCGGCCTGACCTTTGGGCGCGTTATCGCGGTTTGCCGCCGGCGCGACGATGATGCACCGGCCGAGGCTGGGGAAAGACCAACAGTTTCGACCCGCCCGGCAACCCTCGTGGGCGGTGAAAAATACATGACAAGGCTGCCGCCATGTCGTATAGGCGGCGCCAATCCCATAGCCCTTACGCCTGAGCGCCCCGCGCGCGGCGCCGCCGCCGGAGAACTGCCATGAACCTCTTGAAGCAGATCGAGCAGGAGCAGGTTGCCAAGCTCACCGCCGGAAAGGAAATCCCCGATTTCGCCCCCGGGGATACCGTCATCGTGAACTACAAGGTCGTCGAGGGCGAGCGCTCGCGGGTGCAGGCTTATGAGGGCGTGTGCATCGCCCGCTCCGGCGGAGGCATCAACTCGAGCTTCACGGTGCGCAAGATCTCCTACGGCGAAGGCGTCGAGCGCGTGTTCCCGTTGTATTCGCCGATGATCGACTCGATCAAGATCGTGCGCCGCGGCAAGGTGCGCCGCGCCAAGCTCTATTATCTGCGTGGTCTGCGCGGCAAGAAGGCGCGCATCACCGAGAAGCAGGACCACGTCGAGGCGAAGGTCGCGCAATAGCCCACCTCGTCGTCCCCAATTGGGACGATCCGGTCACACACAGCCTTTCGGACGCCGGTGCGATCCGGCGAAGCTTGAGCGCGCCGCGACGGCGCCACCGGCATGCGCCGCGCGCGGGCGTAGCCATCGTACCGACCCACTTTCCCTTGCTTTTCTAGAGCGTTAAGAGAGTGGCGCAGTAACGCCCGTGTAACGGATGAGAGCCATGGCGCAGCCCCGCACCCTCTATGACAAGATCTGGGACGACCATGTGGTCGACCAGCAGCCGGACGGCACGTGCCTGCTCTACATCGACCGCCACCTGGTGCATGAGGTGACGAGCCCGCAAGCGTTCGAGGGGCTGCGCGCGGCCGGACGTAAGGTGCGCGCGCCCGAGAAGACGCTCGCGGTCGTCGACCACAACATCCCTACCTCGGACCGCAACCTGCCCAATCCGGATCCGGAGAGCGCCGAGCAGATCAGGGTGATGGGACAGAACGCCAAGGATTTCGGGATCGAATATTACGACGAGTTCGATCGGCGGCAGGGTATCGTTCACATCATCGGCCCGGAGCAGGGCTTCACGTTGCCCGGCACCACGATCGTGTGCGGCGACAGCCATACGGCTACGCACGGGGCATTCGGCGCGCTCGCGCACGGCATCGGGACGTCCGAGGTGGAGCATGTGCTCGCGACCCAGACCCTGATCCAGAAGAAGAGCAAGAACATGCGCGCCGTGGTCGACGGCAAGCTGCCGGCCGGCGTCACCGCGAAGGACATCATTTTGGCGATCATCGGCGAGATTGGCATGGCCGGCGGCACCGGCCACGTCATCGAATATGCCGGCGAGGCGATCAGCGCGCTCTCGATGGAAGGCCGCATGACGGTCTGCAACATGTCGATCGAGGGTGGTGCGCGGGCCGGCATGGTGGCGCCGGACGAGAAGACCTTCGAATACCTCAAGGGACGTCCCAAGGCGCCGAAAGCCGGCAACTGGGAAGTGGCCATGCGCTATTGGGACACGCTGCGTTCGGACGAGGGTGCGGCCTTCGACCACGAAATCCGGCTCGATGCCGCGACGCTGCCGCCGGTCGTGACCTGGGGCACGAATCCCGGCCAAGTCGCTTCGATCGCTGGTCGGGTGCCAAAGCTCGACGACATCACGGACGAGCACACGCGCGAGTCGCTGACCCGCGCGCTCGGCTATATGGGATTTCAGGGCGGCGAGAAGATCACCGACATCGCGATCGATCGGGTGTTCATCGGCTCATGCACCAATGGCCGCATCGAGGACTTGCGGGACGTTGCCCGCGTCGCGAATGGCCACAAGGTCAACGCGAACGTCTACGCGATGATCGTGCCAGGTTCCGGTATCGTGAAGGAGCAGGCCGAGGCCGAAGGGCTGGACAAGATCTTCAAGGCCGCGGGTTTCGACTGGCGCGAACCTGGTTGTTCGATGTGCCTTGCGATGAACCCCGACAAGCTCAAGCCCGGCGAGCGTTGCGCTTCGACATCGAACCGGAATTTCGAAGGCCGCCAGGGCTACAAGGGCCGCACGCACCTCGTCTCTCCCGCGATGGCGGCGGCTGCCGCGATCGCGGGGAAATTCGTTGATGTGCGCGTGTGGAAATGATCAACGCTCAAGGCGCCGCAAGACGCCCTGAGCGCGACGTTTCGGTCAATGTGTTGGGTCAGAAAACCCGCAAGCCGAACGGGCCGACGCCAAACGACACCAGAGGCGGCGCATATCCGTAGTACGGATACGGATTGCCGTAGCCGTATGCCGGGCCACCATAATAGCGGGCGCCATATCGGCGCGGACCGCCGTAATGCCGTGCATAGACGCGTCCGCGCCGCACTTGGCGGCGCTGTGAACTCATCTCATGGGATGTCGTGGTCGCGATGCCGGCCCGCTTTTCGGCGGCGTTCGCCGGCAGCGCAATTGTGGCGGCGCCCAAAAGTCCCAGGGCCGCGATGCTCACGAGATACTTAGACATGAATTCTCCTCAGTCGGCTTAGTCGCCGCTCCTCGACAGATAACGCACGAGGGGGAGAATCGTTGCCTACGGCCGCGGTCAGCCGCGCACCCACCAGCAGTGCAGGCGCGGCACGATGACGGTGCCGCTTGGGCGCCATTCCTGCGCCAGATGGAAATCGCAGTCGCGATAGAGCAGGCGGCGACCTGGATAGACGCGCAGGCGTGTGCCGGGGCGCACCTGCTGCGACGATAGCTCGGTCGGAAGCGGGGTTTGATGCGCCGTCGAGTCCAAGGCGCTGCCGGCGGTGGCGGGCCATGGCGACAAGGCGAGGACGACGAGCAAGGCTGCGGCGGGCAGCATCATCCGGTCCATCAAACGCTCCTACTGGGTCACGCGGCACGCTCTCCCATTGCGGCCATCCCGTCAACCGGCTCGCCGCAATGGATCGAGGCTCTCGCAGCGCCTATGCTGCGGCCATGAGCGGACCCGCCCAGCCCAACAACGAGGAATCGGTTCGCCGCGAGGCGCTCGGCACGCTAGCGAGCTTGCGAAGCAACAATGAAGGCGTCGCCGCCTCCGCGCTTGAGCGGGCCGCGCGCCGCGCGAGCGATCATTTCGCGGCGCGCGACGTGCCACCCGGAGACGATGGCGACGCCATCGAGCGCTGGGGGCGGCGTATCGGGCGCGGACTTAGTCTGGTCGCGTTCGTCGGGCTCGCGATCTATCTCTATGTCACCTATGTGGCGCGGTAGCGGCATTCCGCGATGACGACCCGTCCACCCGACGATCCCGGCGTGTGGCATGGCGCGAAAGCGCCCTCGCTCGCCGAATTCGAGGGGATGGCGATCGAAGCCTTTCGCAGGCTGCCGAAGACGTTTCGCGATCTGTGCGCCGATCTCGTCATCCGGGTCGATGATTTTCCGACCGACGAGGTGCTCGATCGCATGGGTGCGCGCACCGAGTTTGATCTGCTCGGGCTGTTCCAGGGCGTCGGCCTGCCGTTCCGCTCCGAGAGCGCGCCGACCCACATGCCGAACATGATCTGGCTCTATCGGCGGCCGATCCTCGACTATTGGGCCGAGCATGACGACGCGCTCGGCGCGATCGTGACCCATGTGCTGGTGCACGAGATCGGTCACCATTTTGGCCTGTCGGATGATGATATGCTGGCGATCGAGGCGAGCGTGGGGTGAGCGGGCTTCCGGATCGTCGCGGATTGCGATAAACCGGCGCCGCTCGTGTCAGGGAAGAAGACGATGGACAAGTTCACCAAGCTCGAAGGCGTCGCGGCGCCGCTGAAGATGATCAATGTCGACACCGACATGATCATCCCGAAGCAGTATCTCAAGACGATCAAGCGCACCGGCCTCGCCAAGGGCCTTTTCGCCGAGAAGCGCTACAAGGACGACGGCAGCGAGAACCCGGACTTCGTGCTCAACAAGCCGGCTTATCGCAGCGCCAAGATCATCGTGGCGGACGATAATTTCGGCTGCGGCTCGAGCCGCGAGCACGCGCCGTGGGCGCTGCTCGACTTCGGCATTCGCTGCGTGATCTCGACCTCGTTCGGCGACATTTTCTACAACAACTGCTTCAAGAACGGGATTCTGCCGATCAAAGTGTCGCCGGAAGACCTCGAGAAGCTGTTCGACGACGCGGAACGCGGCGCCAACGCGACGCTCTCGATCGATCTCGCAGCGCAGGAGATCCGCGGGCCCGACGGCGGCGTGGTGCACTTCGAGATCGATCAATTCCGCAAGCATTGCCTGCTCAACGGCCTCGACGATGTCGGCTTGACCATGGTCAAGAAGGACAAGATCGCGAGCTACGAAGACAAGACGAAGACCACGCGGCCCTGGGCGTGAGCGGCGCTAACTGACCGGAACGGCCTGCGTCTGCGCCTTCGGTTTCTTCTCGGGCCTTATCGTGAGCGCCGAGCACGCCGCGCTCGCCAGCGCAAGCGCCGCGGCGAGCAGCATGACGAGGCGGATCGCGCCGGCGAGCGAGTCCTTCACGGCGGCGGTCGCGGCTTCTCGGTCATTGCCCTGAAGCGCTGTCGGCTCGGCGGCGAAGTTCCCACGCGCCGCCAGCACGGCCTCCCGGACAACGGCTGACGGCTGCGCGATCGCACGCCGTTCGAGCGCCTGGTTGTAGCTGCCGAGCGCCACCGCGCCGAGGACCGCGACCGCGAGCAGGCTCGCCACCGAGGCGACCGCGTTGTTGATGCCCGATGCGACACCCGCCTGATGCGTCGGCACGGCGTTGATCACCGAGGTGGTGAGGGGGGCGACCGTCACCGCCATGCCAAGGCCGAGCACGGTCATCGGCGGCACGAAGCTGACCCACACCGATCCGCCGGCCCCGGGCAGCGCCAGCAGCACGAAGCCCGCCGCCGCGATCGTCGGCCCGACGATCAAAGGAATGCGCGCACCGAACCGGTCGAGCAGACCGCCCGCCCAGCGCGACAGCGCGGCCATGACCAGCGTGAAGGGCAAGAACACACTGCCGGCGAGCGTCGCCGAAAGCCCGTGCACCTGGATCAGCGCGAACGGCAAGAAGAAGAATGCCCCGCCGAGCGCCGCATAGAGCAGCAAAGTGAGGATGTTGACACCGCTGAACATCGCCGAGGCGAACAGATTGAGCGGCATCATCGGCGACGCGCTGCGCGCCTCTTCCCACACGAAGGCGGCAAGAAGCACAGCGGCGGCCGCGAACGCGGTCAGCACGAGCCCGTCGCTCCAGCCGGCCGTCGGCAGCGCGATCAGGCCGAAGACGAGACTGCCGAGCCCCGCGAAGGCGAGGCCCGCGCCGCGCCAATCGAGTCCGGGAGCGGCCTGCGGGTCGCGGCTTTCGGGCACGTGGACGAGCGCGATCCAGATCGCCGGCACTGCGAGAAATGGATTGATCAGGAAGATCCAGCGCCATGTGACATGGTCGACGATCCAGCCGCCGAGCAGCGGGCCGAACGCCGCCGAGATCGCCGAGAAGGCGGCCCAGGTGCCGATCGCCTTGCCGCGCTCGGCCTCGTCGAAGGTCGCGCCGATGATTGCGAGCGAGCACGGGATCAGCAGCGCGGCGCCGACCCCTTGGGCGGCGCGCGCCGCGATGAGTTGGGCTACGTCGGGCGAGAGGCCGCACCACACCGATGCCGCCGTGAAGATACCGGTGCCAAGAACGAACACCCGGCGGCGGCCGAACTGGTCGCCGGACGCGCCGCCGACCAGTAGCAGCGCGGCGAGCGAGAGCATGTAGGCATTGACCAGCCATTGCACGACCGCCGCGGAAGCCTGTAGCTCGCGTTCGATCGTCGGCAGCGCCACGTTGACGACCGACTCGTCGATGTAGGAGATGGTCGACGCGAGGATCGTTACCGCCAACACCCACTTCTTGCTGCGCGCCGTGCAGTCCGGCGCCGCCGCGACCGACCGGATCGCGGCTTCCTCGCAAGGGCGGGATTTCAGGTTGGGCATCGGTCGCTGTCCGGTCAGCTATGCTAGCGTAGCGAGACGACGAACAGGTGCTACCTCTAAGGCGAGTGAGTCCAAAAAGCCGGCGCGAGTCGCGTCGGGTCGTCGATACCAGGGAGGATATGGATGGAACGGCATCTCGTCGAGGCGATCTCGGACGGCGTCGCCACACTGACACTCAACCGACCGGATCGTCTCAACGCGCTTTCGACCCCGATCATGGAAGGTCTTCTCGAGGCCTTGCCACGACTTGCCGGTGATCCGGGCGTCGGCGTGATTGTGCTGACAGGCGCGGGGCGCGGCTTCTGCGCGGGTGGCGATGTCAAGCGCATGGCGGAGGAGCCTGGCGCGCGCAGCGCGCCCGACGCCGTGGCGCGCCTTCGCGGCAGGATGGAAATCTCGCGGCTGCTGCACGAGCTTCCCAAGCCGACGATCGCGATGGTGAATGGAGCCGCCGCCGGTGCCGGAATGGCGCTCGCGCTTGCGTGCGACTTGCGCTTCGCGGGACAGTCGGCGCGGTTCATCACCGC
Source organism: uncultured Hyphomicrobiales bacterium (assembly GCA_964479515.1). GTDB lineage: Bacteria > Pseudomonadota > Alphaproteobacteria > Rhizobiales > Xanthobacteraceae > PALSA-894. The sequence continues at coordinate 7,591 of CAYZMR010000067.1, read as the reverse complement.
CTTTGCGAAAGTCGGATTTTCCGGGGACTTTGGGGGAAGCTACTTCCTCTCCAAGCTCGTCGGCACCGCGAAGGCGCGCGAGCTCTACTACACGGCGGAGCCGATCGATGCCGCCCAGGCTCTGGCACTCGGCGTGGTCAATCGGGTTATTCCGGACGCGAGCCTCGTCGAGGCCACGATGGATTTCGCCCGGAAACTGGCGCGCGGGCCGCGCCTCGCGCTCGGCCTGATGAAACAGAACTTCAACGCCGCCGAAAATGGCTCGCTCGCCGAGCTTCTCGATCTGGAAGCGCAGCGTCAGGTCGAGACCGGTCGCACCGAGGATCACAAGGAAGCCGCGCGCGCATTCGTCGAGAAGCGCGCGCCCGTCTTTGCCGGCCGTTGACCATCACGGCCGTCCGCGGCACTAGCTCGCCCGCGCCTCGATCGCTTCGGCGATCGCGACGGTACGACGCCCCATCTCGGCATGCAGGCGCTCGACCATGCGGCCGTCGATCTGCACCACGCCCTTGTCCTTGTTCTCCGGCAGGTCGAAGGCGGCGATCATCTTGCGGGCCATCGCGACCTCGCCGGGCTCGGGCGAGAACGCGGCATTACAGGGCTCGATCTGGTTCGGGTGAATCAGCGTCTTGCCGTCGAAGCCGAAGTCGCGCGCCTGCGCGCACTCGGCCTTGAAGCCTTCGGCATTGGCGATGTCGTTGTAGACGCCGTCGAGAATGTCGATGCCGTATTCGCGCGCGGCGAGCACGCAGGTCGCGAGCCACCCGACCATGGGCGCGCGTCCGGCGACCTGGCGCGCGCGCGTCTCCTTGGCGATGTCGTTCGTGCCCATCACGAATCCGGCAAGCCGTGTCTCCGAGTCCTTTGCGGCCGACGCGATCTCGCGCACGTTGAAGATCGCGGTCGGCGTCTCGATCATCGCCCAGACGCGCACGCGCTCTTCGGTATGCAGGTCGAACAGGCGCTGGCCGATCAGCTCGAGCTGATCGAGCGTCGAGATCTTCGGCACCAGGATGGCGTCGGGCGCGGCGGCGGCGGCGGCGGTCAGGTCATCGGAGGACCAAGGCGTATCGAGGCTGTTGATGCGGATGAAGACTTCGCGCGCCCCGAACCCACCGGCCTTCACGGCCGCGACGACCTGGTCGCGCGCGCTCGCCTTCGCGTCGGGCGCAACTGAGTCCTCGAGATCGAGGACGACGCCGTCCGCGGGCAGGGTCTTGGCCTTCTCAAGCGCACGCGCGTTCGAGCCCGGCATATAGAGCACGCTGCGGCGCGGGCGGATGGTCATGAACGGCTCCTCGCAGTGACGGACACAAGCCTAGCCGCCATGCATCGCGCATGCCACTGTCTTGCAACGGAGGGAACGACAAGTGGCGTCTCAACGCTACGACGTGGTCATCATCGGCGGGGCGGCGGTCGGGTCCTCGGTCGCCTATTTCCTGACCCACGCGCAAGGCTTCACCGGCACGGTCGCGGTGGTCGAGCGTGATCCGACCTATGCGCGCGCCGCAACGACCCTTTCGGCCGCTTCGATCCGCCAGCAGTTCTCGACTCCGGAGAATATCCGGATGAGCCGTTTCGGAATCGCGTTCTTCCGTTCGCTCAAGGACCGTTTCGGCCCCGATGCCGATATCGCGTTGCGTGAGCGCGGCTATCTGCTGCTCGCAAGCGAGGCGGGACGCACAAGGCTCGCGGCAAATCACGCGATTCAGCAGGCCGAAGGCGCCGACATCGCGCTGATGGACCAGGCGGCGCTTGCGGATAATTTCCGTTGGCTCAAGACGTCGGACTTGACGCTGGGCGCCTTCGGCCGCTCGGGCGAGGGCTGGTTCGATGCTCATTCGCTGCTCGCCTTGCTGCGCAAGGCGGCACAGGCGAAGGGCGTTGAATACATTCACGGCGCCGTCGCCGGCATCGAACGCGCGGACGGCCGAGCGACCGGCGTGACGCTCGCCGACGGCACGCGCATCGGCTGCGGTGTTTTGGTCAATGCGGCTGGGCCGCAGGCCGGCGACGTCGCGGCCTTCGCGGGCCTCGCGCTGCCGGTCGAGCCACGCAAGCGCTGCGTGTTCGTGGTCGCGTGCCGCGCCAAGCTCACGAACATGCCGCTGGTCGTCGATGCGACCGGAGTCTGGGTGCGGCCGGAAGGAAACGTCTTTATCTGCGGCGTCTCGCCGCCTGACGAGGTGGATGCCTGCGCGACCGATTTCGAGGTCGATTATGCGCTGTTCGAGGAGGTCGTATGGCCGATGCTCGCGCACCGCATTCCCGCGATGGAAGAATTGAAGCTGCAGCGCGCCTGGGCCGGACATTACGATTACAATACGCTCGACCAGAATGCCGTGATCGGCGCGCATCCCGAGGTCACGAACTTTCTGTTTGCCAACGGCTTCTCGGGCCACGGTTTGCAACAGTCGCCGGCGGCCGGCCGCGCGGTCGCCGAATTGATCGTGCATGGACGGTTCGTCTCGCTCGACCTCTCCCTGTTCGGCTATGAGCGTGTGGCCGGGAAGCGCCCGGTGAAGGAACTCAACGTCATATGATTGGACCCGATGACATCCGCGCGGCCTATGCGCGCATCAAGCCGCATGTGCGCCGCACGCCGGTGATCCGCGTCGAAGCGGGCGATTTCGGTACGAAACTCGATCAGCCGCTTACGCTCAAGCTCGAATTCCTCCAGCACACCGGCTCGTTCAAGCCGCGCGGCGCGTTCAATAACCTGCTCTCGCGCGCGGTGCCGGCGGCAGGCGTCGCCGCTGCGTCCGGCGGCAATCATGGCGCGGCGGTCGCCTATGCGGCGCAGCGGCTCGGCCACAAGGCGACGATCTTCGTGCCGGACGTGTCCGCGCCGGTGAAGATCGCGCGTATCAGAGGTTACGGGGCCGACGCGCGCGTCGGCGGCGCGCGCTATGCGGACGCGCTCGATGCCTGCAATGAATTCGTCAAGGTGAACGGTGCGCTCTCGGTGCACGCCTATGATGCGGTCGAGACGATCGCCGGCCAAGGTTCGGTCGGGCTCGAGTGGGAGGAAGACGCGCCCGAACTCGACACCGTGCTGGTCGCGGTCGGCGGCGGCGGACTGATCGCCGGCATCGCGGCGTGGTATGGCCGCCGAGTGAAAGTCGTCGGCGTCGAGCCCGAAGGCTCACGCTGCCTGCAAGCGTCGCTCGAAGCAGGCCATCCGGTCGATGTGACGGTTGAAAGCGTCGCGGCGGATTCGCTCGGCGCGCGCAATCCCGGCCAGCTCGTCTATGACATTGCGCGCGAGAGCGTCGATCACGTCGCGCTGGTGCCGGATGACGCGATCGTCGCGGCGCAGCGCCTGCTGTGGGACCGGCTGCGGGTCGCGGCCGAACCCGGCGGCGCGGCAGCGCTCGCTGCGCTCGTCGGTGGACGTTATGCGCCACGTCGCGGCGAGCGTGTTGGCGTTTTGCTTTGTGGCGCGAATGTGGACGCGTCGAAACTCGGCTGAGACGGAACTTCCGTTCCGTTGATCACGTCACCGTCATGCGCCGGAACGCGCGTGTGCGCGCGGCGTTTTCCTCGCGAGTGTCGGCGCATGTGCGCCTACTCAAGAAGAAGACAAAATAGGAGTTTGGCTATGAAGAAACTGCTCATCGCGACCGCGACCGCCGCCGCGTTGCTGGCCGGCGTAGGCGCGGCAAGCGCCCAGACGTTCCAGAACGACGGCCCGGATATCTCTCGACAAGGGACGATGACGGAACGTGGCGTTGGCCTGCGAACCGCCCCTGAGGGATATTCGCAGGGCTGGACGCAGGACCAGGCCCGCACCGGGTCTCCGGTGAATACCGAGGCATTCCGCTCGCAGGAGCTGATGCCGCAGTCGCCTCCGAGCGGCGGGTACTAACCGCCACAAGGCTGCAACACGAAAGCCCCGGAACATCCGTTCCGGGGCTCTTCGTTTGTGTTGGGGCGTCACGCCGCCTTGCGCTTCGCCTGGATGAGCTTGCGGTTGATCAGGCACTCGGCGATCTGCACGGCGTTGAGCGCGGCGCCCTTGCGCAGATTGTCGGAGACGATCCACATCACGAGGCCGTTTTCGACCGTTGCGTCCTCGCGGATGCGGCTGATGTAGGTCGCGTCTTCGCCGGTCGCCTCGTAGGGCGTCACGTAGCCGCCGGGCTCGCGCCTGTCGATCACCAAGCAGCCGGGCGCGCTGCGCAAGATCTCGCGCGCCTCGTCGGCCGTGATCGGCTGCTCGAACTCGATGTTGACCGCCTCGCAGTGGCTGACGAACACCGGCACGCGCACGCAGGTGGCGACCAGCTTGATCTTGGGGTCGAGGATCTTCTTGGTCTCGACCACCATCTTCCATTCTTCCCGGGTGAAGCCGTCGTCTTGAAAGACGTCGATGTGCGGGATCACGTTGAAGGCGATGCGCTTGGGAAACTTCTTCGGCTCGGCATCCTGCAACGTGTAGATCGCCTTGGTCTGGCGATCGAGTTCCTCCATGGCGTCCTTGCCGGCGCCCGAGACCGACTGATAGGTGGCGACGACCACGCGCTTGATCTTGGCCTTGTCGTGCAGCGGCTTGAGCGCGACGACGAGCTGCGCGGTCGAGCAGTTCGGATTGGCGATGATGCCCTTCTTGCGGAAGCCCACGACCGCGTCGGCATTCACCTCCGGCACGATCAGCGGCACGTCGGAATCGTAGCGCCAAGCCGACGAGTTATCGATCACCACCGCACCGGCGGCCGCGATCCGCGGCGACCATTCCTTCGACACCGCGCCGCCCGCCGACATCAGGCAGATGTCGGTGTCGGAGAAATCGTAATGATCGAGCGCTTTGACCTTGAGCGTACGGTCGCCGAACGAGACTTCCTGCCCCAGGCTCTTGCGGGAGGCGAGCGCCACCACCTCGTCGGCGGGAAACTCCCGCTCGGAGAGGATGTTCAGCATTTCGCGTCCCACATTCCCGGTGGCGCCGACGACAGCGACCTTGTAGCCCATGATCTTGATCCTGCTTTAGCTCGGTCTGGTCTCCCGGGACGCCCGATCGGGGGCGGGTGTTTGTCCCTTCTCCCGCCGGGAGAGGCCGGAAGCGAGGACAGGCGTCAGCGCGTCGTGCCGCGTTTGGCGGCCGGCGTCGGGGTCGGTTTTTTGGTCTTCACGAGGGTCATGTGACGAGCGCTGCGTGCCTTCGGAGCTGACGTGACCGTTAGATGCCTATGCGGACGCAAAAGGTCAATCAAATCATTCGAATGTCAGCCATCAAGAACCTTGCGCGCGCCCCCGGAGCCGTAACGGCTCGTTGACCTTTCGGCCAGAAATCGCCGCCGCCCGCCGCCTGCGGAAACCGTCTCTCCAGCGGCTCCGCGCTAGAAGCGACGAAAGGCTGGGGAAGGCGTTCGTGAGTGCTGTCGGTCCGTTGCTGCGCGTCTTCGTCGGCGAGGTCAATGCCGCGCTGCGCCACGCATTCATCTATCTCTGCGCGCTCGGCCTGATCGGGCTCGTCGCGCTCGATTTCGCGTTCCGGCATACGCGGTCGGCCGCCGCGATGCCCGCGCCGCAGCCCGAATGGATCGATGTCGGCCGCCCGTTTCCGGCCTTCTCGCTGATCCTGCCGGAGCTCGATGGCGAGCCGCATTACGCGATCCAGCGGCACGCGACCGGCGGCGGGCGCAAGGACATCCTCACGTTCGGTGCGCTCGAGGCCGCCGGCAAGCCCGCCGCGGCGATCGAGATCTACCGGCCGGGCGGGGAACTCAGCGAGATCGACGATGCTGCGGTCGGCGCCGGCGAGCTTCGCCTCTCCGTGCGCGCCCCGAAACCCGACACGATCGCCTCCAAGTTCGGCGACGTCATCGTCGACGCATTCGTCGACCGCAGCGGCGATGCGCCGCGCCAGTGCCTGCGCTTTTCGCGCGAGTTCGAGGACCCCCGCCTCATCATCGGCGGCTGGTACTGCAACGCCGGCCTCGAAGTCGTCGACCGCGCGTTCATCGCCTGCGCGCTCGACCGCCTGACGCTGCTGGCCGCCGGCAGCGACCCGAAGATCGGCGCGCTGTTCGCGCGCGCCGAATTGAAGCGCACCTTCTGCGGCCAACGCAGCGTGTTCGTCGCCGCGACCCCGAAGCGGACCGACTGGATCGAGACCGCGCGCGATCCGCGCCTGCGCGGGCGGGAGTGAACTGCAAATGTCATCCCGGAAGCCGCCGCAGGCGGCTATCCGGGACCCACCTGCAGAGTTGCGCTTATGGATCCCGGCTCTCGCTTCGCTCGGCCGGGATGACAGGTGTTGCTTCAACGCGCGATCAGCTCCCGTAATTCTTCTTCAGATACTCCGCGATGGTCTTCGCGTCGGCGTCGTCGATCGGCGCGCCGAACGCTTTGATCATCTTTCCGACCTCGGCGTCCCATAAGGCGGCGTTGGGGAAGGGCGAGTTCATCGGGATGTAGTCGAGGCTGTGGCAGGCTGCGCAGTGTCCCTCCACCGCTTCGAGGCCGGGCGCTTTCTTCAGCGCGATCGTCGTTTCGTCGGCGAGCGCGGGCGTCGCGAGCGTGACGGCGAGGAGAGCAATGATGGTCCGCATGGTGCTCTCCCTCACGCGACGTTCAGCGTGACGCTGTGGATGACGTTGTGGTGATAGCCGGCCGGGTTGAAGTTCAACTCGGTCGTCTGCGTCTGGCCGATCTTGTTGGTGGCGCGCGCCATCACGGTCACCTTGCCGTGACCGCCGACCGGATGGCTGAACGCGCGGAATGCGTAGCGGCCGAGATCCTGGCCGAGCGCCGCCGGCGCCCAACTCTTGCCGCCGTCGGTCGAAACATCGACCGACGTGATGCCGTAGCCGCCGTCCCAGGCCAATCCGCCGACCGCGGTACCGGGCTTCACGGTCGCGCCGTCCGCATGGCTCGTGATCAGCGAGTTGATCACCATCTCGGTGATCGGCGTGTTCGCGGCCGTCTCCTGCGAGGTGAAGCGCGCGACCATCGGGAATTTGCCGAGCGGGATGCGATACGCCGTGTTCATCCAGAAGCCGCCCTGCGGCTTGGTCAGCGCGTTGATCGAGACGAGGTGCTTCATCCAGTACGTTCCGGTCCAGCCGGGCAGCACCAGGCGCGCCGGAAATCCGTTCCAGTGCGGCAGCGGCGCGCCGTTCATCTCGTAGGCGATCAAGGTCGTGTCTTCGACGGCCTTCCAGGTGGGCACGCTCTTGATGAAGTCCGGCGTCTTGTCGACCGCCGGGCCGTCCGCACCGTTGAACGATATTTCGATCGCTTCCTTCTTGAGGCCGACCTTGTCGAGGATGTCCTTCAGCCGTGCGCCCTTCCAGCGCGCGCAGCCCATCGCGCCGTAGCCCCATTCGACGCCCGCGACATGAGGCGTGAACAGCCCGCGGCGATTCCCCGAGCACTGGTTGACCGCCGTGACCTCGAACGCCGGCATGCCTTTCAGATCATCGAGCGTCAGCTCGGCGGTCTTCTCGGCGCCGTCGCCGCCGACCGAAAGCTTCCAGGTCTTGGCGTCGACCTCCGGAATGTCGGAGAGGTGATAGCGCACGAAGAACGCGTCGTTCGGCGTGATCGGCTCGCGGAAGTACTCGAGCGGCGTCTCGTAGTTCGGCGG
>CAYZMR010000066.1:0-16225 GCA_964479515.1 uncultured Hyphomicrobiales bacterium | reverse complement strand
CGACTGCGTTCCCGGGCCGTCCGCCTCGCAAACGAGGCGGGCGGCCCGATGCGTTTGGGCAGCGTCGGATCAAGCCGTCGGCGCGCCAAGAACCGTGTATTTCAGCCCAGGAAATCGAGAGAAGTCGCGGTCGAACGTAATCCATTCGCAACCCCATTCGATCGCGAGGGCCGCGTACCAGACATCGGTGACGTCCGGACCGCTTCTTCCGGTCGTCGTACAAAGGCCGCGAAAAATCTCCCAGTGATGCTCTCCGGGTTCGACAAGTTGGCAATGCGGTTGCGCCAGGAGATCATCACAAAATCCAAATGCTTCGCCCAAAGATGACGGGAGTGGATACGACCGCCGGTTTGTCGTGACACGGACCAGCGCGCTCAACGCCATCTTGGAAAGACCGAATTTGGCCTCTCCGGCGATCACGCCTTCCAGCCATGCGCGCGACACCGAATGCAGCGGCGCATCTGCGCGAAACGCGTAGATCAGCAGGTTGACGTCCGGCAGGATCACTTAAATCCGCGCTCCAGCCGCCGGATATATTCAAGATCCTCGAGTTCCTCGAGGTCCTTCAGCGTCTGCACCCCCGGGGACTGGCCGCCGGTGGCCGTGCTGATGCGCGGCATGAAGCGTTTTCGCGTCTCCGCAGGCTTGTCGGACACGACGTAGCGCAGGCCATCTTCCATCAGGGCAGTCAGCGTCCGTCCCTCGGCGGCAGCCTTGCGCTGCGCCTTCTTCAACAACTCCGCAGGTAACCGGACCGTGGTTCGCTTGATCATATGTCTAGACATATTTTGTGATATGTCTGTATGTCAATGGTCATAATGGTGGATGAACGCTCCTGGACTTGCGCCGCGCGGCGCGCGCTGCCGGCGAGAGACCTCCCGGTAACCAGCCCTTAACCACAATCGGGCCTGTTAGGGCGAACAAGGCCGACGAGGTGCCCTAGTTTGGACAGATTTCGCGCTGACTCCGTGGTCTGCCGTGGGTGGACGGCGCGGATTTCAGCGCATTTCGGGATGTTCGCGGTCGGCCATCGCCAAGCCGTGGGACGTCCTGTTCGAGCCGAACTTGGCGCCAGCCCGGTTTTGATCGTCGTCGATCCGGTCCGCCGAAAGGACATTGCATGAATCCGACCGACTTGGCGCCGGCGGTGGCGCCGCTCACCGATCTGTCGATCTGGGGCCTGTTCTGGTCCGCCCATATCGTGGTGAAGTCCGTGATGATCGGGCTGCTGATCGCCTCGATCTGGGTGTGGGCGATCGTGGTCGACAAGACGCTGCTTTACATGCGCACCAAGCGCGCCATGGACCGCTTCGAGCAGACCTTCTGGTCCGGCCAGTCGTTGGAGGAACTCTACCGCACGCAGTCGGCGCGCCCGGCCCATTCGATGGCGGCGCTGTTTGTTGCCGCGATGCGCGAATGGAAGCGCTCCTTCGAGGGCACGAGTCGCGCGATCGGCGGCCTGCAGATGCGCATCGAGAAGGTGATGGACGTGACCATCGCGCGCGAGATCGAGCGGCTGGAGCGTCGCCTCCTCGTGCTCGCGACCGTCGGCTCGGCGGGCCCGTTCATCGGCCTGTTCGGCACGGTCTGGGGCATCATGACGAGCTTCCAGTCGATCGCGGCGTCGAAGAACACTTCCTTAGCGGTTGTGGCGCCGGGCATCGCCGAGGCCCTGTTCGCGACTGCGATCGGCCTTGTTGCGGCCATTCCGGCGACGATTTTCTATAACAAGTTCACGTCCGAGGTGAACAAGCAGGCGCAGCGGCTGGAAGGCTTCGCCGACGAGTTCTCCGCGATCCTGTCGCGGCAGATCGACGAGAGCGCTTAAAGGGGCACGGCGGTGGCGGTAGGCGGAGCGAGCGCGGGCGTCACGGTCGGCAGGCGGCGTCATCGGCGCAAGCCTGTGATGTCCGAGATCAACGTCACGCCGATGGTCGACGTGATGCTGGTGCTGCTGATCATCTTCATGGTGTCGGCGCCGCTCTTGACCGTCGGCGTGCCGATCGACCTGCCGCAGAGCCAGGCGAAATCGCTCGATACCGACAAGGAGCCGCTCACGGTGTCGGTGAACACCAAGGGCGAGGTCTATCTGCAGAACACCGAGATCAAGATCGACGAGCTGGTGCCCAAATTGCAGGCGATCACGCAGGCGCGCGGCGGGACCGATGAGCGCATCTATGTGCGTGGCGACAAGAAGGTCGATTACGGTACAGTGATGCGTGTGATGGGACGGCTCTCGGCGGCGGGCTTCCGCCGCGTCGCGCTGGTGACGGAGGTCGAGCAGGGCTCCTGACCGATGAAGGCCGGCTGGACCATATCGGCGATCGGGCACGCGGCGGTGCTGGCGTGGGGGCTTGTCTCGTTTTCCACGCGGCCGCTCAACGCGACGCCGCCGGAATCGCTTCCCGTGGACATCGTGTCGGCGACCGACTTCTCGCAACTGACCAAGGGCGTGAAGACCGCGCCGAAGGCCGAGGTGCAGAAGCCGCTGGTGGAGAAGGTCGCCGAGCCGAAACCGAGCGACAATCCGGCGCCGAAGGTCGTGGAGAAGAAGCCGGAGATCGTCGCGACCGCCGAGCAGGTCCCGCCGAAGCCCGAACCCGAGCAGAAGAAGCCGGAGCCGAAGCCCCCGACGCCTGCGCCGCAGGCAAAGCCCGAGCCGAAGCAGCGCGAAGCCTTCACCAAGGAAGAGCCCAAGATCGATCCGATCGCCGAAGCGATCACGAAGGATATGAAGAAGCCCGATCCGAAGCCCGAGAAGAAGGCCGAGACGCCGACGCCGCCGAAGAAGCCCGAGCCGGTCAAGCCGCAGCCGAAGTTCGACGCGAACCGCATCGCCGCGCTGCTCGACAAGCGCGAGGCGCAGCGTCAAAGCGTCACCGGCGCGACGCTGAGCCAGCATCCTTCGCTCGGCGTTCCGACCGGCAGCGCGGCCTCGCTCACGCAGAGCGAGATCGACGCGCTGCGCGCCCGCATCCAGCAATGCTGGAGCCCGCCGGTCGGGCTCGCCGACGCGCGCGACCTGATCGTGGTGGTGCGCATCCGCTTCAACCAGGATGGGTCGCTGTCGCAGGATCCCTCGATCTCGAATCTGGGCTCGCATCCGCTGTTCCAGGTCGCCGCCGAGAGCGCGCTGCGCGCGGTGCGGCGCTGCGCGCCCTACAGCTTCATGCCGGTCGCGAAATACGATGTGTGGAAGGACGTCGAAGTCACGTTCGATCCGCGCGACATGTTCCGCGGCTGATATTCTCCGCTCCAACCTTTTCGGAAAACTCAGGCCCATGAACGATCGTGGTTTGGTTCGGTCCCATCAAGGGTTCACGCGCCGCCGCGTGCTCGCGCTCGGCGCGGCGGGCACCGCCGGTGCGCTGGCCATGCTGCCGTGGCCGGCGGCGGCACAGCTCAAGCTCGACATCACGCAAGGCAACGTGCAGCCGGTGCCGATCGCGATCCCGGACTTCTCCGGCGGCACGCCGGCCGACACCGAGGTCGCGCGCGGCATCACGCAGGTTATTACCGCGAACCTGAAGCGCTCCGGCCTGTTCGCGCCGATCGATCCGGCCGCCTATATCGAGAAGATATCCAACATCGACGCCGTCCCGCGCTTTCCTGACTGGCGCGCCATCAACGCGCAGGCGCTCATCACCGGACGCGTGACGCGCCAGCCGGATGGACGGCTGCGCGTGGAATTTCGCCTGTGGGACGTGTTCGCCGGCAACCAGCTCACCGGGCAGCAATACTTCACCACGCCGGACAACTGGCGGCGGATTGCCCACATCATCTCGGATGCGATCTATGAGCGCCTGACCGGCGAGAAGGGCTATTTCGACACGCGCATCGTGTTCATCGATGAAACCGGCCCGAAGGATCGGCGCGTCAAGCGGCTCGCCATCATGGACCAGGATGGCGCCAATGTGCGCTATCTGACGCGCGGCGAGGATCTCGTCCTCACGCCGCGCTTCTCGCCCTCGACGCAGGAGATCACCTACATGTCCTACGGGCAGGGTGACCCGAAGGTGTTCCTGCTCAACATCGAGACCGGCCAGCGCGAAGTCGTCGGCAACTTTCCCGGCATGAGCTTCTCGCCGCGTTTCTCGCCGACCGGCCAGCAGGTGATCATGAGCCTGCAGCAGGGGTCGAACTCCAACATCTTCGTCATGGATCTGCAGTCGAAGCGCACCACGCGTCTGACCGACACGGCGGCGATCGACACCGCGCCGTGCTATGCGCCGGACGGCACGCGTATCTGTTTTGAATCCGATCGCGGTGGCAAGCCGCAGATCTACATCATGGCGGCGAACGGCGGAGCCGCACAACGCGTGAGCTTCGGCGACGGCTCGTACTCGACGCCGGTGTGGTCGCCGCGCGGCGACTTCATCGCCTTCACCAAGCAAACCCCGGGGCAGTTCGCGATCGGCATCATGAAGCCGGACGGCTCGGGCGAGCGCATCCTCACGTCGGGTTTCCACAATGAAGGGCCAACGTTTGCGCCGAACGGTCGCGTGATCATGTTCTTCCGCGATCCGGGCCAAGGTGCGTCGCTGTTCACGATCGACGTCACCGGCCGCAACGAGCAGAAGATCCCGACACCGAGCTTCGCCTCCGATCCGGCTTGGTCGCCGCTGCTCCAGTGACGCGGCGGCGTGTTGTTTGAACGCGCCGGTTGTGGCAACATCGACGCATGAACGAGCGCCCCAACACCGAGCAGATCAAGACGCAGCTCGCAGCCGACATCGTGCGGCTGATCGGCGAGCAGAAGCTTACCGACGTACAGGCCAGCGAACGGCTGACTCTCTCCTTGGGAGAAGTGCGGCGCATTCGTAGTGGTGAGGTCGGCGACTTTGTCATCGACCACCTTATTTCTATCCTGAACAGGCTCAATCAGCAGGTGACGCTTTCTGTCACCCCTGCGCCAAAGACGAAGAAGGACCCCCGGCCGATCTGGGAGAGGATCGCCGAAATAGCGGCCGAGATACCGCGTGAAGAGTTGGAGAAAATTCCAACGGATCTCGCTGCCAACCACGATCACTATCTATACGGCACGCCAAAACGCTACTGATGCGCATCGTATTCGCCGATGCGGGCTATTGGATAGCCTTGATCAACGCGCGCGATCAGCTCCACGTCGAAGCGACCGCTGCGAGCGCGCAACTCGGCCCTCGTCAGATTGTCACATCTGAAATGGTGTTGGCTGAGGCTCTCAATTCCCTGGCGGGCTTTGGTGATTATACTCGAAGTCGCGCAGCCCGTATCATCCAGGAGGTCATCGACGATGGCGAGCTTGAGGTCGTCACGCAGACATCGGACCTCTTCCGCCGCGCGCTCGCCCTCTATCGCGACCGCTCTGACAAGGACTGGAGCCTGACCGACTGCGCCTCCTTCGTCATCATGACGGAGCGGCGCATCACCGAGGCCCTAACCCATGACCGGCACTTCGAGCAGAACGGGTATCGCGCCTTGCTGCGGAACTGACGGGTCAGTCGGGAACTTCCCCGCCCATTTCCCGCCGTCTTCACGTCCCATTAACCATTCCAATCGGTTTAGGCCGTTTGGGCAGCTTCAGAGCCACCGGGAAAGGGCTCATCAAGGTTGACGGAACGTTCGTTTAACGAACGCCCTGTTAGATCGTGACATGTCCCGGTCAGGCGAAGAAGGAGGCACGGGAATGACTGATTTGATGCGTTTCATGCGTGGCGCTCGGCTTGCGGCGGTGCTTGTCGCCGGGCTTGCGCTCGCCGCCTGCGCCAACAATCCCGCGATGGTGAATGCGGGCAACCCCGGCAACGCGGCGCCGGGCAGCCCGCAGGACTTCGTGGTCAATGTCGGCGACCGCGTGTTCTTCGAGACGGATTCCTCGGAGCTCACCCCGCAGGCGACTGCCACTCTCGACAAGCAGGCGCAGTGGCTCGGCCGCTATAACCGCTATGCCTTCACGGTCGAAGGCCATGCGGACGAGCGCGGCACACGCGAATACAATATCGCGCTCGGCGCGCGGCGCGCCCAGACGGTTCGCGACTACCTCGCGTCCCGTGGCGTCGATGCCAACCGGATGCGGACGATCTCGTACGGCAAGGAGCGGCCAGTCGCGGTATGCGACGACATCTCCTGCTGGTCGCAGAACCGCCGCTCGGTCACGGTCCTCAACGCAAGCTCGTAAGCCGCGCGATCCGCCAAGTTTCGCGCGGCACGACAATCGGCGCCCCCCGGGGCGCCGATTTTGTTTTGCGGCCGCGCCGATCGCCTTGTCTGGCGTCCCGCGACCATGATGATAGAGTTCCATCGGTACAAGCCGATGGAGGCCTCGACCATGATGCCGGTATCGCGTTCGCCGCTGGCCGCGCTTTGCGTGGCCCTGGCGGGCCTTGGCCTTGCCGGTTGCGGGCAGAGCAACACCTATGTGGCGCCGCCGCCGCCCAAGGTGACCGTCGCCAAGCCTGTCGACCAGAAGGTCACGCGCTATTTCGAGGCGACCGGCAACGCGGCCGCGATCAACTCGGCCAATCTGGTCGCGCGCGTGCAGGGCTTCCTGACCGAGATCAAATACCAAGACGGCGCGCCGGTGAAGAAAGGCGCGCATCTCTTCACCATCGAGCCGGAGCCCTACCAGCTCAAGCTGCAGCAGGCGCAGGCGGCCGAAGCCTCGGCGCAGGCGACGGTGACGCAGACGCAAGCCGAATATGAGCGCCAGCAGGAGCTGGTGAACCGGCAGGCCGCATCCAAGGCGGCGTTCGACAATGCGCTGGCAAATCGCGATACCGCCAAGGCGAAGTTCTTGCAGGCGCAGGCCGACACCAAGCAGGCGCAGATCAATCTTGACTACACCAAGGTCGTTGCGCCGTTCGACGGCATCGTCACCGCGCGCCAGGTCTCGATCGGGGAGCTGGTCGGCTCCGGCGGCACGCAGGTGCTCGCCACCATCGTGCAGCTCGATCCGATCTATGTGAATTTCACCGCGAGCGAGCGCGACGTGCTGCATGTGCGCGACATGCTGGTCAAGCGCGGCGAAAAGGCCGCCGACCTCATCGGCACCGAGGTCGAGGTCGGATTGCAGACCGATCCCGGCTATCCCTACAAGGGCAAGCTCGACTACATCGCGCCGACCGTGAACCAGGGCACCGGCACGCTCGCGGCGCGTGCCGAACTGCCGAACGAACGGCGCCTGATGCTGCCCGGGTTCTTCGTGCGCGTGCGCGTGCCGTTGGAGGCGACGCCGGCACTGCTGGTGCCCGCGGTCGCGCTCGGCGCCGACCAGGGCGGGCGCTACGTGCTCATCGTGAACGCCGAAAACACCGTGGAGCAGCGCAAGGTCGAGGTCGGTCCGACGGTCGGCGAGCTCGCCGTGATCGAGAGCGGGATCAAACCGGACGACCGCGTGGTCGTGGCCGGCATCCTGCGCGCCATCCCGGGGCAGAAGGTCGATCCGCAGACGCAGACGGCGGAAGCCGCGCCGAGCGTGTCGAAGTAGAACGCCGCGATGATCTCCAAATTCTTCATCGAGCGGCCCGTCCTCGCCAACGTGCTGGCGATCCTGATGGTGGTGATCGGCGCGGTCGCGCTGTGGTCGCTTCCCGTGGCGCAATATCCCGACGTGACGCCGCCGACCGTGCAGGTGCAGACGCGCTATCCGGGCGCGAGCGCGCGCACCGTGATCGATACCGTCGCGCTGCCGATCGAGCAGCAGGTGAACGGGGTCGAGGGCATGACCTACATGCAGTCGACCAGCACCTCGGACGGGGCCTACACGCTCATCGTCACCTTCAAGATCGGCACCGACCTCAACTTCGCGCAGGTGCTGGTGCAGAACCGCGTGTCGGCGGCGCTCTCCTCGCTGCCGCAGCCGGTGCAGGCGCAGGGCGTCACGGTGCAGAAGCAGTCGACCGCGATCCTGCTGTTCGTGGTGCTGACGTCGCCCGACAAGCGCTTCGACAGCCTGTATCTGGCGAACTACGGCACGATCCGGCTGAAGGACGAGCTCGCGCGCCTGCCCGGCGTCGGCAACGTGCAGGTGCTCGGCACCGGCCAGTACTCGATCCGCATCTGGCTCGATCCGGAGAAGCTCAAGGCCCGCGGGCTGACCGCGCAGGACGTCACGCAGGCGCTGGCGCAGCAGAGCCAGCAGGTCGCGGCCGGCCAGATCGGCGCGCCGCCGACGCAAGGCAACCAGCCGTTCCAGTACACCGTGACAGTCGCGGGCCGCCTCGCCGACCCGGAACAGTTCCAGGAGGTGATCGTCAAGACCGGCAATGCCGGCGAGGTCACGCGTGTGCGCGACATCGGCCGCGTCGAGCTCGGCGCCCAGACCTACGGGCAGATCTTCCAGGCCAACGGCCTGCCGGCGGCGGGCATCGCGGTGTACCAGGCGCCGGGCGCGAACGCGCTCAACGTCGAGAAGGAAGTGCGCAAGCGCATGGAGGAGCTCGCGCGCGAGTTCCCGGCGGGGCTCGCCTTCGACATCCCGTTCAACACCACCAAGTTCGTCGATGAGGCGATCAAGGAGGTCTACAAGACCCTGATCGAAGCCGCCGTCCTCGTGCTGATCGTGATCCTGGTCTTCCTGCAGGACTGGCGCGCGATGCTGATCCCGGCGACCACGGTGCCGGTGACCATCATCGGGGCGTTCGCCGCGATGGCGGCGCTTGGCTTCTCGGTCAACCTGTCGACGCTGTTTGCGATCGTGCTCGCGATCGGCATCGTGGTCGACGACGCGATCGTGATCGTCGAGGGCGTCGCGCACAACATCGAACGCGGCCTCTCGCCGCATGACGCCTCGATCAAGGCGATGGACGAGCTGTTCGGGCCGATCATCGGCATCACGCTGGTGCTGATGTCGGTGTTCATTCCGGCGGCCTTCATGCCGGGACTGACCGGCAAGATGTATTCGCAGTTCGCGCTCGTGATCGCGGCGACCGCGCTGCTCAGCGCCATCAATGCGGCGACGCTCAAACCCACGCAGGCGGCGCTGTGGATGCGCGTTCCGACCCCGCCGGAGAAGCGCAACATCGCGTATCGGGCCTTCAACCGCGGCTATGACGTGATCGAACGCGGCTACGTCAGGCTGATCGGCCGGATGGCGGCGGCAAGCGTCGTGTCGGTCACAATCGCGCTTCTCATCATCGCCGGCGCGCTTTACGGCCTGACCCGCGTCGCGTCCGGCTTCATTCCGATCGAGGATCAGGGCTATCTGCTGGTCGCCGTGCAGCTTCCCGACGGTGCCTCGCTCGATCGCACCCAGAAGGTGATGGAGCAGGTCGCCGAGATCGCCAAGAAGACCGGAGGCGTCGACCAGGTCTTGACCGTCGCCGGCATCTCGCCGCTCGACAATTCGGCCTCGCTCGCCAATGCGGGCGTCGCTTACGTGACGCTCAAACCCTGGAGCGAGCGCGGCAAGGGGGAGGACCTGCTGCCGCTGTTCCTCGGCATGAACCGCGCGATGCAGGCCGTGATGGATGCGCGCATCCTGGTCGTGCCGCCGCCGCCGATCCAGGGCGTCGGCAACGCGTCGGGCTTCACGCTGCAGGTGGAGCTGCGCGACGGCTCGTTCGACTTCACCAAACTGCAGAGCCTCACCAACACGATCGTGCAGTCGGCGCTGAGCCAGACCGGCTTGCAGCGCGTGCAGACGACGTTCCGCTCCGACGCGCCGCAATATCGCATCGATGTGGACCGCGTGAAGGCGCAGACGCTGCACGTCAGTGTCGACCAGGTGTTCTCCACCATCCAGACCTTCATGGGCTCGACCTACGTGGTGCAGTTCAACAAGTTCGGCCGCACCTTCCAGGCCTATGTGCAGGCCGATGCGAAATTCCGCCTGCGGCCGGAGGACATCACCAATCTCTCGCTGCGCAACAGCGAGGGGCAGATCGTGCCGGTCGGCACGCTCGCCAGCATCGTGCCGACGACCGGCCCGCCGCTGATCAGCCTCTACAATCTCTATCCGTCCGCGACCATCATCGGCAGCCCGGCGCAAGGCTTCTCGTCGGGCGAGGCGACGACGCTGATGGAGCAGATCGCCGGGCGCACGCTGCCGACCGGCACGGGCTACGAATGGAGCGCGATGTCGTATCAGGAGAAGCTGGTCGGCAACCAGATGTATCTGGTGTTCGGGATGGGGTTGCTGCTCGTCTATCTGGTGCTCGCCGGGCAGTATGAGAGCTGGTACGCGCCCTTCTCGATCGTGCTCTCGGTGCCGCTGGCGCTGCTGGGTCCCGCCTCGATTCTGCTGGCGCTCAAGATCGACGCCAATCTCTACGTTCAGATCGGGCTGATCCTGCTGATCGCGCTATCGGCCAAGAACGCGATCCTGATCGTGGAGGTCGCGCGCGAACGGCGGATCAAGGAAGGCCATCCGATCGTCCGCGCCGCCGTGGAGGCCGCGCAAGCGCGCTTCCGCCCGATCCTGATGACGTCGATCGCGTTCATCCTCTCGGTCGTGCCGCTGGTGCTCGCGACCGGCGCCGGCGCGAGCGCGCGCAAGTCCATCGGTATAACTGTCTTCACCGGCATGATCGCCTCGACCTGCCTCGCGGTGCTGTTCGTCCCCTCGCTGTTCGTGGTGGTCCAGCGCTTCGAGGAGTGGGTCGGGTCGCGGAAGAAGAAGCCGGCCGAGACCGTGGCGGCGGAGTGACGCGGGCCACGCGGGCGTGACAAATCGCGCCATAAGGGCAAGATAGCCGGAACGCGGCCGCCAAGGCCTCGAACGGGGAGGCGCAGATGGACCGCATCTGGTTCAAGAACTATCCGCCGGGCGTTCCGCACGAGATCGACGCCTCGCGATACGCCTCCCTCGTCGCGCTCCTCGAGGAGAGCTTTGCCAAGTTCCGCGATCGCAAAGCCTTCATCTGCATGGACAAGGCGATCACCTATGGCGAGCTCGATGCGATGTCGCGCGACTTCGCGGCCTACCTGCAGGGCAGCGGGCTGAAGTTCGGCGACCGGGTCGCCGTGATGATGCCGAACGTGCTGCAACATCCGATCGCGACCGCCGGCATCCTGCGCGCCGGCATGGCGGTGGTGAACGTCAATCCGCTCTATACGCCGCGCGAGCTCGAGCATCAGCTCAACGATTCCGGCGCAGAGGCGATCATCGTGCTGGAGAACTTCGCCGCCACCCTGGCGAAGGTGATTGCGAACACGCGCGTCAAGCACGTCGTCGTCGCCAGCATGGGCGACATGCTCGGCTTCCCCAAGGGTGCGATCGTCAATCTCGTCGTGCGGCGCGTGAAGAAGATGGTGCCGGCCTATTCGCTCCCCGGCGCGGTGCCGTTCAAGGCGGCGCTCGCGGCCGGCGCCGGCAAGCCGCTCTCGACGCGGCCGATCGCGCCCGAAGACGTCGCGTTCCTGCAATATACCGGCGGCACCACGGGCGTGTCGAAGGGCGCGACGCTGCTGCACCGGAACATCGTCGCGAACGTGTTGCAGAACGACGCCTGGCTGCAGCCCGCGCTGGAGAAAGAGCCGAAGGTGGAGCAGCTCTTCATTGTCACGGCGCTGCCGCTTTATCACATCTTCGCGCTGACCGCGTGCTTCCTGCTTGGCGTGCGCGCGGGCGGCGTGTGTCTCCTCATTCCCAATCCGCGCGACATCCCGAACCTCGTCAAGGAATTGCAAAAGTACAGGGTCAGCAATTTCCCGGCGGTGAACACGCTCTACAATGCGCTGCTCAACCACCCGGATTTCGGCAAGATCGATTTCTCGCAGCTCAAGGTCTCGAATGGCGGCGGCATGGCGGTGCAGCGCGCGATCGCCGAACGTTGGCTCAAGGCGACCGGATGCCCGATCGTCGAAGGCTACGGGTTGTCGGAGACTTCGCCGGTGCTGACCTGCAATCGCGGCGACAATGACGAGTTCACCGGCACGATCGGGCTGCCGGTGCCTTCGACCGACATCTCGATCCGCGACGATGCCGGCAACGAGCTCCCGCTTGGGTCACCGGGCGAGATCTGCGCGCGCGGCCCGCAGGTGATGGCGGGCTACTGGCAGCGCCCGGAGGAGACCGCGGAGGTCATGACCAAGGACGGCTTCTTCCGCACCGGCGACATCGGCGTGATGGACGAACGCGGCATGTTCAAGATCGTCGACCGCAAGAAGGACATGGTGCTGGTCTCGGGCTTCAACGTCTATCCGAACGAGGTCGAGGACGTGATCGCGATGCATCCGGGCGTGCTCGAATGCGCGGTCGTCGGCGTGCCCGACGCGGCCTCGGGCGAGGCGGTCAAGGCCTATGTGGTGCGGCGCGACCCCGCGCTCACCGAGCAGGAACTGATGACGTTCCTGCACGGTGAGCTCACCGGCTACAAGCGGCCGAAGTTCATCGAGTTCCGCGACGAACTGCCGAAGACCAATGTCGGCAAGATCCTGCGCCGCGCGCTGCGCGACGAGGCGGCGAGCAAGCAGAAGGCGGCGTGAGGCTCTCCTCGAAGGATAGCCGCGTGCTCCGTGCTTGTAGCCCGGATGAGCGAAGCGACATCCGGGGTCTTTTGCTCCCGCATGTCGCTTCGCTCATGCGGGCTACGGACTCCGAGGATGAGGGCC
Source organism: uncultured Hyphomicrobiales bacterium (assembly GCA_964479515.1). GTDB lineage: Bacteria > Pseudomonadota > Alphaproteobacteria > Rhizobiales > Xanthobacteraceae > PALSA-894. The sequence continues at coordinate 3,694 of CAYZMR010000066.1, read as the reverse complement.
GTTGCGGACGCCACAGTTAATCATCCGTAAACGCAACAGTCACAATTTAGACGCAGCGATTCGTATCGTGGGGTCCGCTCGCGAACGGGCGGGCGATGTTGAGATCATGATCGCAAGATTTCCGACCGCTCTGTTGCTGACCGCGCTCGTGAGCCTTGTCGCGGCCGTGCCGGCGCATGCGCAGACGAGCGAATCCGAATTGGTGACGCGCATCAACCGCCTCGAAGCGCAGGTGCGCCAGCTCACCGGCACCATCGAGCAGCTTCAGTACCGCAACCAGCAGCTCGAGCAGCAACTTGCCGCGCGGAGTCCGGCTCCGCCACCGACGCGATCCGCGGTCGTGACGCCGCCCCCGCCGCAGCCGCAGCTCGTGCCGCAAGCAGCACCGCTTCCGCCGCCCGGCGCGCCGCAGCGCCGCTCCGACGTGTACGATCCGAACGACAATCCGAACGCGCCGGGCGCCCCGCGCACGCTCGGCTCCGTGCCGCCATCACCGCCGCCTCCCGGCGCGATCATGGAGGAAGAGCCCCCCGTCGGCGCTCCCAGAGGACGCGAGGCTGGCGCGCCGCTCGACCTCTCGACGCTCTCGACGCAGGCCGCCGAAGACCCATCGCTGGCGCAGCCCGGTCCCGTGGCGGCGCGGCCGAATGAAATCCGCACCATCCCGGGTGTGTTGCCGGCTCCGCCGCCGCGCAATCCGAACGCCACCGGACCGCAGATGGTGATGGCGCCATCGCAGACGCCGAAGGACGAATACGACCTCGCCTATGGCTACATGCTGCACAAGGACTACGCGCTCGCCGAAGAGGCGCTGCGCGCGTTCCTGAAGAAATATCCGAGCGACCGGCAGGTCGCGGACGCGAACTACTGGCTCGGCGAGAGCCTGTTCCAGCGCCAGCGCTATCGCGACGCCGCCGAGGCCTTCCTCGCCGTGTCGACCAAGTTCGAGTCGTCCGGCAAGGCGCCGGACGCGCTGTTGCGGCTTGGCCAGTCGCTCGCCGCGTTGAAGGAACGGGAAGCCGCCTGCGCGACGCTCGGCGAGATATCGCGCAAGCATCCACGTGCGTCGCTGAGCATCAAGAGCGCGGCCGAGCGCGAGCAGAAGCGCATCGGCTGCTGATACCGACGCTGTATCGATTCCCCATTTTGTGAATACTGGCTCGCCCGCAATCGCCGGCGATGACGATGGATGGTGCCGTGCGCGACGGCGACCCTGTCTCCGATGCGGAAGCCGATGCGCTGTTCGCCGATCTCGCCGACGCGCCGGCGCTCCTGCTGGCGGTATCCGGCGGACCGGACTCCACCGCGCTGCTCTGGCTCGCGGCGCGCTGGCGCGCGCGCCTGACGCGCGGGCCGAAGCTGATCGCCGTCACGGTCGATCACGGGCTGCGTCCGGAGGCCGGCGAGGAGGCGCGTGCGGTCAAGCGCCTGGCGCGGCGTCTCGGCGTTGCGCACCGCACCCTGCGCTGGACGGGGACAAAGCCCGCGACCGGTATCCAGGAAGCCGCGCGCGCGGCGCGTTATGGAATGTTCGCAAAGGTTTCGCGAACAACGGGTGCTCGGCACGTGCTCATCGCGCACTCGCAGGATGATCAGGCTGAGACGGTGCTGTTCCGCCTTGTTCGCGGCAGTGGGCTGACGGGATTGCGGGGGATGGCCAGGATCTCGCCGCTTCCGGTCGAGGCGGCCGCAACCCTGGTGCGGCCCTTGCTCGATATCCCCAAGTCGCGCCTCATCGCGACGCTGCAAAAAGCCGGCATTGCCTTCGCCGACGACCCGTCCAACCGCGACCCGCGCTTTGCCCGGCCGCGGCTGCGCCGTTTGATGCCGGGGCTCGCGGCCGAAGGCCTTGATTCGCGGCGCCTTTCGGCGCTCGCCCGGCGCCTCGCGCGGGCCGACGCGGCGTTGGAGCAGGCCGCGGACGACGCGATGGCGCGGCTGTGCGATGGCTCCGGCGTGCTTGACGCGGATCAATACGCAAAGCTGCCGGCCGAAGTAGCGTTACGTGTTCTCGGCCGGCTCGTCGCGGCTGTCGGCCATGAAGGGCCGGTCGAACTCGGCAAGCTCGAAGCGCTGCATGGGAGCCTTGCGACGGGTGCGCGCGTCCGCCGCACGCTGGCCGGGGCCTTGATTACGCTCGGCAATGGCAGGCTCACGGTCGAGCCCGCCCCGCCGCGCCGCCCCGCCGCGAAGGCGCGCGGTTCTCACGCCAAGGCCAGCGGTTCTGGCGCGAAAACGGGCGGTGCCGGCCGCAAAGGAGCGTTCATCAAGTCAAGCTAGAATGACGCAGAATAGGCCAATTCCCTTGGCAGAAGGGTTGGCGGAACCTACATTGCGGTTGTTGGGACGCGGAGACGCCGCGAAACACGAATCGCCGCCAATGACCGGTGGGCCTTTTCAGGACCCGGGCGTGAAGGACATGGGATGAACGCCAATCTACGCAATTTCGCTCTGTGGGTGATCATCGTTCTCCTGCTGCTCGCGCTGTTCACGCTGTTCCAGAACCCGGGGCAGCGCACCTCCTCGTCCGACATCTCGTTCTCCCAGCTCCTCAACGAGGTCGACCAGAGTCGCGTGCGCGACGTCACCATCCAGGGCCAGGACATCCACGGCACCTATACGGACGGCCGCAGCTTCCAGACCTACGCGCCGAACGATCCGACCCTGGTGCAACGGCTCTACGGCAAGGGCGTGCAGATCACGGCGCGGCCGCCGGGCGACAACGTGCCCTGGTTCGTGTCGCTGCTGGTCTCCTGGCTGCCGTTCATCGCGCTGATCGGCGTATGGATTTTCCTCTCTCGCCAGATGCAGGGGGCGGGCGGCAAGGCGCTCGGCTTCGGCAAGTCGCGTGCGAAGCTCCTGACCGAAGCGCATGGGCGCGTCACGTTCGAGGATGTCGCCGGCGTGGACGAGGCCAAGCAGGACCTGCAGGAGATCGTAGAATTCCTGCGCGATCCCGGAAAATTCCAGCGGCTCGGCGGGCGCATTCCACGCGGTGTGCTGCTGGTCGGCCCGCCCGGCACCGGCAAGACTTTGATCGCGCGCGCGGTCGCCGGTGAGGCGAACGTGCCGTTCTTCACGATTTCGGGCTCCGACTTCGTCGAGATGTTCGTCGGCGTCGGTGCCTCGCGCGTACGCGACATGTTCGAGCAGGCCAAGAAAAACGCGCCCTGCATCATCTTCATCGACGAAATCGACGCGGTCGGCCGTCATCGCGGCGCCGGCCTCGGCGGCGGCAATGACGAGCGCGAGCAGACGCTGAACCAGTTGCTGGTCGAGATGGACGGCTTCGAGGCGAACGAGGGCATCATCCTGATCGCCGCCACCAACCGTCCCGACGTCCTCGATCCGGCGCTCTTGCGCCCCGGCCGCTTCGACCGCCAGGTCGTGGTGCCGAACCCCGACATCGTCGGCCGCGAGAACATCCTCAAGGTCCATGTGCGCAAGGTTCCGCTCGCGCCCGACGTGAACCTGAAGACCGTCGCGCGCGGCACGCCCGGCTTCTCGGGCGCCGACCTCGCCAACCTCGTCAATGAGGCGGCGCTGATGGCGGCGCGGCGCAACAAGCGCATGGTCACGCAGGTCGAGTTCGAGGACGCCAAGGACAAGGTCATGATGGGCGCCGAGCGCAAGTCGCTCGTCATGACCGAAGAAGAGAAGATGCTGACCGCCTATCACGAGGGCGGCCACGCGA
>CAYZMR010000065.1:11013-16386 GCA_964479515.1 uncultured Hyphomicrobiales bacterium | reverse complement strand
AGCAGGATGCGATGAAGGGAAAGCAAACACATTAGATCGGGCCGACAATCGTCGACCAGTCAGCGCTATGTAGAGCGCCAATGCGGGAGCGTTTCTTCGAAGTCGAGCATGCCATCAATTTGAGTGGTACGCAGTTCATCGATTGATCGTCGATAGTGTCTTTCTATGAATTCACCCGAGTACTTTCCACTCTGGAGATCACGCGCCAACTGTTTGCGGTTACGCTCGTTCGGATCGCCGTACCCGCCCGCCCCCGGGCTTTGCACCACGATCACTTCACCCTCTTTCACCAATACAGGGGCGGGCTTCGCATCAAGCGTGGTCTCGGTTCCGTTCGTGTCGGTGATCACATATCGCCCAGCCGCACCCGGCCCCCCGCCGAACAGGCCCCAGGGCACGTTAGTGAACCTGTCCGCGGAGCCGACGAAGAGACAATCGCCGGCCACGGTTCGATAGATCCTTCGCAAGGCCAAGCCACCTCGGTATTGTCCGGCTCCCCCGCTATCTGGCACAAACTCGTATCGTTCGATGCGGATCGGAAAGCTGTTTTCGAAAACCTCGATGGCCATATTCGCGGAGTTCGCGGCGTAGAGTTGAACGCCGTCCTTGCCGTCCTTGAATGAGCGAGCGCCACAACCTCCAGCCAGAGTCTCCAGGAAGAGATACCGGTGTCCGTCGCGCGGATCTGTGCCTGAGAATATTGCGGTCGTATTGGCGCCGTTACCCGCCGCGATGACGGCCTCAGGCATAGCCGGGGCCAACGCGCCAAGGATCACATCCACAATCCGCTGACACGTGTGCGTGCGAAAGGCCACGGCGGCCGGAAAATTGGGGCGAACGAGCGTGCCGGGTTCGGCTCTTACGTCAACAAGATCGATGACACCTTGGTTGTTTGGAGTCGTTGGATCGAGCAGACCTTTAAGGGCGAGGCCTACCATTGAGCAGGTATCGGCAAAAGGAACGTTGATGTTGCCTTTCACTTGACGACTCGTGCCAGCGAAGTCAAACGAGATGCTGTCGCCCTGGATCGTGACAGCGACCTTGACCTTGATGTCGCGGGCCCCGTGGCCATCCGAGTCCATGACGTCTTCGAACGAGTATTGCCCAGGAGGCAGCATGCGGATCAATCGATGCATCCTCCGTCCGGTGCGCTCAATGATCTCATCGAAGGTCATCTCGATATTGTCCGATGAGTACCTGGCGGCCAATTCCCGAAAGCGCCGTTCGCCGAGGCGGCACGCCGCGACCTGGGCCAGATAGTCTCCCTTCCGCTCCTCGGGCATACGGACATTGAGGAGGACGAGGTCAAGAACGTCCCTCACCAGCCGCCCCTCCCGGAAGAGCCGGACGACCGGAATGCGCAGACCTTCCTGATAGATCTCCGTCATGTTGGCGGACATGCTGCCCGGCGTCATGCCGCCAATGTCGGCGTGGTGGGCGATGTTGCAGGAGAATGCAGTGAGCCTCCCGTTCACGAAGACCGGCATGGCGAAATTCACGTCGGGCAGGTGACTGCCACCCGCCACATACGGGTCATTGGAGATGAAGATGTCGCCCTCGCGCAGGCCGTCCACGCCGAAGGCGGCAAGTACCGCGCGCACGTGGCCCGACATCGAGCTGAGATGAATGGCCTGCGCGCGTTCGGCCTGCACGACGATGCGGCCACGCCGATCCATCAGGCATGCGCTGTGATCGTCCCGCTCCTTGATGTTAGTCGAGTAGGCACTCTTCTTCAGTGCGATGAAGGTCTCGTCGGCGATCGATCGCAGGCCGTTATGGATGACCTCCAGCGTGATGGCATCGGGGGGCTGCTTAGGAAACGTCATACGCTGATCTCTATGATGAGATTGCGGTCGCTATCGACCGTTGCCCGGTCGCCGGGAAATATCAACACCGTGCTGTCGAACTGCTCGATGACCGCCGGTCCGGACAGGACCGCGCCGATCGCGAGTGTATCTCGGGCAAGCACCGGCGTCGGTCGTGGACCGGAACGATCGAACCAGACCATCCGCTCGGATGGGATTGCAACCGTGTCGTGGGCCGGCCCTGACTGCATCCGAAATGGCCCCTCCAAGCGCAGGCCGAGCGCGCGCAGGCGGCAATTTGTGATGACGATCGGATCATCCGGCGAGGAATAGCCGTAGGCGCGCTCATGGGCGACCAGGAACAGGCTGCGCAGCTCTTTGAGAGAGGGCAGATTTGGATGTCCCCTCTGCGAACTCGACAACGGGATCGATATCTCGAAGCTCTGTCCCTGATAGGCGAGATCGAGAGAACTTTCATAGCGACGTTTCGGCGGACTGACGTGCTCGATGTCGAACCATCGGTCTGCGGCCTCGACGAGCAACTGGAGGGTGGTCGCGAGTTTGCGCAACCCGTCGTCATCAAGGCTCGCGTGCGTCGTCCGGACGAAATTCTCGCTCAGGCCGGCGCTCATGAGTCCTGCGGCGCAGAGAATGCCGGGGTGGGAAGGGACGAGAATCTCCCGCATGCCCAGTTCCGTGGCCACGGCGCGCGCATGTAACGGCCCGCCTCCGCCGAACGGCAGAAGCGTGAAGTCGCGCGGATCGTGACCCCGCTCGACGGACACCGCGCGAATCGCACGCACCATGTTCGAGACGACGATGTCGATGATGCCGAGTGCCGCCTGCTCCGGTTCCATCCCCAAGCGATCCGCAATCGGCCGAATCGACCTGCGGGCGGCGGCTTCGTCGAGCTGCATCGCGCCGCCAAGCAGTCCATGCGGCGAGAGCCGCTGCAGGACGAGATTTGCGTCGGTTACGGTGGCCTCGGATCCACCGAGCCCATAGCAGGCTGGGCCCGGGACGGCTCCCGCGCTGCGCGGTCCGACTTTCAGGAGGTCATCCCGGTCAAACCAGGCGATCGATCCGCCGCCCGCGCCGACGGTGTTCACGTCGACCATCGGCAGACGGACGGGATACCCACCGATGCTACTTCCATAGCTGTGTGCGACGGCGAAGCCCTGAATCATCGCCACGTCGGTGCTGGTGCCGCCCATGTCGAACGTGATCGCTTCCGAACGATTCGAGCCGCGCACGATTTCGAGCGCGCCGGTGACGCCCGCCGCGGGGCCGGACAGGGCGGTCCGAACCGGGAAGTTACGGGCGACGTCCGCCGACATCAAACCGCCGCTGGAATGGCTGATCGAGAGGCGCGCCCCTGGATAGTTGCGATCGATGCCGTCCTTGAGCGATGCGAGGTAGCCGGACATCACCGGCTGCAGGAACGCGTTCAAGACCGTGGTGGAAAACCGCTGATATTCTCTGAACTCCGGCTGCACTTCCGAAGATAGCGACACGTGTTTGTTCGGGAAGTGCGCCTTCAGCGCCGCGCCCATCGCCCGCTCATGGTCCGAATTCACGTAGGAGAAAAGCAGGCAGACGGCGAAGGCGTCGATCTCGGTTGCCGGCAGGACAGCAAGCATTCGAGCGATCTCATCATCAGAGAGAGGCGTGACAACGGCTCCGCCGGTCGTAACGCGTTCCTTGAGCTCGAAACGATGTAGCCGCGGCACCAGCGGGGGCGCCATGTCGCGATGAAAATCATACACGTAGAATCGATTTTGGAAGCCAATCTCAAGGAGGTCGCGAAAGCCGTCCGTGGTGATGAGCGCGACACGGCCGCCCTTGCGTTGGATCAGCGCGTTCGTGCCAACTGTCGTACCGTGAGCTATTTCCTCGATCGGATGCCCGTCCGCGCCAAGGCTTGTGACGACCGTTTCGATCCCTCCGATGATCGCCCGCGTCGGATCGGACGGCGTCGTCGGGGTCTTATGAATGCGAACCTCGCCGGTTGCGTCATTGAAGCCCACGAGATCGGTGAATGTCCCTCCCACATCGACGCCAATCCAGATCGGCATCAGGACGTCCTTCTACGAAGTTCTCACGAATCCAAGCGCCGCTGCACCAAGTGTGGCTACGAATCTATGCGGAACGAGAGACCGGCATGGTTGAACGCGTACGACATTATGGTTGGAAGATCGCGCCAGCGTCCGGAACGACAACCAACGCGCGCGCTGCTGCCGCAAATGGACTTTGCCGTCGCTGCCTCATACAGTTGCCGGATGAAGAGGGCCATTCGCAGGAATAACGAGAAGTCGAATAGCGGTGAAGTGGCGCTGCGCGTCGGCTTCATCCTCACGCCGCAATTTACGATGTTGCCGTTTGCCGCGCTGGTCGACGCTTTCCGCCTCGCCGCAGACGAAGGTGACGGCAGCCGTCCGATTCACTGCCAATGGTCGATCCTTGCACCCACCCTCGACCCCATTCCGGCGAGCTGCGGCGTCGAGGTGCATCCCACCGATCTGCTCTGCGATCCGACCCAATTCGACTACATTATCGTCGTCAGCGGGCTGCTGAAGATCGTGCCCGACCGACGAATCCTCGATTACATCCGGACCGCCGACAAGGCCGGTGTGCGGCTTGTTGGCGTGGGGACTGGCAGCTTCACGCTCTTGCGAGCGGGGATTCTGAAGGGACGCCGATGCTGTGTGAGCTGGTATCATTATCAGAATCTGATCGAGGAATTCGCGGACGTGATCCCGGTCGCGGACCAGTTGTTCGTCGTCGATGGTCGCTATATCACGTGCGCTGGCGGCGCGGTGGCGATTGACCTCGCCTATTGGATCATCTCGCGCCATATCGGCCCGGCGGAGGCGCAGAAGAGCCTTCACATCATGATCGTCGACCGGGCGCGCCCGCCGTCGTCGCCGCAACCCCAGCCACCGCTCGCGCATGAGGTCGATGACGCTCGTGTTTTGCGAGCGATCCTGCTGATCGAGCAGCACCTGAGCGAGCCCCTGAGCCTGTCGGCGATCGCATCACACCTGAACATCTCGAAACGGCAGCTCCAGCGTCTATTCCACGAGCATGTAGGCCAAGGTGTTCAGTCGTATTCACGGATGCTGCGAACCCATTACGGCCTGTGGCAGTTGGCGGTTCCTGAGCGGACAATCACAGAGATTGCGCAGGACTACGGCTTCTCGGACGCCTCCCATTTCATCCGCTGTTTCAAGAAAGAATTCGGCCGCTCCCCGGTCGAGATGCGCAGGGCCGGCCCCGCGGAAATCCTGCGCTCTCTCGGAGGTCGCAAGAAGATGCAGCGAGCCGAACTCGTCCGACGGGCGACGACGCTCAGTGCAAACGCGGAGCTTCTTCCGCGCGAGCGACGGCCGTATTTTGCCTGACCGGCCGCGCAGCGCGCCTATCCGACCACGAATCCTTCGTTTAACGGGTCGGCCGGATCGATGAGCCACTTGGCAAAGCCGATGATGTTGGCGGTTCCCTGAATGGTCGGAACGACCGCGCGAATGTTTCCGACCGTCTCGGAACGAATGAGCTGGCCGCGAAACGT
>CAYZMR010000065.1:0-10913 GCA_964479515.1 uncultured Hyphomicrobiales bacterium | reverse complement strand
ACCATTCCCTGCGACACCATCGCCATGCTGAGCCCGATGGTGCCGTGGCCGCACATGTCCATGAAATTCTCGCCGTCGATCCAGATCATGCCGGCATCGAAGCCCGGCTCGGAGGGCGAGGTCAGGAATACACCGAACATGTCGCGATGGCCGCGCGGCTCGCGCATCACGGCGCGGCGCAGCCAATCGTATTTCTGCTCGAGGTAACGCCGTTTCTCCAGGATGGAGCTGCCGGCCGGATAGGAAATACCGGAATGGATGATGCCGGTCGGTTCGCCTTCCGTATGCGTGTAGATCATGTCGACGAACCGGGCCTTCAACATCGAATGCTCCTTGGCGCAACAAGGGCGTCTGCGGAGGCAGACACGCTTTTCTGCGGTCCGACGGCGGCGGCACTGTAGATCGGTCAAAACGCTCCAAAATTGTACTGGCACGCCACCTGCCATGGACAATGGTGCCATTCGCGGACGCCTGAACCGGTCGAGAGCGGTCGGAAGACTGCCGAGACTCTTCAAGGCGTTGCGACTGATCAAAAAAGTCGCATGCGTCCGCATGTCTTTTTTTTGCAATGGCAATGTCGCGCTTATTCAAGCGCGTTCGATGGGCCGAGCCGAGGATCAAAGCCGCGCGGATGCCGTTCTGATGGCCGCGCTGGGAGAGAGCTGATGCGCAACAGCAGGCACACGACAATTGGTCGGCGCCGTTTTCTCGGCTTGACGGCCTCAGCCCTCGCGGCTCCCACCGTGATCTCGTCGCAGGCTTGGGCACAGGGCAAGACCTTCGTCATCTACAGCTTCGACGGTGTCCTCGGCCGCGCGTTCAAGGAACAGATCATCCCGCCGTTCGAGAAGCAGCACGGGGTGCGCGTCGAAACCATAACCATGCCGGGCAGTGTGCCGCCCATGCAGAAGGTCAAGGCGACGGTCGACGCCGGCCGGCCGGAAGCCGACGTCATCGCGATGCAGCTCACCGATTACGTTTTCGCGCGCCGCAACAACCTTCTCATACCGCTGAACGCGAGCGACATCCCGGAATACAAGAATCTGTACCCTCAGTTCATCACCGAGCACGGACCCGGTCTTTTGTTGTGGAGCTACGGCATCGCCTACAATACGCAGCAGGTCAAAGAAGCTCCGACATCGTGGAAGGATCTTTGGGATCAGAAATACAAGGGGAAGGTCGCGATCAACGACCCGATCTTCGATCAGGTGTTGCAGATGGTGAACCTCACCTTTACCGGCAAGACGCTACCGGTCTCGGATGAGACGTTCAAGCATCTGACCGAACTGAGGCCCAACCTGCTGACGCTCTACACCACTGGCGCGCAGGCCGAACAGCTCATGCGCCAACAGGAGATCGTTCTCGGCGCCGTGTGGAATTCCCGCGCGGCCGCCGTGCAGGATGAGGGCGTGCCGATAAAATTCGTCGCGCCAAAGGAGGGCATTTTCGTCCGGTACAATCCGTTCAGCGTTCTGCGCGGCGCTCGCGATCCGGATCTCGCCAAGGCCTGGATCAACTACGTGTGCAGCAAGGAGCCGCAGAGCCTGCTCGCCGAGAAAGGCTATCAGGGCTCTCCCAACAAGGACGTGGTATATTCGGACCACATCAAGGAACGCATCATCGTGACGGATCCCGAAGTCCTCAAGCGCGCCGTGAAGGAGGACTTTGACACCATCGTCGACAATGTGGCGGAATGGCGCCGGCGCTGGGACGCCTGGAAGCAAGCCTGATCCAGGGTGACGATGCGTCCCCTTGGACGCGGTCGCGGACGGACCTGTGAAGCCGTTATGAAGGACGGGACGCTGGAACCTCCCGAGGGCGACTCGAGGCGCCCTTGGCTTCTGCTCGTCCCGTCGGCATCGCTCTACCTATTTACATTTGCCGTCCCGCTGATCGTGCTGGTCGCGGCGAGCTTCGAGAAGACGACCGGCGGCGTAACCGTGTCGCCTTTTTCGATCGACAATTATCAATCCTTCTTCGCCGACGGCGTCGCCCTCAGGGCGGTGCTGCATACTCTGTATCTGTCCTTCGTCATCGCGACCTGCTGCCTGCTGTTCGGATATCCGGTCGCGATGACGATGCGCCGGTCGGGCGGAAGGATGCGCCTGCTCTTGCTCTTCCTCGTGGTTTCACCGCTGCTCACCAGCGTGATCGTCCGCAACGTCGCATGGATTCTCGTATTGGGTCGGGAAGGGCTCATCAACGTCGCGTGGCGCCGCCTCGGTCTGACGACCGAGCCGTTGCGGCTGATGTACAACGATCTCGGCGTCGTGATCGGCGTCGTCCATGTCTATTTGGCGTTCGTCGTGCTGCCGGTGTTCGCCAGCCTGACCGCGATCGACCCGGCGGTGGAGGAAAGCGCGGCGAGCCTCGGGGCGACGCGCGCGCGTGTGTTCTGGCACGTGACGTTGCCGCTCAGTATGCCCGGCGTCTTCGCCGGCTTCACGCTCGTATTCGTCCTGTGTGTCGGGCTCTATCTGACGCCGGTCGTGATGGGCGGAAACTTTGTCGTCACGATCTCGATGATCATCGGCGATCTTGTGCGAACCCAATTCGACATGGGGCGCGCTTCCGCCTTCGCCGTCATGGTGCTGCTGATCGTCGCCGGGCTGCTCTGGCTGTCGCGGCAGTTTGCCCGGCGGTACGGGGTGGCGACGTGACGGGCGCGCAGAACCGCGAGGACGCCGGGGGCTGGGTCACGGGTTCTGTCGCCGTTCTCACGCTCGCATTCCTGCTGCTCCCGCAGGTCATCCTGCTTGTCGAGTCATTCACGGCGGACAGCTATCTGGCCTTTCCGCCGGCACGCTATGGTCTGCGCTGGTACGCCTTCATTCTGTCCGACGATGATTGGCTCGACGCGCTCGGCAGAAGCCTGCTTGTCGCCGCGATCGTGACCCCAATGACGCTGCTGCTCGGGCTCACGGCGGCCTACGCGCTCGATCGGGGACCGGCACGCGGCAGGCGCATCATCTTCACGCTGCTGATCGCCCCGATGGTCCTGCCGCACGTCGTGCTCGGGCTCGCGCAGTTCCAAGTCGTGTTCTGGGGCCACATGCAGGACACCGTGACCGCCTATGTGCTCGCGCACGTCACCATCGCACTGCCCTTCGCCATCATCACCATCGGCGCGAGTCTGCAGGTCTTTGATCGCCGGCTCGAGGAGGCCGCGCAGAGCCTCGGGGCGGCGCCTTGGCGTGCCGCCTTTCACGTCCTGCTTCCGGTGATCAGACCAGGGTTGGTCGCCGCAGCCATCTTCTCTTTCATCACTTCGTTCGACGAGTTCATCATTACCTATTTTCTGTCCACCCGGCGCGTCACGGTGCCGATCCAGATCTTCAACAGCCTGTCGTTCCAGCTCGATCCCTCGATCGCGGCGATCTCCGGCTTGATGCTGATGCTCACGGTCGGCCTGACGGGATTTCTGATGGCCGGCGGCCAGATCTCAAGCGGAACTCGCATCGTCCGATGAGCGCCGTCGACATCGAGAACGTGACGAAGCGGTTTGGTCAGATGGTCGCGGCCGCCGATGTCTCGTTCGAGGTAAAGCCGGGAGAGTTTGTCACGTTGCTGGGCCCGAGCGGCTGCGGCAAGACGACCCTGCTGCGCATCATCGCGGGCTTCCTGCGTCCGTCACAGGGGACGATGCGGATCGGCGGCGCAGTCGTCAATGACGTGCCTGCGCATCTGCGCAATGTCGGTCTCGTCTTCCAGAGTTACGCGCTGTTTCCGCACATGGTTGTGCGCGACAATGTTGCGTTTGGCCTCAGAATGCGCGGTGTGCGGCGTCGTGAGATCGACCAGCGCGTCGCCGAAATGCTTGATCTCGTGCAACTTGGCGATCGCGCCGAGCATCTGCCGTCGCAGCTCTCCGGCGGGCAGCAGCAGCGCGTGGCGCTCGCGCGTGCGCTGATAACGCAGCCGACCGTGCTTCTGCTCGACGAGCCTTTCTCGGCGCTGGATCGCAAGATCGGCGAGACGTTGCGCGCCGAGCTCAAGCGCGTTCAGCGTCGCCTCTCCATCTCGACCATCCTGGTCACACATGCGCAGGACGAGGCGCTCATGCTGTCGGATCGAGTGGCGGTCATGAATCGCGGCCGGATTGAGCAAATCGGCGTGCCCGAGCAGCTCTACGAGCGCCCGAGCTCACGTTTCGTGGCCGAATTCCTGGGGCGATCGAACCTGGTTCGCATTACTCAGTCGGGCCGTGATGTCCGCATCGCCGGGCCGGTCGAAGGCGAGGACACGCCGGCGCCTGGAAAATCGGGCGTCGCCATTGTCCGGCCCGAGCACGTCCGTCTTTATCCGCCGGACAGCGAACTTCGTGCGGACCGTTACGGCGGAACGGTCGAGGATGTGCAATATCTCGGCCACACCCGGATCGTGCGCGTTTGGCTCGATGCAGGCGTGACGATTGAAGCCATTGCGTTGAGCGGCAGCGACTGGAAGCCGGATGCCACGTCGAGAGTAATAGTTGAGATTCAGCCGGCCTCGTTTCATGTGATTGGCGAACCGACGCCGGCCGAGGCAACTGACCTCAAGCCGACCCCGCGATAGCGACACGGCGTTCGAAACGGATTGATCGGCCCACCGGGCATTTGATTGGACATGACACAATTCTCCTTCCTCACCCTGGTTCGCGAGGCGTTTGGCGGTCATCGGGGATGGCGCGAGCAGTGGCGCTCCGCAGAGCCGCAGGCGGCCTACGACGTGGTGATCGTCGGCGCAGGCGGGCACGGGCTCGCGACCGCCTACTACCTTGCCAAGGAGTACGGCGTGCGCCGTATCGCGGTGCTCGAAAAGGGTTGGCTCGGTGGCGGCAACACCGGACGCAACACGACGATCATTCGCTCGAACTATCTTTGGAAGGAGTCCGAAGCGATCTACGAGCACGCCCTGAAGCTCTGGGAGACGCTGTCGCGCGAGCTCAATTACAACGTCATGTATTCTCCGCGCGGCGTCATGATGCTGGCGCACAATGTGCACGACATGCAGGTGTTCAAGCGTCACGTCCACGCGAACCGCCTGGCCGGCATCGACAATGAGTGGCTGACGCCTGAACAAGCCAAGGAATTCTGCCCGATCCTGAACATATCGGGCGATATCCGCTATCCGATCCTTGGCGCTGCGCTGCAGCGGCGCGGCGGCACGGCCCGGCACGACGCGGTCGCCTGGGCTTATGCGCGCGGCGCTTCGGCCCTCGGCGTCGACATCGTCCAGAGCTGCGAGGTCACGGCAATCCGCCGGAATCTGGCCGGGGCCGTCGAGGCGCTCGAGACGACGCGCGGCACGATCCGGACCCGCAAGGTCGGCGTCGTGGCGGCCGGGCATACGTCGGTCATTCTCGCGATGGCAGGCGTCAGGATGCCGCTCGAGAGCTATCCCCTCCAGGCGCTGGTGTCGGAACCGGTCAAGCCGATCATGCCGTGCGTCGTCATGTCGAACACGGTCCACGCCTACATGTCGCAGTCCGACAAGGGCGAGCTGGTCATCGGTGCCGGAACGGATGCCTACATTTCCTATTCGCAGACCGGCGGTCTGCACATCGCGACGCACACGCTCGACGCGGTCTGCGAACTGTTTCCCGTTGTGCGACGGCTGCGCATGCTCAGGAACTGGGGTGGCATCGTCGATGTGACGCCCGACCGCTCACCGATTATCGGCAAGACTCCGGTCGAAGGCCTCTACGTGAACTGCGGCTGGGGCACCGGCGGCTTCAAGGCAACGCCGGGCTCCGGTCACGTCTTCGCCGCCACCATGGCGAGGGACGATCCGCATCCCATCGCCGCGCCATTCTCGCTCGAGCGGTTCACCACGGGCGGTCTCATCGACGAGGCGGCGGCCGCGGCCGTCGCGCACTAGGGGATCGGCATGCTTCTGATCCGCTGCCCCTATTGCGAGATGGAGCGCCCGGAAATCGAGTTTCGCTACGCGGGTGAGGCGCATATCGCGCGGCCCGCCGATCCGTCCGCCGTCTCCGACAAAGACTGGGCGGACTATCTCTACATGCGTGCCAATCCGAAGGGCCTGCACGCGGAGCGCTGGCGCCACATCCACGGCTGCGGACGATTCTTCAACGCCGTTCGGCATACGGTCACCGACAAGATCCTCAAAACGTACAAGGCGGGGGAGCCGAAGCCCGATCTCGGCGCGCTCGCCGCGGAGGCCGACGGATGAGCGGGGCCTTCAGGACCCAATCCGGCGGGAGGATCGACCGCGTAGCGCCGCTGTCCTTCACGTTCGACGGTGCGCGCTACGTCGGCTTGGCGGGCGATACGCTCGCATCGGCGCTGCTCGCCAACGGCGTGCATCTGGTCGGTCGATCATTCAAGTATCATCGCCCGCGCGGCATCCTGTCTGCGGGTCCCGAGGAGCCGAACGCGCTTGTCACCGTCAAGCGTGATGGCGGGCGGGTTACGCCGAATCTGCGCGCCACGCAGATCGAGCTCTATGACAATCTCGTTGCTGACAGCCAAAATCGCTGGCCATCGCTGCGTCACGACTTCGGGGCGTTTGCGGGCCCGCTCTCGCCCCTGTTTCCGGCAGGCTTCTACTACAAGACCTTCATGGGGCCGCGCTGGCTCGGCTCGAATTGGGCCTGGACGAGCCTGTACGAGCCGTTGATCCGCCGTGCGGCGGGGCTTGGACACGCACCGGCTTCGCCCGACCCCGATCGCTACGCGAGCCGCTACGCGCATTGCGACGTGCTGGTCGTCGGCGCTGGCCCCGCTGGCCTCTGCGCGGCACTTGCCGCCGCGCAAGCAGGTGCCCGCGTCATCCTGTGCGATGAGCAGCCGGAACTGGGCGGGTCGCTTCTGTCCGAAACGACCGCGACCGTGGGTGGCAAATCCGCGCTTGATTGGACCGCGGAGGCAATCGGCCTCCTGTCGGACCACGATCGCGTCATGCTCCTGCCGCGGACGCAAGCCTTCGGCTACTTCCACGATAATGTCATCGCGCTGGCCGAGCGCGTGACCGATCACCTGGCGAAACCGGACCCTGCTTCGCCGCGTGAGCGGCTGTGGCAGGTGTTCGCCCGGCAAGCCGTGCTCGCGACCGGTGCGATCGAGCGGCCCCTGGTGTTTCCCGACAATGACCGGCCCGGCATCATGCTGGCGGGCGCGGCGCATACGTATCTCGAGCGCTATGGCGTGAAGCCCGGGCACCGCGCCGTACTCGCCGGCTCGCACGACACGATCTACCGCACGGCTCTCGCGCTCGTCCGCCGCGGTGTCGAGATCGCCGGTATCTTCGATCATCGCAGTCATCCGGACAGCCATCTCATTCCGCTTGCACGCCAAGCCGGCATATCGGTCACCGCGGGCGCCATGATCATCGGCACGAGCGGGCGTCTCAGAGTGTCGAGGGTGCGAGCCGGTGCGCGCTCCGGCGACGGTCCGGTGCGCGACGCAGGCGAACTCGCCTGCGATCATGTGTTGATGTGCGGTGGCTGGACGCCCTCGGTGCACTTGTTCTCGCAGTCGCGCGGCAAGCTCGCATGGGATGCGGAGAAGCAGGCATTCCTGCCCGCGAGATCGCACGCCCGCGTACGGTCTGCGGGCGCATGCGCGGGGGATAACGAGCTTTCAGAGGCGATCGAGAACGGCTTTGCGGCCGGAGAGAACGCTGCGCGCGCAGCAGGGCTAAATGCGCGGCCACGTGCGGCCGTTGCGGTCGAAAATGCCGAGACACTGAACGGCGGCTCGCTCGGGGAGCTGCCGCACCGTGACGGGCAGTCGCGCAAGATGGCGTTCGTCGATTTTCAGAACGACGTCACGTCCGAAGATCTCAAGCTCGCCGTACGCGAGGGTTTCCGATCGATTGAGCACGTCAAGCGCTACACCACGACCGGGATGGCAACCGATCAGGGAAAGACGAGCAACATGAACGCGCTTGGCATCATGTCGGGCGAACTCAACAGGCCGTTGCCGGACGTCGGACTGACGACGTTCCGCATGCCGTATACACCGGTGACGTTTGGCACGCTCGCCGCTCACTCACGCGGCGACCTCTTCGATCCGATCCGTCGGACCCCGATTGACGGTTGGGCGCAGGACAACGGCGCCGTATTCGAAGATGTGGGGCTGTGGAAGCGCGCACGATACTTTCCGAAGGCAGGAGAGGACATGCACGCCGCGGTCGGCCGGGAATGCAGAACCGTCCGGTCGGCTGTTGGCGTCTTGGATGCATCCACGCTGGGGAAGATCGAGGTTGTCGGCCCGGACGCCTCCGAATTCCTCGAACGCCTCTACGTCAACGATATCAGGAACCTTGCGATCGGGCAGTGCCGCTATGGCATCCTGCTGAATGAAGCCGGTTTTGTCATCGACGACGGCGTGATTGGACGCGTGGCTGACAACACGTTCCACGTGACGACGACGACCGGCGGTGCCGCTCGCGTCCTCCACATGATGGAAGACTATCTGCAGACGGAATTTCCCGATCTTGCGTGCTGGCTCACTTCCACTACGGAACATTGGGCGGTGATTGCGGTGCAAGGGCCGAAGTCGCGCGATGCGCTGGCCCCGCTTGTCGAGGGGATCGATCTCGGCAAGGCCAACTTCCCGCACATGAGCCTTGCCGAAGGCAAGGTCGCCGGAGTGCCGGCGCGAATCTTCCGGGTGAGCTTCACCGGGGAGCTCGGCTTTGAGGTCAATGTGCCGGCGGACTACGGCTATTCGGTCTGGGAGCGGATCTGGCGGGAGGTGCGTAAGCACAATGGTTGTGCCTATGGCACCGAAGCGATGCATGTGCTCCGCGCCGAAAAAGGATTTATCATCGTCGGTCAGGAAACCGACGGCACCGTGACAGTCGGTGATCTCGGTTTAGCCTGGGCGGTGGGAAGGCAGAAGCAAGACTACGTAGGCAAGCGTTCGCTTTCGCGGCCCGACATGGTCAAGCCGGACCGCCAGCAGCTCGTCGGGCTGCAAACCGTGGATCCGAAAATCGTTCTTGAGGAGGGTGCGCAAATCACCATGGAGGCCTCCCCGACAGCCGGGACTGCGGCGCTCGGGCACGTCACGTCCTCTTACTGGAGCGATGCGCTTGGCCGTTCGATCGCACTGGCGCTGGTGTCCGGAGGGCGCAAGCGGAAAGGAGAGCGTCTCCATGTTCCGATGCCGGGCGGTGCGGTCGAGGTCGTGGTGACGGCACCCGTCTTCTACGACCCAAAGGGAGCGCGGCTTGATGGATGATCGCGCGCGGCGCGCGCCTGTGCTTGCGGGTCTGGCACCCTCGTCTCGGCCAGAGCTGCTGGATGTGCGTGACGCGGGACCGGCTGTGCGCCTGGCTTTCCGCGGATCACCCGCGGCCGCCGAGGCGCTGCGCGCGGTGTTCGGCATCGCGCTGCCGGGCACGCCATGCCGCGCGGCCAGTAGCGGCGAACGTCATGCCCTTTGGCTTGGCCCAGACGAATGGCTGTTGATTGGCCCAGACGGCGATCCGTCCGCGTTCGCGGCGATGCTTGCGGGAGCGGTCGTGATCCTCCCGCACAGTCTGGTTGATGTCAGCCATCGGAGTGCGGCTCTGAGGTTGAGCGGCTCTGGGGTCACGGATATCCTAAATGCCGGTTGTCCGCTCGACCTCGACATCACAGCATTTCCGGTCGGCATGTGCGCCCGCACACTTCTGGGCAAGGCCGAAGTTGTGCTGTGGCGAATTGCGCCGCTGTCTTTCCATCTTGAGGTGGCACGTTCCTACATATCATATGTCACTGCGTTTTTGAGGGGCGCAGAGATCGCATACCAACATGCTTAAATGCTGCGATCAGCTCGTTTGGCGCGAGGGTGCGACAGACCCGACTCAACTCCGTTGATACGGCCCTCGCGCGCGTCGGCTAGAGTGGACGGTCGGTTGAGCGGGCGCGGCCTGGAGCCGTGAGAGACCTGCGTTCAGATGTGTGCCTCTCCTGTCTACTGATTGAACTCATTCAATCGACAGCCTGCCGTATCATCAACGACAGGGAGCAAACGACCCTTCAGGAGGTGTAACTAGCCGAGCTGAGAATGATCATGGTCGCAGATCGTCAAGCCCGCCCGCCCCCCGAAGAAGGTGCTTTGCTTTCGTCGAATTGCCACGACATCACGTGAGCAGCGCACCGGCGCGCCGCCGCTTCCACATCGAAGAGAACAGCCGATCCGGAAGCGCTGAACTCCGTACAGTCGCCAGCAACTCGATTGGCGATGATGTTTCGCCGGATACGGTTTTCAATCACCGCCCAACGAGAAGAGGTCCCCGCGACCCTGCTCGCCCTGCCGTCGGGAAACATAGCCTATTCGACCGCAAGCTTCGGCGCCCAGGATGTGACGCTCGACGAGACCGTGCCCTGGTCGCTGCAGTTCCTCGCATCCGGTACGGCACGCGCGAGCGTGTCATGTTCGATATCTTCTTGTTCACCGGATTGCGTCGTGGCGACGCGGCTCGCCTCGGCAAACAACACGTACAAAAAGGCATCATCGGTATTGATACTGAGAAGACCGGGACACGCGTTGTAATCCCCATGCTTCCCGAGTTGGTGCGAACGTTGAAGGCGGGTCCGATTGGTGACCTTGCTTACATCGTCACGGTTGATGGAAAGCCGACGTCGAAGGAAGTCGTCGGTAAGCTGTTTCGACTCGCCTGCAGGAAAGCGGGGGATTCGGAAATCGGCGCACGGCCTGCGCAAAGCAGCGGCGACGCGTGCGGCAAATCGCGGCGCAACGGTCGCACAACTAGAAGCGATCTTCGGGTGGGAAGGCGGGCGGATGGCCTTGCACTACACCAAGTCGGCCGACCGCAAAGCTCTCGCAGCGTCGGCGATGAACAAGCTGTCGCGGAATAGAAAGTGAACCTCTATTCCCGCACCTCGATTAAAGGTGCGGGACGCATGGGCATTTTCTCTAGTGTTTTCAATTAGGGTCAAGAATGCGTGGTGGGCC
>CAYZMR010000064.1:0-16638 GCA_964479515.1 uncultured Hyphomicrobiales bacterium | reverse complement strand
TGCGGCTTCATGGGCCGCTCGCCCGACCATGTGGCGTCCACGCTGGTCGGCCAGCGCATCGGCATCGAGGTGTTCGAGAAGCACGGGTCCGCGCGCGCCAAGGCGCTGCGCGACTATTTTGAGGAAGCGAGCCGCAACGACTACTTCCTCACCTACGTGATCATCAATCCGCAGGCCGAGCGCGCCAAGGATTGGGGCGACCAGGCCGAGGGTCTGGTGGCGAAGATCGTGGACGAGGATTCCGGCGGCATCACGATCCGCGGCGCGAAGCTGCTCGGCACGTCCTCGATCATGGCGAACGAGGTGTTCGTCGCGAACCTTCAGCCTTTGAAGCCGGGTGAGGAAGACCTCGCCTTCTCCTGCGCGGTGCCGATGAATTCCAAGGGCCTGCGCGTCCTCTCGCGCAAGTCCTACGAGGCTTCGGCCGTGTCGGTGTTCGACAATCCTTTGTCGTCGAGGTTCGACGAAAATGATGCCCTGATGTATTTCGAGGACGTGAAGGTGCCGTGGGAGCGCATTTTCGTGCATCGCGACACCGACATGTGCCGCGCGCAATTCCACGACACGCCCTCGCACGCGTTCCAGAACTACCAGGCCCAAATCCGCCTCTCGGTGAAGCTGAAATTCCTCTGCGGCCTCGCGCACCGCATCACCGAGGCGATCGGCACCAGCGCGATGCCGCCGGTGCGCGAGCAGCTCGGCTTCCTCGCCGCGAACGTCGGCATGGTGCACGCCATGCTCGCCGGCATGGAGGCCGACGGCACGATGCGCAACGGCTACTGGGTGCCGAACCGGCACCAGATGTACTCGGCGCAGGTGCTGACCCAGGACCTCTATCCGCGCTTCGTCAACATCATCCGCGAGCTCGCCGGCGGCGCGCTGATCATGCTGCCGTCGTCGGTCGAGGATTATGCCGACCCGCACCTCGCCAAGATCATCCGCACCACGCAGCGTGCCTCGAAGATGGAGCCGGACGAGAAGGTGAAATTCCTGAAAGCGGCATGGGACGCGATCGGCTCGGAATTCGGCTCGCGCCATACGCAGTACGAGATGTTCTATGCGGGCGCGAAATTCGTCACCAGCGGCCACAGCTTCCGCACCTTCGACTGGGGTGGCGCGACCGGCATGGTGGACGATCTGATGTCGACCTACGATCTCGAAAGCGAGCTCAAGCGCGTCCAGGCCGGCAACGGCAAAGCATGAAAGTCGCGATCTGCAATCTCGGCGCGATCGTCTCGGGCGATTGGCATCATCCGCTCGCCACAGGCGACACGATCGTCGCGGAGGAGGGGCGCATTGTGTCGGTCGGCGCGGCGCCGGCATCGGTCGACGATGCCGACGTGGTGATCGATGCCGGCGGCATGACGGCGATTCCGGGCCTGATCGATAGCCACGTGCATGTCACGTTCGGCGACTACACGCCGCGCCAGCGCGCGATCGGCTACCTCGAAAGCTACCTGCACGGCGGGGTGACGACCGCGATCTCGGCCTCCGAGGTGCACGTGCCGGGCCGGCCGCGCGATGTCGAGGGCGTGAAGGCTCTGGCGCTCGCGGCGCAGCGCTGTTTCGCGGACTACCGGCCGGGCGGCATGCGGGTGATCGCCGGCTCGGTGATCCTGGAGCCGGGGCTCACGCGTGCGGACTTCGACGAATTGTTCGCCAAAGGCGTACGCCTGGCGAAAGCGGGCTTCGGCGCGGTGAAGACCGCCTACGATTACGTCCCGCTCGTCGCCGACGCGAAGGCGGCGGGCCTGCTCACCACGTGCCACACCGGCGGCTCGTCGATCCCGGGTTCGGGTGCGATCAACGCGGATCATCTGCTGGCGATGCGCCCGCATGTGTCGTTCCACATCAACGGCGGGCCGACCGCGATGCCGGATGCGGACTTCGAGCGCGTGATCACGCAGTCCGACATGGCGCTGCAGGTCTGCACCGCCGGCAATCTGCGCACCACGCTCCTCTGCGCGCGTCTTGCGCGCCAGCACGGCGCGTTCGACCGCTTCATTATCGCGACCGACACGCCGACCGGTTCGGGCATCATGCCGCTCGGCATGCTCTATACGATTGCGCATCTTTCGAGCCTCACCGACATGCCGCCCGAGCACTTCATCTGCGCGGCGACCGGCAACAACGCCAAGGTCTACGGCCTCGACAGCGGGGTCATCGCGCCGGGCAAGGCCGCCGACATCGTGCTGCTCGACGCGCCGGATGGCGGCACGCAGGACAATGCGCTGGCGGCGATCAAGCACGGCGATATCGCGGCCATCGGCGCGGTGATCACGGCCGGTATCCCGCGCTTCGTCGGCCGCAGCCGCAACACGCCGGCGACGACACGCAAGGCACGCGTTGCGGTGTCGCGCATCACGCAGGACTTCGCCGCGACGACGCATTAGCGCGCAGACCGACGCGTGGATAAAGCCTGGTGGCTTCGAATCCTCGCCGCCGCTAAGTTGCCGAGTCGACTGTCGAAAGGCGGGTTGAATGAGTTGCGCTGCGGCTGACTTGGCGGGAGAAATCGAACAGGCGCAACCGGCCATCTGTGTGCTGGGGCTCGGAACGGTTGGCCTGCCGCTGGCGGTAGCATTCGCCATCGGCGGGCTGGACGTGATCGGCATGGACCGCGACGCGCAATTGGTTGACGATCTCGTCAACGGTCGGATCGAGCATTGCGATCCGCATCTGGCGTCCGCGATCTCCGCCGCCGGTCGTCTCTGCTTCACCGCGACGTTGCCGCCGTCCGGCAAGGCGCAAATCCATGTGCTCGCGGTCGGGACGCCGGTCGACGCCCGGCATGGATTCGACAGCGATCAGTTGGACGCCGCGATCTCGGCGCTGATCACGCGGCTGCGGCCCGGGGACCTCGTCATCCTGCGTTCGACGGTGCCGATCGGCACGACGCGAGCCATGTCCGATCGCGTCGCCGCGACCGTGCGCGGCGTCGACTTTGCGTGCTGTCCGGATCGATCGATCACCGGCGACACGTTTCGGGAAATCCATCGCCTGCCGCAAATCGTCGGCGGAGCCACCCGGGGGGCGCATACTCGCGCAGCGGCGTTGTTCGCGCGACTCGGGGTGGAGATCGTCGCGGTCGATGACGTCGAGACCGCCGAAGCCGTCAAGCTGATCGGGAACGTTCAGCGCGACGTGCTGTTCGCGCTCTCCAACGAAATCGCGATCATGTGCGACGGGTCCGGACTCGATGCTCACCATGTGATCGAAAGCAGCCGGCGCGGCTATCCGCGCCACGTTCTGCCACCTCCCGGGCCCGTCGGCGGGCCTTGCCTCAGCAAGGACGCGTTTCTCTATGCCGAAGGCCTCAAACCGCGCGGGATACGGCCGACGCTGGCGCTTGAGGCGCGCGAGGTCAACGCGAGCGTCGCGACACACAGCGCCGCATTCATTTCGCGGCATGCCGCCGCGTTGAAGGCGCCGGTCGTCGCCGTCCTTGGAATCGCCTTCAAGGGCAGGCCGGAAACCGCCATCGTCGAGGCCAGCTTGGCGGGCAAGCTTCGCGCGGAGCTTGGCGTCCTGCTACCGCACGCGATTTTTCGCGGCTGGGATCCCGTTGCGCGGTCCGGCGCCGTTGCGGCGCTCGGGTTCTCGCCGTGCGACACTGCCATGGCCGCCGCCGCCGGCGCGAATGTCGTCGTTCTTGCTAACGACCATCCCGCCGTCAGCGCCCTGCCGCTCGCCGTGCTTGCCGGCACGCTTGGATGTCCGGCTCTGATCTACGACCTGTGGGGCTCGGGCCGCGGCGCCGGCTGGACCCCGCCGGACGGCGTCCTCTTCCACGCGTTCGGCAGTCATGGGGGCCGCGCGCGCGGACCCCAAGTTCAGACCTGAGCCGAAGTCAGCCTCGCGATGATCGCATCCATGCGGGCAAGAAACACGCCTGCGCCAAATTGGCCGCTGTCCTCGACCGCGGCTGCCGCCATGCTGTCCCGGAGCGCGGCGTTCGAGCCCAGCTCCCGGGTATGCTGAATCAATTCGTCGGTGCTGGTCCACAAGTATCCGTTGACGCCCGGCCTGACGGTCTCTCTGGGTCCCCCAGCGTTGAATGCGAGAGGAACCGCGCCGGCAGACATCGCCTCGACGATCGACATGCCGAAGTGCTCCTGCTTGCTCGGGTGATCATCCTCGCCGAATCCAAATCCTGTCGCATGCCAATAGAGCGAGGCGCTGCGATACTCCTGGCGCAGCAGATCGAACGGCAGGTCGGTGAGGATTCGCACCGGATAGCGCTCGCTCGCGGACCTTAGCTGCTCAAGAAAGGATCGATCCTCCGGCGAGCCGCCGATATTGCCGACCAAATGCAGTTCCCAGTCCTGCTCGTGGTCGTCGATCAGCTTGCGAAAAGCCTCGACGAGAACCTCCTGGCGCTTGTGGTGAGACGTTGGACCGCCTTGAAAAAATCGCGCGACGTTCAATATGGTCTTTTCCTTGCTGGAGCCCGGGCCGATGGATTGACAGGCCGAATAGACGACCTCGGATGTGTATCCCCATTTCTTGAGAATCCACTTCGCGGTGAAATTCGAGTTGGCGGTGATGACATCATAGCTGCTCAGGTCGATTTTTTCCTCTTCGGGAAACATGCACATATAGATTCCAAACGGCGCGATGCACGGCAGCCGGCTGGCATGGCAGTTGTTTATGAAAACGTCGGGGCAGGCTTTCGCGATTTCCGCGAGGTGGTCCTTCTGCTCCAGGTCAACGATCGTCACATTCGCAAGATCGATTCCGAAGATGTCCCTGATGGCGTTCTTGTCGAGCCGTGAACCGACGAAAAGCGTGACGTCGTGGCGCTGACACAGGTGCGCGGCCAACGCCGCAGAACGTCTCTCTCCCCCGCCGAGGACCGAAAAATAGAGATTGTATATTGCAACCTTCACGCTGCCTCTGAGGCGGGTCGAGTCGCGGCGGCCGCCGCCCACCAGCTTCGTATCAACCACGCGCGACCTTAGGAAGACTTCGTCTCAATCCTTGAGTCGCGCGTTCAGCGAGCCCGCTATCGGAGGTCGTCCGAAAGACATATTGTTCGCGCGGGCGGCTGAACGGCCAGGCACACCTTGGAAAATCAACCTAAAGGGCTGACCAGCGACGAGGCGCGGCGCAGGCTAAGCCAGTTCGGCCCGAACGCGACGCCGGATGTGACCCCGCATCCGTTGCGGCTGATCCTGGGCAAGTTCTGGTCGCCGATATCGGTCCTGCTGGAAGTCGCGATCGTTCTCCAGTTGGGGCTAGGAGAGTATATCGAGGCCACCGTCATTGCGGTGCTTCTCGTCTTCAACGCGGCGATCGGCTTCTTTCACGAAAGCCGCGCGCAAACGACGATCGCGGCGTTGAAATCGCGGCTGGCGCTGAATGCATCGGTGCTGCGCGACGGCGCATGGGTCACCTTGCCGGCGGCCGGGCTGGTTCCCGGAGATATTGCCAAGCTCTCTTTGGGCACGGTCGTGGCGGCTGACGTGCGTGTGCTCGACGGCTCGGTGCTGCTCGATCAATCCATGCTCACCGGCGAGTCACTGCCGGTCGAAGCCGGTCCCGGCACCCAAAGCTATGCGGGGGCCTTGGTCCGGCGCGGCGAGGCCATCGCCGAGGTCATCGCGACCGGTGTGCGGACCAAATTCGGACGCACCGCCGAACTCGTCCGCACCGCCTACGTCGTCAGTACCGAACAGAAGGCCGTCTTTCGGGTCGTGCGCAATCTCGCCGGCTTCAATGGCGTCGTGACGCTCGCGCTCATGCTCTACGCCTACGAGATCGGCATGCCGGTCTCCGAGGCCATTCCGCTTGTGCTGATTTCCGTTCTCGCATCGGTGCCGGTGGCGCTGCCGGCGACGTTCACGTTGGCGACCGCCATCGGAGCGCAGGCGCTGACAAAAGTGGGGGTGCTGCCGACGCGTCTCTCCGCGGTCGACGAAGCGGCCAGCATGGACGTGCTGTGCATGGACAAGACCGGCACATTGACGCGCAACGAACTGGCCGTTGCCGTGGTACACGCGATGCCCGGCTTCGACGAACCCCGCGTCCTCGCGCTTGCGGCGCTTGCCAGCGCCGATGGCGGCCAGGATCCGGTGGATGCCGCGGTTCGCGCCGCGGCCTCGCGCAACACCGTCGCCGACGTACCGAAGCTCACCAAATTCGTGCCGTTCGATCCCGCCGCCAAGATGTCGGAAGCGCGTGCGGTCGATCACGACGGCACCGCGCTGCGCATCGTCAAAGGCGCGTTTGCGGTCGTGCAGGCCCTCGCGCAGCCTTCGCCGGACGCCGCGGCGACAGCCCACGAACTGGAGGCGCGCGGACACAGGGTTCTCGGCATCGCGGTCGGACCCGAAGGTGCGATGCGCATCGCGGGCATCGTCGCGCTGAGCGATCCGCCGCGCAGCGACTCAAAGCCGTTGATCGACGAGCTGCGCACGCTCGGTGTTCACACCGTCATGGTCACGGGCGATTCCGCAACAACGGCGGCGTTTGTCGCAAACGCGGTGGGACTTGACGGGGCGGTGTGTCCGCCGGGCAAGATTCCCGACACGGTGAAGTCGGACGATTTCGCGGTGTTCGCGGGCGTGCTTCCGGAAGACAAATTCCGCCTGGTCAAGGCGTTTCAGGGCACGGGCCACACCGTCGGGATGTGTGGCGATGGCGCGAATGATGCGCCCGCGCTGCGCCAGGCGCAGATCGGCATCGCCGTGTCCACCGCCACCGACGTCGCCAAATCGGCAGCCGGCATCGTGCTGACCGAGCCGGGGCTTGCGGGGATCGTCGCCTCGGTGCGGGAGGGGCGGATCACGTTCCAGCGCATCCTGACCTATGCGCTGCGGTCGATCGTCCACAAGTCGCGGCAGGTGCTGTTTCTCGGTTTCGGCTTGATCTTGACCAAGCACGCGATCCTGACCCCGATGCTGATGGTCATCTCGATGATCACCGGCGATTTCCTGGCGATGTCGTCGACGACCGACAATGTGCGGCCCTCGCCCATGCCCAATTCATGGCGCATCGACCGCCTCACGATTGTCGGCATCGCCATCGGGTTTTTCGATCTCGCCTTCTGCGCCACCATCCTGACCATCGGCGCGCTGGTGATGAAGCTCGACATCGACACGCTGCGGACGATGACGCTGGTGACCCTGGCGCTCAACGGCCAAGCGGTCTTCTATGTCGTGCGCGAGCGCAAACGCCTGTGGTCGTCACGCCCCAGTCTGATCGTGATCGCTTCCACGCTGCTGGATTTTCTCATCATCGGGACCTTGGCGATCGGCGGGATCCTGATGGCGCCGCTCCCAATCTCGATCATCGCCAGTATCTTCGTGTCCGCCGTTGCGCTCGCCTTTGTCATGGATCAGGTGAAGGTTTGGCTGTTTGCCTACTTCGAGATGACTTAGGCTCGCTCGGCGCATATCATTCGCGCGCAATACTCCCGCCGCCCGCGAGTCCTGAATACGCATGATCTACCAGCAAGTGATCAACGGGCTGATGCTGGGTGCGTCCTACTCGCTGGTCGCGATCGGCTACACGCTGATCTTCGGCGTGCTGGGCTTGCTCTATTTCGCGCACGGCGAAGTGTTCATGGTCGGCGCCTTCGTCGGGCTCTATCTGGTGCTCTACGCGCATGCCAACATCTATCTGGCGCTGCTCGGCGCGATGATCGCCTGCGCGGCGCTCGGCGTTGCCGCCGTCTACGTGGCGGTCCGGCCGGTCGCCAAGGACCGCCCGCTCGCGCCGCTGATCTCGACGATCGGCCTCACCATCATCCTGCAGAACCTCGCCGTGTACATCTTCGGCGGCCAGCAGGTGGCATTTCCCGAGACGATCCGGCAGACGCTCTACACGATCGGGCCGGTTACGATCTCATCGGTGCAGCTCTTCATCCTCGGCGTGGCGGTCGGCCTGATGGTGCTGCTCTGGCTGTTCATCGAGCGCACCAAGATCGGCCGTGCGATCCGCGCGACCGCCGAGAACCACGAGACCGCCGCGCTGCTCGGCGTCGACGTGAACCGCGTGATCCTCATCACCTTCATGATCGGCTCCGGCATCGCCGGCATCGCGGGCGTGCTCGACGGCATCAAGAACTCCGGCATCTCGCCGTTCATGGGGCTGTCCGCCGCCGTCAAGGGGCTGATCGTGATGCTGCTCGGCGGGCTCGGCAACGTGTTCGGCGCGATGATCGCCGGGCTGATGCTCGGCATGATCGAGATTCTCTCGTCCGCCTATATCGGCACGACCGAGCGCGACCTGTTCTCGTTCCTGATCCTGATCCTGATCCTGATCTACCGGCCGACCGGCCTGTTCGGCACGCGCACGGCGGACGAGAGGTAGCGCCGCCGATGCTCGACGGATTGCTCGACGGATATACGCGCTCCATCCTGGTCTTCGCCGGCATCAACGTGATCGCGGCCTACAGCTTCTACGTGCCGTTCAAGACCGGTCAGGTCTCGCTCGGCCAGGCCGGCTTCATGGCGGTCGGCGCCTATGCGGCGGCGATCGTCACCCAGAAATTCGGCCTGCCGTTCTGGATCGGCTTCCTGTTCGGAGGCTTCGTCTCCGGCATCATCGGGGTGGCGGTCGGCTTTCCGGCGCTGCGCATCAAGGGCATCTACCTGTTGCTGCTCACGCTCGGCTTCTCCGAGATCGTGCAGGTGATCGCGCTCTCCTGGGATTATGTCGGCGGCGCCCAGGGCTTCCGCCAGATCACGTTCAACACGCACACGCTCGACTATGTCGTCGTCCTGATCATCGTGCTGATCTGGTTTTTCTCGCGGCTCGAACGCTCGAGCCTCGGGCGCGCGATGGATTCGATCCACCAGGACGAGACCGCGGCGGAAGTCATGGGCATCGACGTGGTGCGGACCAAGCTGTTCGCGTTCGGGCTCGGTGCCGCGATCGCGGGCTTTGCCGGCGCGCTCTACGCGCATCACGCGACCTTCATGGATTCATCGACCTTCAACATCATGATGGGCGTGGAAATCTTGGTGTTCGTCGTGGTCGGCGGCGGCAGCACCTATTGGGGGCCGCTGCTTGGCGCGCTGTTCCTGACGCTGCTGCCGGAGTTCCTGCGCACCTTGCGCGAATGGCTCGAGCTCCTGCCCGTCGCGTGGACGAATTTCTTCCCCGCAAACCGCGTCTACGACTTCCTCCACGACTTCCTCGACTTCGAGAACGCCAAACGACTGATCGTCTACGGCATCATCCTGATCGTGATGATGATCCTGCGCCCCGACGGCATCCTCACGCGCGACCAGTTGCGCCGGTTTTCCTTCGCGCGAGCAAGGCGCGGCGATGCCTGAGCCGGCAACGCCCTGCCTCGCGATCGAAGGGCTCACCAAGCGCTTTGGCGGCTTCTATGCGCTCAACGATCTCACCATGGAGGTCGCGCCCGGCGCGATCCACGCGCTGATCGGACCGAACGGCGCCGGCAAGACGACGTTCTTCAATCTCGTCACCGGCGTGCTCGTCGCGGACACCGGGCGCATCATGTTCGAGGGGAGCGAGCTCAGCGAGGCGCGGCCATCGCGGCGCACGATCCGCGGCGTCGCGCGCACGTTCCAGAACATCCGGCTGTTCCCGCACCTGAGCGTGCTGGAAACCGTCATGATCGGCGAGCATTGCCGCTATTACCCCTCGATCCTCAAGGGCTTGCGCGACGTCGTGCTGCACCGGCCCCTCGGCGAGGCGCAGGAAGAGCACGCGATGCGGCGCAATGCGCTGGAGCTCCTGGAGTTCCTCGGCCTTGCCGACCAGCGCGACCAGAAGGCTTCCGATCTCGCCTATGGCGATCAGCGCAAGCTCGAAATGGCACGGGCGTTGGCGACGCGGCCGCGCCTCCTGCTGCTCGACGAGCCCGCGGCGGGGCTCAATCCGCAAGAGACCGAACATCTCGACGAGGTCATCACGGCGATCCGCGACCGCGGCGTCACCATCATCCTGGTCGAGCATGACATGGGCCTCGTGATGGGCATCTCGGATCGCATCACGGTGCTCAATTTCGGCACGCGCATCGCCGACGGGAGCCCACGCGAGATCCAGGACGATCCGGCGGTGATCGAGGCGTATCTTGGCGAGGACGAGACGCCATGACGATGCTTCTCGTCGAGGGACTACGCGCGGGCTACGGCAAGATCGAAGTGCTGCAAGATGTTTCGCTTGCCGTCGCGCAGGGCCAGATCGTCACGCTGATCGGCGCGAACGGCGCGGGCAAGACGACGCTGCTCAAGACCGTGTCGGGCCTCATTCGCCCGACCGCCGGCACGATCATGTTCGAAGGCGACGACATCGCGCGCCGGCCGGCGCACAAGATCATGCGCCTCGGCATGAGCCACGTGCCGGAAGGCCGCGCGATCCTCAAGCGCATGAGCGTGCTCGACAATCTGCGCATGGGCGCCTATGCGCGCCGTGACCGCGAGGTCGAGGCCGATATCGCCGCGGTCTTCGCGCGCTTTCCGGTGCTGGCCGAGCGCCGCGCCCAGATGGCGGCGACGCTGTCGGGCGGCGAGCAGCAGATGCTCGCGATCGCCCGCGCGCTCGTCGCGCGCCCGCGCCTGTTGCTGCTCGACGAGCCCTCGCTCGGCCTCGCACCGAAGTTCGTGACGCGCATCTTCGAGACGCTGCGCGAGCTCAAGCGCGAGGGAAAGACGATCCTGCTGGTCGAGCAGAATGCCCGCAAGGCGCTGCAGATCGCCGACCAGGCCTATGTGATGGAGCGCGGCCGCATCGTGCTGTCAGGCAGTGGCGCGAGCCTGCTCGATGACGACACCGTGCAGCGGACTTATCTGGGCCGGCACGCCGCGCGCCGCACCGCTGCTGCCGGGGATGCAAGCGCGTCAATTCCCGGATAGAGTTGGCGCGATCGAACAGCCGGGGACATGACACATCCGGGAATTCAACTTCAGCGCTTGAGCTTGCTTGGGAGGGAAGTCCGATGAATCGTTCGACGTTATTCGCCGTATCGCTGGCGCTCGCCGGCCTCGTTTCGCTGGCCGCGCCGCAAGGCGCGCGCGCGGAAAATCTCGCGGGCCGCAGCGTGAAGATCGGCTGCCTCGCGCCGGTGACCGGCAAGGGCGCCGAATGGGGCATCGCCGGCAAGGCCTCGATGGAGATCGCCGTCGAGGAGATCAACGCCAAGGGCGGCGTCGGCGGCATTCCGATCGAGCTCATCTGCTACGACACGCAGACGCTCGAGGCCGAAGCGCTGAAAGCCGCGAGCCGCCTGGTCGACCGCGACAAGGTACTGGCGATTTCCGGCCCCTGCTTCTCCGGCGAGTTCGAGATCATCGCGCCGCAGCTCGACAGCCAGCTCAAGACCGTCATCAACTCGTATTGCTCGGCCAAGCCCGGCCTCTCGGCGATGAGCCCATGGGCGTTCCGCAACACGCTCACCAGCGACAAGATGCTGAAACCCGTCGTCGACGCGTGGCTCGCCGACTACAAGACCATCAAGAAGGTGGTCATCATCTACGACGCCGAGGACGCGGTGTCGAAAGCCGAAGGCGTCGCCGTGCTGCCGGCGCTGTTCAAGGCGCACGGCGTCGAGGTGCTCGACTCGCTGAGCTACCGCACCAAGGACACCGACTATTCGGCGCAGGTCACCAAGGCCAAGGCGCTCGGCGCCGAGGGCATCGGGCTCGGCGCCTGCTACCAGAACGCCGGCGCGATCGCGAAGGAGATGGCGAAGCAAGGCCTCAACGTGCCGATGATCGGTGGCGCCTGCGCGGGCGCGCCCGGCTTCGTCGAGATCGGCGGCAAGGCGACCGAGGGCTCCTACATGGCGACAGCAGCCTTCATCGACGATCCGCGGCCCGAGGTGCAGGCCTATGCGAAGAAGATCATCGCCAAGATCGGCGGCAAGCCGCCCTACAGCGGCCCGCGCGCCTACGACATCATCTATTCCTACAAATACTGCATCGAGAAGTCGGGCGTGACCAACAAGCCCGCCGATCTCGAGGCCGACCGCAACAAGATGCGCGAGTGCCTCGGCACCCTGAAGAACTTCCCCGGCGTCGCCGGCGAGATCACGATGGACGCGGTGCGCGACGGCGCGGGCGCAAGCGCGATCCTCAAGGTCGTCAACGGGGCGTATGTGAACGTCGCGAAGTGAGCGCGCGCCGCCGGCCCGGCCTGCCCCTCTTCCCACGGCGGAGAGGGGTTGCGCCGGAGCGTCATCGGCGCATGTCGCGCTCGTAGCATCCGGCCTGGGCCGCGGTGGCGGATATGGCTAAGTTGGTGAACGAGACAGCCCGCTATTCCGCCTTCGTCAGCTACCGGCACATGCCTCGCGATCGCCAATGGGCGATCCGCATCATGTCGGAGCTTGAGGCCTACCGCACGCCCAAGGCGCTGCAACGCGAGGCGTTTCCCGGTCGCATCGGACATCTTTTCCGCGACGACGACGAAATTCCGGCGTCCACGGATTTGTCGGACCAGATCAAGGAAGCGCTGGCGCGCAGCGATTTCCTGATCGTCGTGTGCTCGCCCGACACGCCTGGCTCGCGCTGGGTGCGCCGCGAGATCGAATTGTTTCAGGAGATGGGGAAAAGCGAGCGGATCATCCCCCTGCTGATCGCCGGCGAGCCGGACGAATCCTTCCCGGCGGAACTGCGCCGGCGCCGCGCCGCGGTCGCGCGCGCCGACGGCTCGGCCGATTTCGTCTGGGAGGAGATCGAGCCGGTCGCGGCCGATGTCCGCCCGCGCAAGGACGAGAGCAAGGGCAAGACCGAGCGGCGCGCCGTGATGCGCCTGGCCGCGGCGTTGCTCGGGTGCCGCTTCGACGATCTTGCGCGTCGAGACGACGAGCGCCGCAAGGCGCGGTTGCGGCGACAGCTCGGTGCCGCGGCCGCGCTGCTTTGCGTCGCCGTCATCGGCGGTCTTTGGTGGTGGGACGCCAATCTGCGCGTGAAGACGCAATATTGCGCCGCCTACGGCGAACGCCGGGCCGCGCCCTTCTGCGTCGGCGATTTGAGCGCGGCACAACAAAGGGCTCGCACGACGAGCTTCCGTTTTCACATCCAGGGCGAACGCGTGCTCGACATGGCGCGGGTCAATGGAGCGGACACGCCTACGGATAACGACCAAACCGCCGAATACGAAGCCGAGCCTTGGACGGCGGGCGTTGCGGAATGGCGCTTCGCCTACCGCAGCGACGATCGCTCTTCGCAGCCTCTGCTCGCGTCCGCGGCGCTCTATGACAGAGCCGGCAAGCTGCTGCGGCAGATCGGTTACGACTTTTCCGGAGATCGCCAACAGGCGATCGCCCGCTTCGACCGCGATTTCGGCGTGGCCGAGCGCCAATCGGCGGCGGGCAGCGCGCTCGGCCTGAAAGCGCCTGAGTCGAGCGAGACCTCCAAACATTCCAGCATCGGGCAACACCGCCTCTCTTTCGACGCCCAGGGACTGCTCGTGCGCCGCGTGTTTGAGCCCGTCGGCGGCGGCGCGAGCGTCGCCGATGCGCTCGGCGCCTATGGCCGGACCTATGAGTACAGCGCGAGCGGCCTGCCGCAGGTGATTCGGAACCTCGACGCCCTCGGCGAACCGTTGATCGAGAAAAGCGGCATCGTCGGCATTCGCCGCTCCTACGACGCACGAGGGGATTTGACGAGCGTCGAATGGCTCGACGCGAACGGGAAACTGCGCGCGAACGAACAGTGGTTCGCCAAAGTCGTTCTCGTCCGCGACGGGAACGGCACTATCCAAAAGGAAGCCTATTTCGGCGAGACCGGCGTGCCGACCATCCGTCGTGATTCGGGTGCCGCAAGCCTGTCGCAGAGATATGACGAGCACGGAAATCTGGTCGAGACCGCCTATTTTGGCGTCGATGACAAGCCAACGTCCGACGAGAACGGCGTCGCGCGCCGGACCGAAAAATACGACGCGCGCGGCAACGTGGTCGAGAGAGCCTATTTCGGCATCGACGGCAAGCCGACGCCCAACAAATACGGCTTCGCGCGCTGGATTGCGCGCTACGACGCGCGCGGCAACATGGTGGAGATGGCCTATTTCGGCGTCGACGGCGGGCCAACGCTCCACAGGGACGGCGATGCGCGCGTGACGTGGCGTTACGACGAACACGGCAACAAGCTGGAGGAGGCCTATTTCGGCTTCGACGATAAACCGATGCTCACCAAGGACGGCGTCGCGCGCTTGGCGTGGCGTTATGACGAGCGCGGCAATCAAGTGGAGGAAGCTTATTTCGGCGTCGACGACAAGCCCACGCTGAGCGTTGCCGACGGGATCGCACGCATGACGTGGCGGTACGACGAGCGCGGCAACAAAGTCGAGGAGGCCCATTTTGGCGCCGACGGCAAGCCAACACTCTCCAAGGACGGCATTGCGCGCCAAACCTGGCGTTACGATGAACGCGGCAATGTCTTGGATAGATCCTATTTCGGTATCGACGGAACGCCGACGCTTGCCAAGGAGGACGGACTTGCTCGCGTGACGTGGCGTTTCGACGAACGCGGCAACAAAGTGGAGGTGGCCTTTTTCGGCGTCGACGGCAAGCCCGCTCTCAGCAAAGTAGAAGGCGCCGCGCGCGTGACGTGGCGGTATGACGAGCGCGGCAACGAGATAGAAGTCGGCTATTTCGGTGTCGACGACAAGCCGGCGCTCAACAAGAACGGCATTGCGCGCCGAACGATGCGTCGCGACGAACGCGGCAATCAAGTGGAAACAGTCTCCTTCGACGCCGACGGCAAGCTTACGCTGAACGTCCAGGGCTACGCGCGCTGGACCGCGCGTTATGACGAACGCGGCAAAAGCGTGGAAACCGCCTACTTCGACATCAACGACAAGCCCACGCTCAACAAGGATCGCTACGCGCGCTTTACGTCGCGCTACGATGAACACGGCAACATGCTGGGGGAGGCGTATTTCGGCCTCGACGACAGGCCGACGCTCAATAAGGACGGCGTCGCGCGCGTGACGTGGCGCTACGACGAGCGCGGCAACAAGGTGGAGGAGGCCTATTTCGGCGTCGACGGCAAGCCCACGCTAAGGGATGGCATCGCGCGCTGGACCTGGCGTTACGACGCGCGCGGCAACAAGATGGAGGAGGCCTATTTCGGCGTCGACGGCAGGCTCAAGCTCAACAAGCAGGGCGACGCGCGCACGACATGGAGCTACGACGCGCGCGGCAACAAGGTGGAAGAGGCCTTTTTCGGCGTTGATAACAAGCCCGTGCTTACCAAGAACGGAGTGGCGCGGATTACGGCCCGTTTCGACGAACGCGGTAACCGGGTGGATACGTCCTTTTTCGGTATAGACGGCGCGCCCGTGTTGAACGAGTCCGAGGGGATCGCGCGCGGCGCGTGGCGTTACGACGCGCGCGGCAACCCGCTGGAGGGGTTCTTTTTCGGCCTCGACGGCAAGCCGTCGCTCCACAAGAACGGGTATGCGCGTACGACGCGGCGTTACGACGAGCGCGGCAACCTCGTGGAGGTGGCGTATTTTGGTCTGGATGACAAACCGACACTGACCAAGGACGGCGTCGCGCGCGTCACGTGGCGTTACGACGCGCGCGGCAACAAGGTGGATGAGGCCTATTTCGGCGTCGATGGCGAGCCGATGTCCAGCCTGTACGGCCTCGCTCGCGTGACGTGGCGTTACGACGAGCGCGGCAACCAGGTCGAGCAAGCCTTCTTCGGCGTTGACGGCAAGCCCACGCTCAACAGGGGCGGCATCGCTCGGTGGACGGCCCAGTATGATGAGCGCGCCAACGCAGTAGAAAACGCGTTCTTCGGCCCCGATGGCAATCCAGCGCTCATCCGGGACGGCTTTGCCCGCGTGACGATCCGTCATGACGAACGCGGCAACATCGTGGAGCAGGCTTATTTTGGCGTCGACGGCAAACCGGTGCTCCACAAGAAGGATGGCAACGCACGCGCGACTTTCGGCTACGACGAACGGGGAAATCGCGTTGAAGTCGCCTATTTCGATGCCGAAGGTCACTCCGTGATGATCGACGGCATCGGTGCCGTGGCCCGCAACGCCTACGACGACTATGGCCGTCGGATTTCCCGCATCTATCTCGATGAGCGTGGACAGATCGTTCCGGTCGAAGTCGAGGTCAAGGATGTCGTGACCAACGGCACAGCGGCGCGGATCGGTCTAAAGCCGGGCGATCGTCTGCTGTCTTATGATGGCGAGCCGTTGCACAGCACGGATCAGCTCATCGCCCTCACGGGCAGGTCGGATCCGGGAATGAAGGAACTGACCTATCGGCGCGGCGAGGCGACGTTCTCAGTCCAAGTTCCGCCCGGGGGGCTCGGCGTAGCAACGGTCAATGTCCGCGCCGCCACGCCTTGAGGTCGGCCGCGAAGCCTGCGGCAGCGCTACTGCGCGCCCGCGCTCTTCGGCGCGGCTTTCTGCAAGGCCTTCAACGGGTCGACGAGCCCGGCGCCGATGTCCTCCGGCTTGGCGCCCGGAGGCTTGTCGGCGGTCGACATCAGGATCTTCTTCAACTCGTCCGGCTTGAGGCTCGGATTGCGCTCCAACAGCAGCGCCGCGACGCCGCTGATGTGGGCGGCCGCGACCGAGGTTCCGGTGGTGAGCTGATAGCCGCCGTCCGGCGCCGGCACCAGGATGTCGACGCCCGGCGCCGAGATCGCGACATACTTGCCGCGGTTGGCGTTCTTGTAGGTCTGGTCGTCC
>CAYZMR010000063.1:0-17099 GCA_964479515.1 uncultured Hyphomicrobiales bacterium | reverse complement strand
TCATCGTCGCCGCGATGCCGCTCATCATGGAGCGCAAGAAGATGGTGATGGTGCTGCTTGCGCTCGCCTCCAACTCCGAGTTCAAATATCCACGCTATTTTCAAAGCTCTCCCTTCGGCGCCGACAAGAACGAAGTGTCGCGGATCTTCTTCGAAGTCGCAAAGACGCTCGATCCGCCGCCGCAGACGGTGGCGCTGGTCGGCGCCGACGCCGAGTTCTCCAACAACGTGCTCACCGGCGCGCGCGAGAACGCCAAGAAATACGGCCTGCGCATCGTTTACGATCGCACCTACCCGCCCTCGACAGTCGACTACTCGCCGATCGTGCGTTCCATCCAGGCGACTAGCCCCGACGTGGTGCTGATCGCCTCCTACCCGGTCGACTCGGTCGGCATGGTGCGCGCGGCGACCGAACTCGGTTTGAAGACGCGGATGTTCGGCGGGGCCATGGTCGGCATGCAATACGCGACCTTCATGGGGCAGCTTGCCGACAAGCTCGATCGCGTCGTGAACTACCATTTCTACGTGCCGAGCCCGAAGCTGAGCTTCCCCGGCATCGAGGAATTTCTGAAGAAATATCAGGCCCGCGCGCCTTCGGTCGGCACCGATCCGCTGGGCTACTATCAACCGCCCTTCGCCTATGCGGCGATGCAGGTGTTGGAGCAGGCGATCACCGCAACCGGAAGCCTCGATGACGGCAAGCTGTCCGACTACATCCACGCCAACACGTTCAAGACGATCGTGGGCGACGTTCGCTTCAACGAACTCGGCGAATGGGCGACACCGCGCGTGCTGATGATCCAGTTCCAGAACGTGCAAGGCTCGGGACTCGATCAGTACCGCCAGCCCGGGCACCAGGTGATCCTCTACCCGCCGCAATACAAGGACGGTGAGCTCATCGCGCCGTTCGCGAAGTGATACGGTGTCCCGCACGCGGTGCAGCACGCAGTGATGCACCGCAGATGCGGGACCCCGGTTGACTGAAGATAGGAAAACCGGGGTCCCGGGTCAGCGCACCGCTTCGCGCTGCGCCGCGCCCGGGACATGCGAGAGACCATCATGCAAATCACCGCCGCGGTCGTGCGCGCGAGAGGCGCGCCGTTCGTCATCGACCGCCTCGACCTGACCGACCCGCGTCCCGAGGAGGTGCTGGTGAAGATCGTCGCCAGCGGCATGTGCCAGACCGACCTGCACGGGCGCGATGCCTATTACAACACTCCCTACCCCGCCGTGTTCGGCCACGAAGGCGCCGGCGTCATCGCGGCCGTCGGTCGCGACGTCGCTGGCCTGAAGCCCGGCGACCACGTCGTGATGTCGTTTCCCTGGTGCGGCGCCTGTCCCAACTGCCGGCGCGATGAAATCTCGCACTGCCAGAAATCCTTCGATTGGAAGATGAAGGGCACGCGGCCGGACGGCTCGACGCTCATGAGCCGCAACGGGGCACGGGTCTACAGCGCCTTCTTCCAACAGTCCTCGTTCGCCACGTACGCGATCACGCATTCCCGCTTTGTCGTGAAAGTGCGCAATGACGCGCCGCTCGATCTGCTCGGGCCGTTCGCCTGCAGCGGACAGACCGGGGCCGGCGCCGTGCTCAACGCGATGCGGCCCGTTCCGGGCGACGCCTTCGCGGTGTTCGGCGTCGGGGCAGTTGGCCTATCGGGCCTGATGGCCGCCAAGATCGCGGGTTGTGATCCGATCATCGCGGTCGACCTGCACGACTCCCGGCTCGCGCTCGCGCGCACGCTCGGCGCGACGCATACGATCAACCACGCCGGCCGCACCGACGTGGTCTCCGAAATCCGCCGGATCACCGGCGACGGCGTGCGTTTTTCATTGGAAACGTCGGCGCAGCCGGCCGTATTCCGCAAGGCAGTCGAGGCGCTGATGCCTGCTGGGACCTGCGTGCTGCTCGGCAGCGCGCGCGCCGGCACCGAAGTCGCGCTCGACATGCCTTTCCTGCAGTTCGGCCGCAAGGTTCACGGCGTGATCCAGGGCGAAAGCCACCCGCGCGATTTCATCCCGCGCCTCGTCGACCATCTCATGGACGGCAAGATGCCGGTCGACCGGATGATGACGTTCTATGATCTTGCGGACATCAACCAGGCGGCCGCGGACTCGGCCAAAGGCAGCACCATCAAGCCGGTGATCCGGATGCCGGGTTGAGGACTTATCCGGCGCGGAAGGCGCATCAACCGCGCTGTTGGCAACCGGGGGCGAACAATCATGGGACACAAATCACGCGCGGCCGCCCTGTGCGCGCTCGGCTTTCTGCTTGCGCAAAGCGGTGCAATCAGCGCTGCGGATCTCAAGGTGCTCAGCGTTCCGGCGCTGAAGAGCGCACTCGATGTGCTCGGCCCGCCGTTCGAACGGGAGACCGGACACAAGCTGATCGTGAACTATGCGGGTTCGAGCGATCTCATTCGACAGATCGATGCAGGCACCCCCTACGACGTCGCGCTCGTGTGGCCGGCGCTGATCGATCGCCTGCTCAAGGAGGGCAAAATCATCGAGGGAACGCGGACCGGGATCGCGCGCGTCGCCATTGCGGTCGCGGTCAAGAAGGGCGCGCCGAAGCCCGACATCAGCACGACCGACGCGTTCAAGCTCGCGCTGATCAACGCCCGATCGGTGTCGCATTCGACCGAAGGATCGAGCGGAGTCTACTTCAAGAGCCTACTGCAGCGCCTCGGCATCGCCGATATCATGCAGCCGAAGCTCAGGCCGGTGCCGGGCGGGCCTCTCGTCGTCGGTCCGGTCGCACGCGGCGATGTCGAGCTCGCCGTGATCACCACGCCCTATATCGTGCTTGAGCCGGGCGCGGAGCTGGTCGGGCCACTGCCCGACGAACTGCAGCAATACGTCGTCTATACGGGCGGCGTCGCCGTCAGCACGCCGGAGATGGCCGGCGCGAAGACGCTGCTGAGCTATCTCACGGCGCCAGCGGCCGCGGCCGTCCTGAAGTCGCAAGGACTGGACCCGCCGGCGCCGTAGCGCACGCCGATGCGGCCTTTGACCGTCACGCCGCCTTCTTCTGCTCGGCGATCGCGACCAGCCGCCGCAGGATCAGCGTCGTGCCCTTGAGCCGCTGCTCGGGCCGCGGCCAGTCCTGGAAGAACACGACCTTCATGTCGGGCCGCACGCGCGCGGCCTTGCCCTGGTCGCGGATGAAGGCGACGAGCGCGTCGGGGTTCGCGAACGTGTTCTCGCGGAAAGACAGCACCACGCCCTTCGGCCCGGCGTCGATCTTCTCGACATTGGCGCGCCGGCACATCGCCTTGATGGCGACGATCTTGAGGAGGTGCTCGACCTCTTCGGGCAGCTTGCCGAAGCGGTCGGTGAGCTCGGCGCCGAACGCGTCGATGTCGCGCTCGTCTTCCAGGTCCGCGAGCCGCCGATAGAGACCGAGCCGCACCGAGAGGTCGCCGACGTATTCCTCCGGGATCAGCACCGGCGTGCCGACGGTGATCTGCGGCGACCAGCGGTCCGGCGCGGCGTCAGTGACGCCGGCCTTCATGCTCATCACGGCCTCTTCCAGCATCTGCTGGTAGAGCTCGAAGCCGACCTCCTTGATGTGGCCGGACTGCTCCTCGCCGAGCAGATTGCCGGCGCCGCGGATGTCGAGGTCGTGCGAGGCGAGCTGGAAGCCGGCGCCGAGCGTGTCGAGCGATTGCAGCACCTTGAGCCGCCGCTCGGCCTGCGGCGTGATCTTTCGCGTTGCCGGCAGGGTGAACAGCGCATAAGCGCGCGTCTTGGAGCGCCCCACCCGCCCGCGCAACTGATAGAGTTGCGACAGGCCGAAGCGGTCGGCGCGGTGCACGATCAGCGTGTTCGCGGACGGAATGTCGAGGCCGGACTCGATGATCGTGGTCGAGAGCAGCACGTCGTATTTGCCGTCATAGAACGCCGCCATGATGTCCTCGAGCACGCCCGAGGGCATCTGTCCGTGCGCGACCGCGACGCGCACCTCCGGCACGGTCTGGTCGAGATAGGCCTTGGCCTCGGGCAGGTCCTCGATGCGCGGGCAGACATAGAACGACTGGCCGCCGCGGTAGCGCTCGCGCAGCAAAGCTTCGCGGACAACGATGGCATCGAACGGCGCGACGAAGGTGCGCACCGTCAGGCGGTCGACCGGCGCGGAGGCGATGACCGAGAGGTCGCGCACGCCGGTCAGCGCGAGTTGCAAGGTGCGCGGGATCGGCGTCGCCGTCAGCGTGAGCACGTGCACGTCGGCGCGCAGCGACTTGATCTTTTCCTTATGCGCGACGCCGAAATGCTGCTCCTCGTCGACCACCAGCAGGCCGAGATCCTTAAACCTGATGGCCTTGCCGAGCAGCGCATGGGTGCCGACCACGATGTCGACCTGTCCGTCGGCGAGCTTCTGCTTCACGGATTTGAGCTCGGCGTTCGACACCATGCGCGAGGCTTGCGCGACCTGGACCGGGAAGCCCTTGAAGCGGTCCGTGAAGGTCTTTGTATGTTGACGTGCAAGAAGCGTGGTCGGCACCACGACCGCGACCTGTTTGCCGTTCATCACGGTCGCGAAAGCCGCGCGCAGCGCCACTTCGGTCTTGCCGAAGCCGACATCGCCGCAGATCAGCCGGTCCATCGGCTTGCCCGAGCCGAGATCGTCCAGCACCACGTTGATCGCGGTCTCCTGGTCGTCGGTCTCGTCATAAGGGAAGCCGGCGCAGAACTCCTCGTAGGCGCCGTGGTCGACGGTCAGGCGCGGGGCCTGGTGCAACTGCCGCGCCGCCGCGATCTTGATGAGCTCGCCCGCCATCTCGCGGATGCGGTTCTTCAGCCGCGCTTTCCGGGTCTGCCAGCCGACGCCGCCGAGCTTGTCGAGGTCGACCGCGGTGTCCTCAGCGCCATAGCGCGACAGCAGCTCGATGTTCTCGACCGGCAGATAGAGCTTCGCGCCCTCGGCGTAATGCAGCTCGAGGCAGTCGTGCGGCGCGCCCGCGGCTTGAATCGTCTGCAACCCGACGAAGCGGCCGATGCCGTGATCGACATGCACGACGAGATCGCCGGCATCGAGGCTCGTCACCTCGGCGATGAAGTCTTCCGGCCGCTTCGAGGCGCGCCGGCGGCGCACCAGCCGGTCGCCCAAAATGTCCTGCTCGGCGATCACCGCGAGGTCGTCGGTCTCGAAGCCGGCTTCGAGCCCCAGAATGGCGAGCGCGATCTCGCTTTTCGGCCGCGCCCGCACCGCCGGATAGTCGGCGACATTCGCGAGGTTGAGCACGCCGTGATCGGCGAGCACGTGGCTCATGCGCTCGCGCGAGCCTTCGCTCCACATCGCGACGACGACGCGCTTCTCCGCGCCTTGCAGCGCGTGGATGTGCTTGGCGACCGCGTCGAACACGTTCGCCTCGGCCTCGGCGCGCTCGGGCGCGAAGTTGCGGCCTTGGCGCGCGCCGATGTCGATCAGCGCGCCACCCTCGCCCGCGACCGCGAACGGGGTGAGCCGCGCGAGCGCGGCGCCATCGAGCCAGCCACGCCATTCGGCGTCCGCCAGATAGAGCCGGTCGGGCGGCAGCGGCTTGTAGACCGTGCCGGCGCGATCGGCGTCGAGCGCCTCGCGCCGCGCCTGGTAGTAGTCGGCGATCTGGGTGAGGCGCTCGGTTGCGGCGTCCTCGGCGAGCGGCTCTGTGACGACAGCCGCGCCCGGCACGTAATCGAACAGCGTATCGAGCTTTAAGTGGAACAACGGCAGCCAGTGCTCCATGCCAGGATGGCGGCGGCCTTCGCTCACCGCCTCATAGAGCGGGTCGTTCGCGACCGCGCCGAACGCCTTCACGTATTCCTGGCGGAAGCGACGGATCGTCTCGGTGGTGAGCTGGAATTCGGCAACCGGGACGAGGTCGAGCGCGCGCAGCTCCGTGTTGGTGCGCTGCGTCTCGGCATCGAACGAACGGATCGTCTCCAGCGTATCGCCGAAGAAGTCGAACCGCACCGGATCAGCAAGGCCCGGCGGATAGAGATCGACGATGCCGCCGCGCACCGCGTATTCGCCGGGCTCGCGCACCGTGGAGGCGCGGGTGAAGCCGTTGAGCTCCAGCCATTTGGTCACGCCGTCCATCGCCAGCATGGTGCCGGCGACGGCCGAGAACGACTGCGTCGCGATCAGGTCGCGCGCCGGCACGCGCTGGAGCGCCGCGTTGACGGTGGTCAGCACGACGGACGGCCCCGCGCTGCCCTTCAGGCGCGCAAGCCGCGACAGCGTGGTCATGCGCTGCGCGACGACGCCGGCATGCGGCGAGACGCGGTCGTAAGGCAGGCAGTCCCAGGCCGGGAATTCGTTGGTGAGGATGTCGGGCGCGAAGAACGCGAGTGCGCGCGAAAGTTGCGCCATGCGCGGCCCGTCGCGGCAGATCACCACGAGGCTGGTCGCAGGCGCGCCGGGTTTCGCCGCGACCGCACGCGCAAGGTCGGCGACCACGAGCCCCTCGGCGCCGTCGGCGACGCCCGACAGGGTCAGCGCGCGGCCGGGAATAAGCTGCTCGGCGGGCGATCTGGTGGGCGTCTTGGCCATGCTCAGGCCGCCCCGCCGTGGAACGCGCGCATCTTGCGGAACAGCGCCGTGTCGTGGCTGGCAGGAGTGGCCTCCGTGCCGGTGACCCAGGCATAGAGCTCCGGTTCCGGTACATCCATCAGGCGCTCGAACTCGCTCACCTCCGCCTCGGTCAGCGTGCCGATATGGGCATCCGCAAAACCGCCCGTGATCAGGTCCACCTCGCGCATGCCGCGATGCCAGGCGCGGAACAGAAGCCGCCGCCGCCGTTCGTCCAGGCCGTCGCTCGATCTTGTGGTGCCGGTCATCTGCGTTCCGCAACACGAAAAGCCCGGACGTGCCGGGCGACGGTCATATAGCGAGCCTGAAGCGAAATGTCAGGACAAGAACGCCCGAGAGGAACGGATTGCCCGGAACTGTGTTCGCGGTGCTCGGGAGGATTCCATGAGCGGCAACGCATCCGATCGTCCGCGACGAGGGCGGCTCACGCCGCAGGACCTCGATTGGATGAAATCCTTATACCGCTCGATCCTGGAGGAGCCGATCCCGGAGCGTTTCCGCGATCTCCTCAAGCAGTTGGATGAGCCCGAGGACAAGCC
This sequence comes from uncultured Hyphomicrobiales bacterium, assembly GCA_964479515.1. Classification (GTDB taxonomy): domain Bacteria; phylum Pseudomonadota; class Alphaproteobacteria; order Rhizobiales; family Xanthobacteraceae; genus PALSA-894. The sequence goes on along the minus strand of CAYZMR010000063.1, from coordinate 9,987 downwards.
ACCGGTCTAGGTTGGGCGCGGGCTTCGGTGCGATACTGCGCGGTAATGCGCCCTTCCCTTCTTGACCCGCTGTTCGCCTCGCTGACGAGCCTGCCCGGCATCGGGCCGAAGCTCGCAAAGTTGTTCGCGCGTCTGCTCGATCGCGAGACGCCACGCATCGCCGATCTGCTGTTTCACCTGCCGACCGGCACGATCGACCGCCGCGCGCGGCCGAAGCTGCGCGACGTCGAGCCCGACACTGTCGCGACCGTACTGGTCACGGTTGACCGCCACCGCCCCGCGCCGCCGAACCGGCCGCGCGCGCCCTACCAGATCTATGCGAGCGACGAGACCGGGGACATCACGCTCACTTTCTTCAACGCAAACAAAGAGTTTCTGGAGAAACTTCTTCCAGTGGGTGAGAAGCGTTACATCTCCGGCACGGCCGCCTATTACGACGGCATGCTGCAGATGGTGCACCCCGACCGCATCGTGTCGGAGGCCGATCTCGCAACCCTGCCGCTGGTGGAGTCGGTCTACCCGCTGACCGAGGGCTTGAGCCTGAACGTCGTGCGCAAGGCGGCCGACGCGGCGCTGGCGAAAGTGCCGGCTTTGCCGGAGTGGCAGGACGAGGCCTGGCTGCGGCAGCGGGACTGGCCGAGTTTCAGGGACGCGCTGACCGCCCTGCACCATCCGGCCGATCCGGCGGCGGTCGCGCCCGACACGCCGGCCTGGACGCGGCTCGCCTATGACGAGTTCCTGGCCGGCCAGCTTGCGCTCGCGCTGGTGCGGGCGAACCAGAAGCGCCTCGCCGGGCGGCCGAGCGTGGGCGACGGGCGCCTCAAGCAGAAAATCGTCGCGGCGCTCCCCTATTCGCTCACGCCCTCGCAGGCGCGCGCGGTCGACGAGATCGCAGCCGACCTCGCCCGGCCGGAGCGGATGCTGCGCCTCCTCCAAGGCGACGTCGGCGCGGGCAAGACCGTGGTGGCGCTGCTTGCCGCCGCGACCGTGATCGAAGCGGGCCGGCAGGCCGCCTTGATGGCGCCGACCGAGATTCTGGCGCGCCAACACCTGAAGACCATCACGCCGCTCGCCGAGTCCGCGGGGTTGCGGGTGGCGATCCTCACCGGGCGCGAACGCGGACGCGAGCGCGCCGAGACTCTGGCGCGCCTCGCCGCCGGCGAACTCGACCTGCTGGTCGGCACGCACGCGCTGTTCCAGGACGAGGTCGAATTCCGCGACCTCGCGCTCGCGATCGTCGACGAGCAGCACCGCTTCGGCGTGCACCAGCGCCTTGCGCTCGCCCGCAAGGGTGAAGCGGTCGACGTGCTGGTGCTGACCGCGACGCCGATCCCGCGCACGCTGGTGCTCACTTACTTTGGCGACATGGACGTCTCGCAATTGCGCGAGAAGCCAGCGGGACGGCAACCCATCGACACGCGCGCGGTGCCGCTCGGGCGCATCAACGACGTGGTCGCGGCGGTCGGCCGCGCGATCGAGCGCGGTGAGCGGGTTTATTGGGTCTGCCCGCTGGTCGCCGAATCCGAGGTGAGCGATCTTGCCGCCGCCGAGGAGCGCTACGCCGCGCTGCGGCAGCATTTCGGCGCGGCGGCCGATCTCGTGCACGGCCAGATGAAGGGGAGCCAGAAGGACGCCGCCATGGCGCGTTTTGCCGCTGGCGAGACGCAATTGCTGGTGGCGACGACCGTGATCGAGGTCGGCGTCGACGTGCCCGAGGCGACCGTGATGGTGATTGAGCATGCCGAGCGCTTTGGGCTCGCACAAATCCATCAATTGCGCGGGCGCGTCGGGCGCGGGCGCGAGCGCTCGACCTGCCTGCTGCTCTACCGCGCGCCGTTGGGCGAGACCGCGAAGGCCCGCATCGAGATTCTCCGCGAGACCGAGGACGGCTTCCGCATCGCCGAAGAGGACTTGCGGCTGCGCGGCGAAGGCGACGTGCTCGGCGTGCGGCAATCCGGCCTGCCCGGCTTTCGCGTCGCGCGCATCGAGGCGCACGGGCCGCTCCTCGAGCCCGCCCGCAAGGACGCGCAACTGATCCTGTCGCGCGACCCGACGCTCACCGCGGAGCGCGGGCAGGCCCTGCGGCATCTGCTCTATCTGTTCGAGCGCGACGAGGCGATCAGGTTGCTGCGGGCGGGGTGACTACTCAGCCGCGGTCGGTGTCCGCACGATGTGTGCCGCGCGCGCGGTCTCGGCGAGCGCGGCGAGCTTCTTGTGCTGCTCCGGGCCGCCGCCGGGCTGGATCATGCCGGCGCTCATAAGCAGCTTGGCCGAATCCTCGACCGAAATATCAAGCTCGATGACCTCACGGCGCAGCACGTAGAAGAAGAAGCCGGTGGTGGGGTTGGGCGTGCACGGCATGAAGGCCGAGACGTATTCCTCCTCGCTCGGCAGTTGCGCCGAGATATCGGCGCCCGGCGGCGTCGAGAGGAACACCAGCGACCACATGCCGGGCGCCGGAAATTCGACCAAGCCGACGGTGCGAAAGGTCGAGCCGGTCTTCGAGAACAGCGTCTCGAACACCTGCTTCAAGCCGCGATAGAGCGGACGCACGATCGGCACCCGTTCGAGGAACTTCTCGCCGATCTCGACCAGCGTCTTTCCGACCAGGTTGGCGGTCAGGAATCCGAGCACGGTCAGCGCCAGGAATGCGATGACCAGGCCGAAGCCCGGGACATTGATCGGCAGATACGTCTCCGGCCGGTACGCGACCGGGATGAACGGCCGCACCAGGCCGTCGACCCAGGTCACGAACGACCAGATCAGCCAGATCGTGATCGCGACCGGCCCCGCGACGACCAGGCCGGTGAGGAAATAGGTGCGGATGCGGCTGCCGACGCCGTGATACGGCACAGGCTGCTCCGGCGGGAGCGCGGCTGCCGCGAGCAAGTCGGGGCGATCAGACATCGTCATGGCATCAAACTATGCGCGCGGGACCGGTGGCGAAAGCCTTCTCGACGGTCATCGCGCCATTATACGAAAATTCGATGGCAGGGCGCCATCGCCTTTGGCCGTTGGCCGGGGATCATGCTCTATTGCCCTGCAGACGACGGGGCACGGTTCGCACGGCCGGGCCGTCGGGGCGTCGCCGACGAACTCCGGGGCTCGGTGGCATGCGTGGCATTGGTGGCAGCCTCAAGGTCGAGCGGAAAGGTGACCGCGTCACGCTGCGCGCGGTCTATTTCTCGCCTGTCTTCGCGATCATCTGGACGCTCACCGTTGCGGCCATTGTGTTCGGCACCAAGCGCAGCGGGGCGATGGCGTTTGACAGCCCCATCGACGTGATTGCGTCTGCCTTTATGTTCGCCGTCGGCATCCTTGCGCTGTTCCACCGCACGATCGCCACGTCCTTCGACATGACGACCAAGAAGGTACTTCAGGAGCGAACCCTGTTTGCCGTCTGGCACTGGCGCAAGCGCAGCTACGCCTTTTCCGAGATCGCCGGCATCGGGGTGGACGAGTCCCGCGACGGCGACGGCGATTCGGAGTTTTCCGTCATCGTCACGCTGAAGGACGGCCAAGTCGTCCGGCTCGACCACAAGCTCCATGATGAGACGATTTGCGCCCAAACGGCCGAAAGCATCCGCGCCGCAACCGCCTTGCCGAGGGTCGACAGATCCTGGCGCGAGGAGGCGAAGGCAGCGTGAGACCACGAACCGTCGCGCTGCCGCGGCGGGCGAGCGCCTCGCCTACTCGACGGTGACGGATTTCGCCAGATTGCGCGGCTGGTCGACGTCCGTGCCCATCAGGACGGCGGTGTGATACGCGATGAGCTGCACGGGAAGGGCGTAGACCAAGGGCGTCACGGTCGCCGGCATCTCGGGCAAGATCAGCGTCGCGATCGACGATACGGTCGCCTCGGCGGCCCCCTTCGGGTCGGTGACGAGGATGATGCGCCCGCCGCGTGCCGCGACTTCCTGCATGTTCGAGACCGTCTTCTCGAATACGCGGTCGTACGGCGCGATCACGATCACCGGCATCTTCTCGTCGATCAGTGCGATCGGCCCGTGCTTGAGTTCGCCCGCCGCGTAGCCTTCGGCGTGGATATAGGAGATTTCCTTGAGCTTCAGCGCGCCTTCGAGCGCGATCGGATAGGACGTGCCACGGCCGAGATAGAGGACGTCGCGGCTCTTCTGCAGGGTGCGCGCGAGCTGTTCGATCTGCGGCTCGAGCTTGAGCGCATCCACCATGAGGCGCGGCACCGCAATCAGGGCCTTGACGAGCTTCTTCTCGTCCTCCGCCGACAAAACGCCGCGCGCGCGGCCCGCCGCGACCGCAAGACAGATCAGCACGGCAAGCTGGCAGGTGAACGCCTTGGTCGAGGCAACGCCGATCTCCGGGCCGGCAAGCGTCGGCATCACGGTCTCGCTCTCGCGCGCGATCGTCGAGCTCTGCACGTTGAGAACCGACAGCACGTGCTGCTTCTGCTCCTTGGCGTAGCGCAAGGTCGCGAGCGTGTCGGCGGTCTCGCCCGACTGCGAGATGAAGATGGAAAGACCGTTCTGCCCGAACGGCGCCTCGCGGTAGCGGAACTCGGAGGCGACGTCGATCTCGACCGGCAGCCGCGCGAAGCGCTCGAACCAGTATTTGGCGACGAGGCCCGCATAATAGGCCGTGCCGCAGGCCGAAATCGCGATGCGCTCAATCTTGCGGAAATCGAACGGAAGCGCCTGCGGCAGGCGCACGCGCTCGCCCGACATGTCGAGGTAATGCGCGAGCGTGTGGCCGACCACCTCGGGCTGCTCGTGGATTTCCTTCGCCATGAAATGGCGGTGGTTGCCCTTGTCGATCTTGAAATTGGAGGCGTTCGACTTCTGCACCAGGCGCATGACCTTCTTGCCCGCGGCGTTGCGCACCTCGGCGCCCTTGCGATGCAGAACGACCCAGTCGCCGTCTTCCAGATAGCTGATCGTCTCGGTGAAGGGCGCGAGCGCGATCGCGTCCGAGCCAAGGAACATCTCGCCCTTGCCGTAACCGACCGCGAGAGGCGAGCCCCGGCACGCGCCGACCAACAGGTCGTCCTCGCCCTCGAACAGGAAGGCGAGCGCAAAGGCGCCGCGCAGCCGCGGCAGCGCGGCTTTGACCGCCTCGACGGGTCCGAGACCCTGGTTCATCTCCTCGGTCACGAGATGCGCGATGACCTCGGTGTCGGTATCGGTCGCGAATTTGTGGCCTTTCTTCTGCAGCTCATCGCGCAGCTCGCGGAAATTCTCGATGATGCCGTTGTGCACGACTGCGACCTTGTCGGTCGCGTGCGGATGGGCGTTGACTTCGTTGGGCTTGCCGTGAGTGGCCCAGCGGGTGTGGCCGATGCCGCTGTGGCCGTCGAGCGGCTCCTTCATCAGGCGCTTCTCGAGGTTCTTCAGCTTGCCTTCGGCGCGCCGGCGCGTGAGATGGCCGCCTTCGAGCGTGGCGACGCCGGCCGAGTCATAGCCGCGATATTCGAGCCACTTGAGCGCCTCGACCATTTCCTCGGCGACCGGCTCGCTTCCTAAAATTCCAACGATCCCGCACATGCGCTGAAATGTCCCCTGACCGCACGCACCCTGCCCGCTTGGGGTTTAGACGCTGCTAACAGGGCACGGAAATCACAAAGCTTATCGCTCTGTGACAGCTACCGCGTGCGGAACGAGGTTAACGCCGCGTTTTCGGCTTTTTCTTCGCCGCGGTCTTTGTGGCCGACTTCGGGGCGGGCTTTTTTGCCGCAGCTTTCTTGGCGGTCGCGCGCTTGGCCCAATCCGGCTTCACCACTTGACGGCCGCGGCCGATCGCGAGCGCACCGGCCGGCACGTCGTCGGTGATGACCGAGCCCGACCCGACGTAAGCGTTGTCGCCGATCTTCACGGGGGCGACCAGCGCCGAGTTCGAACCGATGAACGCGCCCTTGCCGACCTCGGTGCGGTGTTTCTGTTTGCCATCATAATTGCAGAAGATCGTCCCGGCGCCGATGTTCGCTCCGGCCCCGACCCGGCCGTCGCCGATGTAGGAAAGATGATTGGCCTTGGCGCCGTCCTCGATGTCGGCCTCCTTCACCTCGACGAAATTGCCGATGCGCGTTTTTGTCCCGAGCTTCGCCCCGGGGCGAAGCCGCGCGAACGGCCCGACGGAGGCGTGCTTGCCGACATGTGCGCCTTCGAGATGGCAGAACGCGTGGATGACGGCGCCCTCCTCCACGGTGACGCCGGGACCGAACACGACGTTCGGTTCGATCGTGACGTCGCGGCCGAAGGTCGTATCGACGCAGAGGTAGACCGTCTCGGGCGCCACCATCGTGACGCCCGCGTCCATCGCGGCGTCGCGCAGGCGCCACTGCATCGCGTCTTCGGCGTCGGCAAGCTGCGCCTTGGTGTTGATCCCCCTCACCTCGTCCTCCTGGGTCTCCAGCACGACCGCCTCGAGCGCCATGCGATCGGCGATCGCAACCGCATCGGTCAGATAGAACTCGCGCTTGGCGTTGTGGTCCTCGATGCGGTCGAGGATGTCGAGCGCGACCTCGCCGCGCAGCGCCATGAGCCCGCCATTGCACAGCGTGATCTTGCGCTCCTCCTCGCTCGCGTCCTTGTCCTCGCGGATCGCGACGAGCCGGTGCCCTTGGGTGATCAGCCGGCCATAGCCGGTCGGGTCGGCGGCGCGAAAGCCGAGCACCGCGACGCTCGCGCCGTGGTGCAGCGCGTCGCGCAGGCGCGACAGCGTGGTGGCGCTGATCAGCGGCGTGTCGCCAAAGATCACCAGAATGTCGTCGGCACCCTTGGCAAGCGCCGAACGCGCGGCGAGCACCGCGTGCGCGGTGCCGCGCCGCTCGGCCTGCACGCAGACCTCGGCCTTGGGCAAAATCCGCTTGGCTTCGGCCGCGACCGCGTCGCTCCCCGATCCGACCACCACGGCGGTCGCGGTCGTGCCCGCCCCCTTCACGGCCAAAAGCACATGCGCCAGCAGCGACCGCCCGGCAATCGCGTGCAGCACCTTGGCGCGGCTTGAGCGCATCCGCGTGCCCTCGCCGGCGGCGAGTACGATCGCGAGACATGACCTGTGATGCATGGATGGCTCTTTAACCCACGCGTGGCGCACGTGGAAAGGTGGACAGCGGGGATCAGGCGCGCGAATTGCGGCGAGAATCAACGGATTCTGTTAAGTTTTTCAATGTCGCTGATTCGCCTGGAGCCTGTGCGATGACGGCCGTGCGCAAGGCATACCTGATGCGCCTCGGCGCATGGACGAGCCTCGCAACGATCGCGGTCCTGATCGCGGTCGGCTCCGCCTATACGGAAACCGGCGTGCGCCGCATCGCCGGCCTGTTCCAGACCGAGGCGGTGGCCGACCCAGCGCGCGGCGTCCGAGGGCCGAACGCGGTCGCGACGCGCCAGTTCGACCCGGAGCTCGAGGCGCGGCGCCTGAACGAGCAGGTGCGCATCCTCGCCGCCGACCGCGATCGGCTGCTGGCGCGCGTCTCGGTGCTGGAGCGCAATCTCGACGACGTGACCGGCTCGATCCCCGCCAATGCGCCGCCACCGTCCGCCTCTGCTCCGACGGCCGCCCGGCCCGCCCCGGTGGTGCCGCAGGCGGCCGCGACGCCCCAACCTCTGCCGCAGACGCCGACTGCGGCTCTGCCGGCGGTGCGCGTCGGCCCGCCCGCCACGGTCACACCCGCTGGGCCGGCCCAGTCCGTCGCCACCAAGACCGATTTCGGCATCGACGTCGGCGGCAATACCTCGGTCGAAGGCCTGCGCGCGTTGTGGACGAACCTGAAGTCGACCCAACCGGCGCTGTTCGACGGGCTGCGGCCGGTCATCGCGATCCGCGACGGTGGAAGCGCAGGCATCGAGCTGCGCCTCGTTGCCGGCCCGGTGGCCAATGCGGCGGCCGCCGCGCGGCTCTGCGCCGCGCTCTCTTCCGCCGGCCAGACCTGCCAGCCGGCGATATTCGACGGACAGCGTCTCGCTCTGCAATAATGCCCCAATGACAGCCTTCCGCCTGACCGGCGCCCAATGCGCGGCGCTCGCGCTGCTGGCCGCTCTCGCGCTCGGCGCGGCGCTCTATCTGCGCTATGGCCTGATCCAGAACTCGGTCATCGGGGTCGGCTGCGATACCGGACCGCGCACCTTGCTGTGCGCGGTGCGCTCCGGCGCGATCCAGGCCTATGACCATTCGGCATTCGGTTTGGCGGCGCTCGCCGTCGCGATCGTCAACCTGATCCGCCCATCCGTCGCGCTGCTCGCGATCGGATTGGTGATCGCCGGCTTCGGGCTGGTGCTCTACAGCCTCAACGTGCTCATGGCCGGGATCGCGGTCGGGCTCATGATCCTTGCCTTCGCGCGGCCGGCACGCCGAACAGCGTGACCGCAAGCGCCAGGAACACCCCACACAGCCACAGCGACTGCCAGTTCGTGATGCTCTCGTTCCAGCCGATGAACAGCGCGCTCAAGGCCAGCACGCCCGCCGCGAGGCTTTCAGCAAGCCCGCGCGACGGCGGCGTCTGTCCGAACAGCGCAAGCACCACGTAAGGCACCGCCGCGGCGGTCAGCGGGGCGAAGGGGAAATCGCGGTAGCGCGGATCGAAGGCCAAGCCCAGCGCGACCGCGACGGCGACGACGCAGACCGCCAACGCCAGGACGCCGAGCCACTGCGCGAGCCGGATGTCCGGCGGCGGGGCTCCGCCGAGCAACGCCGCAAAAGGCGCCGGCGCGATCCCCGACATGAGCGCCGCCGCGCCCGCCAAGGGCGCCAGGATCGCCAGCGCCGTGATGATGAGCGACATGGCCCAGCCGACCGGGCCGAGGCTTTCGATCAGCCCATTCTCCACGGTCCAGCCGATCAGCGTGCCCGCGCCGAGCGCGATCACCGCGACGCCGATCCAAGGGTCGGTCCGCTGCGGCGGCGGTTCGCGCCGCCGGAACGCGAGCGCGATCGCGAAGATCATGCCCGCGAAGGCGACGCCGGCTCCGGCCTGCACCCGCCAGCGCGGATGATTGGAGACCGGCATGCCCCAGGCGAACTTGACGGTGCTTCCGTCCGCCCCGATCAGCCCCCAATAGCCGCCGACCGTGCCCTCGAACTGGCGCTTCCAGGGCTGATCGATCGCCTCGATGATGTTGATGCGATACCCGCCCCGTTTGGCGGCCGCCATCATGTCCTGGATGAAGCGCTGTGCATTGGCGGGCGACGGCAGCGCCCCCTCACGCATGCGCCCGGCGCTCGGCCAGCCGGTCTCCCCGATCAAAATATCCTTGCCGGGGAAAGCGTCCGCGACAAGCTTGCGGACCGCCTCGACATGCGCGGTTGCATCGCTGGCAGCGATTGGAATGTCTTCCCAATAGGGCAGCATGTGCACGGTCACGAGGTCGACGGCCTGCGCGACCGGACGGTTGCGCAGCCAGAACTCCCACACGTCCGCATAGGTGACGGGCTGCGTCACCTGCCGCTTCACCTCGCGGATGTAGCCGGCGAGCGTCTCCGGCGACATTTCGCCGCGCAGCAGCACTTCATTCCCGGCCACGATGATGCGCACCACGTCGGGGTAATCATGGGCGAGCTTGACCGCGGTATCGATCTCTTTGCGGTTGTCGGCTGGATTGCGCCCGAGCCAGATGCCGAGCAGGACCGTCATGCCGTGGCGGCGGGCGATCGCCGGCACCTGGTCGACGCCCAGCCCGGTCGAATAGGTGCGCAGGCAAGTAGTCACGCCCGACAGCACCGTGAGGTCCGCTTCGATCAGTTCTGCGGTCGCGGGCGGCGTGAATTCCCCAAAACTCTGCGCTAGCCGGAACGGCGTGTAGGAGGCGCAGGGCAGCTTTTCATCCTGTGCAAGCGGCGATGGCGGCATCGCCACCGGCAAGCCGAGCCACCACCAGGCTGCGACGATCGCCGCCGCGACGGGCAGGAAGAAACCGGTTGCGCGTTGCATCGATGATTGCGTCGCCGTGGCGGGTCGAAGTGTCCGCTTACCTTGGCGCGCGGTTCATGCCAAGCTGAGGGACCGTTCACCCCGAC
>CAYZMR010000062.1:0-17102 GCA_964479515.1 uncultured Hyphomicrobiales bacterium | reverse complement strand
CCAAAGAACGCACCTATTCGGATGTCGAGATCGCGGCGCGTCTGCAGAAAGACCTGCCGCATTGGACCCTCGACAACGGCTTCATCTGCCGCAAGTACAAGACCGCCGGCTGGAAGGGCACGCTGATGGTCATCAACGCGGTCGGCCATCTGGCCGAAGCCGCGTGGCACCATCCCGAAATCGCCGCGTCCTACGCGTGGGTCGAGGTCCGGCTGCAGAACCATTCGGCCAAGGGCATCACCGACAAGGACTTCGAGCTCGCGAAGAAAATCGAAGACGTGGTGGCCTGGCAGCCCGGCAAGGCCGGTGGCGCGCTCGAAGGCACGCCTGCCGACGAGCGCTTCGCCTATATCAAGTACGATTAGAGTCTGATCCGGTTGGAAACGAACTGCGTCTTTTCTCAACGCATGAGTGTGATGAACCGTTTCATTGACGCCCGTCGGCGCGAGGTGCGATAACGATTTCGCTGCACGGGCAAGACAAGAATCCGTTGGCGCAAGGCCATCAACGGATCGGCAGCGACCGGGACCGGAAATGCCACGCGAGACGCTTCGATGAGATCATGGACGAGGGCGTTCGCGCTCGTGGCGGCGCTCGTGTGCGCCGCAGCGCCGGCGGGCGCGGAGGAGAATTATCCGACGCGGCCGATCCGATGGATCGTGGCATGGCCCGCCGGCGGCACCACGGACGTCATCGCGCGCGTCGTGGCGCAGAAGGTGTCGGAGATCATCGGCCAAGCCATCGTGATCGACAATCGTGGCGGTGCCGCCGCCATGATCGGCATGAACGCCGCGGTGCAGGCCACGCCCGACGGCTACACGTTCCTCGTCAGCGACTCGGCGCTGTCATCGGTCGCCGCCCTCAACGGCAAGCTTCCCTTTGACCCGGAGAAAGACCTCGTTCCGGTGACGATGTTCGTGACCGTGGCGCATGTGCTCGTCGTCAGGAAGGACCTTCCGGTGCAATCGGTGAAGGAACTGGTGGCGCTGGCGCGCAGCAAGCCGAAGGCGCTGAACTTCGGCTCCGGCGGCATCGGGTCCCCTCTCCATCTTGCCGGAGAGCTGTTCCGCGCGCGCGCCGGCATCGAATGGACCCACATTCCCTATCGTGGATCGGGACCGGCGGTCGCCGCGGTCGTCGCCGGCGAGGTGGATGTCGCAACTCCCACGCTGCCGAACACGATCGGCCAAGTGACCGGCGGCAATATTCGCGCACTGGCCGTCATGACGGCGAAGCGTTCGCCGTCTCTTCCCGACGTGCCGACCATCGCGGAAGCCGGAATATCGGACGCGGAAGCCTTCGCCTATTACGGGCTGCATGCCGTCAAGGGCACCCCGCGCGCGATGATCGACCGGATGTACGACGCGTGCATCAAGGCGCTGAATTCGCCCGACTTGCGGGCCAAGCTGCGCGAACAGTCCGCCGATGTCGTGGCGGATACGCCGGCCGAGTACGGCAGCTTCATTCAGGCCGACACGCAGAAATGGAACGAGATCATCAAGGCGGCGGGCCTGTCGAAAGACAACTGAGCGCCGATCGCAATCGCAAACGACCGCGTCAGGAGCACACATGCCGGATTCACTCGGTTGGCGCATGAAGATGGGCGTGATCACGCCCTCGACCAACACGGTCGTCCAGCCGGAGCTCGAGGCGATGCGCCCGCCGGGCGTGACCAACCACATCTTCCGGCTCCCCCTCAGCAATCCCAGTATGGGATCGCCGGCCGATTTCGCCCGGATGGTCGAGCAGGTCGATGCGGGTCTCGACCAGAGCGTCGCGCAGGCGATGACCTGTGAGCCGGATCACCTGATCCTGGCGTGCTCGATCGAGAGCATCTGGGGCGGCTCCGAGAAGAAAGGGCCGACCGTCGGCGAACGCATCCGCCAGCGCACCGGCGACGCCATCAAGGTCACGCAGGCGCCGGAGGCGATGAAGGCCGCGCTGGAGGCCTTCGACGTGAAGGGCACCGTGTCCGTGCTCACCCCGTATCAGCCGACCGCCGACGTGTTCACGCGCGCGATGGTCGAGAGCGCCGGCTTCCGCGTCGGCAAGATCAAGAATCTCGGCCTGGGGCGCTCCAACACGATCGCGAAGATCGATTTCGACATCGTGCGGGAGGCGCTGCGCGAGATCGACGGACCGGACGTCGGCGCGTTCATCCAGCTCGGCGCGGCGCTGCCGATGATGCATGTCGCGGCCGAAGCCGAGAAATGGCTCGGCAAGCCGGTGATCGCGCTCAACACGGCGCTCTATTGGCACGCGCTGCGCACCAACGGGATCGACGACAAGGTCTATAATTGCGGCCGGCTGCTGTCTGAATTCTGAAGTTGGGCGCACCGGCGGCACGCATGGATGTCGTGATCGAAGGCCTTTCGTTTCCCGAGGCGCCGCGCTGGCACGCCGGCCATTTATGGTTTTCGGACTTCTACACCCACAGTGTCCACCGCGCGGACGAGAGCGGTCGCCTGACAACGCTCGCGGAAGTCACAGGGCGGCCGTCGGGACTGGGCTTTACCGCCGACGGCGGCGTTCTGATCGTCTCGATGTTGGACAAGAAGCTGCTCAAGCTCCTCGACGGGACCTTGAGCGAGGTCGCGGACCTGTCGGGGCATGCGGGTGGCCCCTGCAACGACATGTTCGTCACCGACGACGGCCGCGCCTATGTGGGAAACTTCGGCTTCGACCGTCATAACGGCGAGCCGCCGCGTCTGGCGCGCCTCATCCGCGTCGATCCGGACGGATCAGTGAGCCAGGAAGCCGACGAGCTGAGCTTTCCGAACGGCATGGCGATCACGCCCGATCGGCGATTCCTGCTGGTGGCGGAGACTTACGCGGGACGGATTTCATCGTTCCGGTTCGGCGATGGAGGGAGGCTGGCCGATCGTCGATCCTTCGCGGAGCTTGCCGATTTCGAGCCCGACGGGATCTGCGTGGATGTCGAGGGCGCGGTCTGGGCGGCGGACGTCAAAGGCCATCGCGTGATCCGTGTTCTCGACGGCGGGCGGATCGACAGAACGATATCCACGGGCGAGCGCATTCCGCTGGCGTGCGTGCTCGGTGGGCAAGACCTTCGGACCTTGTTTGTCTGCACCAACACGGGATTTGGACCCAAGATGGCGGCGAAGCGGGACGGAAAGATCGAGATCGTCCGGGTCGATGTCGCGGGACTGGCTTAGCCGCGAGAGGCGCGGCCGCGCCGGCGCCTTGAAACAAATGCAAGACCGTCTACGTTGAACCAGAAATCGGCGCGCGCCGCGCGGAGTGCCGCAATGACCCTTTTTCTCGTCGGCGTGACTGGGCCCGAGGAGGCCATGCTGGCGCTCGCGCATGGCGCCGACATTGTGCATGTGGCGGATGCGGGCTGCGGCCCGGTTACGGCGGAGATCGCGCGTGCGACCGTCGCGGCGGTCGCACGACGGAGGCCGGTGAGCGGCGCGATCGGCGCGGCAAGCGGGCCGGACGCAGTCCTGGCGGCGGCGACCGCGCTCGCGGACGCCGGCGTCGACAGCATCGAGGTTGTGCTCCCGGCCGGGCCGCATCAGGAAGACAGCATCCGCGCGCTCGCGACGCTCGCCCGGCGCGTAAAGCTCGTCGGCACGATCGTCGCCGGCGAACCGGCGGACGCCGCGCTGTTCGCCCGCATGGCGGAGAGCGGCTTTGCCGGCGTGATGCTCGATACCGCGGGGCAAGGCGAGCGACTGCTCGATCGCCATGACATCGCGGCACTCGCGAACGTCGTCGACGCCGCGCGTGCGTGCGGTCTGACGGTCGGCCTGGCCGGCGCGCTGGAGACCCCGGACATCCCGCGGCTGCTGCTGCTCGCCCCCGACGTCCTCGGCTTGCGCGCCAGGCCGTTCGTTACGGCGAGGATCGACATGGTGCGGGCACTCGTGCCGCGGCCGGCGCCGGACGGCGTGCCCGCAGAGCTTGATCTCCGCCGCCGCGCGGCGCGCGGCCAAGCGCCCGAGCAGCGCCAGGAACGCCATGAACGGCAAGAGCCAACCGACCGCGTGTTCGTGCGCGACTTCGAGCTTCCGATGCGCATCGGCGCCTATGCGCGTGAACATGGCGCGCCGCAGAAGGTGCGCTTCGACGTCGATGTCAGGGTGCTGCGGCCGGGTCACGCGCCGGAGGACATGAGCGACGTGTTCTCCTACGACATCATTACGGATTCCATCCGCATGATCGCGGCGCGCGAGCACGTATCGCTGGTGGAGACGCTCGCCGAGCGCATCGCGGCCGTGCTGCTCGCGCATGCACGCGTGACGAGCGTCACGGTCCGCGTCGAAAAGCTCGACGTCGGCCCGGCCGGCGTCGGCATCGAGATCACGCGCGACAAGCCGGCCGAGGCCGCGACGGTTCTGACGCTATCGAGAAGCGGCGAGGCCTCAACCTGACCCTTCGACCGCCCGTCCCCGCGAAAGCGGGGACCCAGTTCCTTGCAAAGTATGGATGCCCGCTTTCGCGGGCATGAGCGGAAGATCAGTAAAGGCTTCCCGGCTTCTGCGCCGGCGCCGCGGCGCCTTCACGCGTCGCCGCGATGGCCGCGCGCGCGGCGCCCATCATCAGCGAGTTGTCGTTGCCGAGCGTGACGAGCTGATATCCAAGCCCGATCATCTCGCGCGCCCAGGACGGCGCGGCGCAGTGGATGCCGGCCGGAATCTTCGCCGCCTTCGCCCGGTCGACGATGAACTTGATCGCTTCGGCGACCTTCGGCGTGGTCGGGTCCGGTCCCGGCTGGAAGCCAAGCGACAGCCCGAGGTCGGACGGGCCGACATAGATCGAGTCGAGGCCGGGGGTCTTGAGGATCTCGTCGAGATTGTCGAGCGCCTGCTGCGTCTCGATCATCGCGATCGTCAGGATCGTTTCGTTGGCGAATTTCCAGTAATCCGCGCCCCCATACATCACGGCGCGGATCGGCCCGAACGAGCGTCGGCCGCGCGGCGCATAGCGGCAGTTCTGGATGAACTCCTCGCATTCGGCCGGCGTGTTGATCATCGGGCAGACGACGCCGTAGGCGCCGGCATCGAGCGACTTCATGATGATGTCGGGCATGTTCCACGGCACGCGGACCATCGGGGTCGCGTCGGTCTGCGAGATCGCCTGCAGCATCGGGACCGCATCGGTGTAGTCGACGAGCCCGTGCTGCATGTCGACGACGACGGAATCCCAGCCGCAGCGCGCCATGCTTTCGGCCGAGGCCGAGCTCGGAATGCCGAGCCAGCCGTTGACCGCGACGCCACCGTTCTTCCACAGCGTTTTGAGCTTGTTCTCGCGCAAGGCGTGTCTCCCCGTATGGTCTTTTGTCAGGGCGCCACAATGGCCACGACGGCAATCGTGGTCAATGATTGTTGCGCTTGACCCCCCATGCGGACACGGCGGATCATGGGAGTCCCACCTTTGGCGAGCCCGAGCCGGGCAACGCCCTTTCCAAAGTGTGATCCATGACACCGAACAAGAAGAAGGTGCTGCTGCCCCACAGCATGGCGAAAGCCGGGTGGGCCGTGCTCGAAGGCCGCGACGACATCGAGGCGGTCGGCTACGACCCCTACATCACGATGCCCGACCTGCAGGCCGCGCTGAAGGACACCGACGGCATCGCGCTCTCGCTGACGCCGCTCAAGGCGCCGGAAATCGCGGTGGCGCCGCGGCTCCGCGTCGCGGCGCGCATCGGCGTCGGCTACGACGCGGTCGAGATCCCGGCGCTCACCGCCCGCGGCATTCCGCTGATGGTGGTTGGCACCGCGAACTCGGTATCGGTCGCCGAGCACGCGATCTTCATGATGTACGCGCTCGCCAAACAGGTCATGGCGCAGGACAAGTTGGTCCGCGCGAACCGCTGGAAGGATCGCTGGAGCGGCATGCCGGTCGATCTCGCCGAGAAGACGCTGCTGGTCGTCGGCTTCGGCCGCATCGGCACGCGCACCGCCAAGCGCTGCCTCGCGATGGACATGCCGGTGCTGGTCTACGACCCTTATGTGTCGACCGCCGATATCATCGCGGCGGGTTGCGAGCCCGTGACCGATCTCGACGCCGCGCTCGCGCGGGCGGACGTGGTGACGATCCACTGCCCCAAGACGCCGGAGACGATCGGCCTGTTCAATGCCGCGCGGCTCGCCCGCATGAAGCCGACGGCGTTCATCGTCAACACGGCGCGCGGTGGCATCATCGACGAGACGGCGCTGCATGCGGCGCTCTCGTCGGGGAAGCTCGCGGGCGCCGGCATCGACGTGTTCGACAAGGAGCCGCCGGCCGCCGAAAACCCGATCTTTGGTCTGCCGAATACGATCGTCTCCGCGCACATGGCGGGCGTCACGACCGAGTCGATGGACCGCATGGCGGTCGCGACCGTGAAGAACATCCTCAGCGTGCTCGACGGCACGCCGAACAAGGAGAACGCGGTGAACAAGGAAGTGTTCGGGTGAGGCTCAGGCCGCGGTCCGCGGCCTGACGGCCGAATAGTCGTTCTTGCCCTGGGCTTTCGACAGGTCATACGCGGCCTGGAGATTGAGCCAGAAACGCGGATCAGTTTTGAAATAGCGGCCGAGCCGGATAGCCGTGTCCGCCGACACATCGCGTTCGCCGCGCATGATCTCCGTGATTCGATTTGCGGGTACGCCGAGCGCCTTTCCAAGCGCTCGCGCGCTCATTCCGAGAGGAACGAGATATTCCTCCCGAAGAATCTCACCCGGATGCGTCATCAAACGCGGCATTACGCCTCCCCGATCTCCCGCAGCACCTCCTGCGTATGCTCACCCAAGGTCGGCGGCGCACGCTCGGCGGCCATGCGCAGGCCGTTGATGGTGATCGGCGAACGCACCCCGGGAATCGAGCCGCCTTGCGCAAACTTGCTCGGCCGGTCGATGCGCATCTTGCGGGCGAGCACCTGCGGGTCGGCGAAGACGTCTTCCAGCGTGTTGATCGGGCCGCCCGGCACGCCGGCAGCTTCCAGCTTGGCCAGGAGATCGGCGCGCGTGATCTTCGCGGTCAGCTCGAACATGGTCGGGATCAGCGTGGCGCGGTTCACGACGCGGCCCGCATTGGTGCGATAGCGCTCGTCCTTGGCCATTTCTCCCGCGCCGAGAAGTGCGACCAGCCGGGCGAATTGCGTGTCATTGCCACAGGCGATGATGGCGTGGCCATCGGCGACCGGAAACACCTGATAGGGCACCACGGCCGGGTGCGCGTTGCCCATGCGCTTCGGTGTCTTGCCGCTGACGAGATAGCTCGAGGCCTGGTTCGCCAGCACGGCGACCTGCGTGTCGAGCAGCGCCATGTCGATGTAGCTGCCTTTGCCGGTCACGTGGCGCTCATTGAGCGCGGCGAGCACCGCGAGCGCCGAATAGATGCCGGTCATCACGTCCGCGAAGGCGACGCCGCCGCGCATCGGCTCGCCGTCGGGCTGGCCGGTCAGATCCATGATGCCGCCCATGCCCTGGATCAGCAGATCGTATCCGGCGCGATGCGCGTAGGGTCCGTCCTGCCCGAACCCCGTGATCGAGCAATAGACGACGCGCGGGTTGTCCTTCGAGAGGCCCGCGTAGTCGAGGCCGAACTTGGCGAGCCCGCCAGTCTTGAAGTTCTCGATCACGACGTCGGAGCGCTTCGCGAGCTTGTGTACGATGCGCCTGCCGTCTTCGGTTTCGAAGTCAACCGCGACCGAGCGTTTGCCGCGATTGCAGGCGTGGTAATAGGCGGCGGACATGTCCTTGCCGTCCGCGCCTGGAACGAATGGCGGTCCCCAGCCGCGCGTATCATCGCCAGCGCCCGGCCGCTCGACCTTCACCACGTCGGCGCCGAGGTCGGCCAAGATCTGACCGGCCCACGGGCCGGCCAGAATGCGCGCAAGTTCGAGGACGCGGATGCCGGCGAGCGGCCCGGGCATGATGTTCTCCTGTTCGATTGACTACGGCTTGAGCCACACCGTTTCGAGATCCTGCCCGATCAGATGGCTCGGCGTCATGCCCCAACCGCGGATATTGGAACGCATCACGACGATGCGCTGCCACCACAGGAGCGGCACCGTATAGGCCTCGGTCAGCATGCGGTATTCGAAGCCGTGCACGATCCCATAGCGGAGTTTCGGATCGGTTTCATTCTTCTGCTGCTCGAACAGTTCGTCGAGGGCGCGGTCGGTGTAGCCGCCGCGGTTGGACGACAGGTCGACCGAGAGATGGCGCGCGAACTGGTAGGTCGGCTCGTCCACCGAATCGCCCTGGAAGTCGATCGCGACGTCGAACGTGCCCTCGTTCATCGAATTGTTGTAGAGCGTCTCGTTCGCCTGCACGTGCTCGACCTCGACGCCGATCTGGCGCCATTGGTCGATCACGTAGATGCCGGCGGGCGTGAACAGGTTCGAGATCATGCGATTGATGAGGCGCACCTTGAGGTTCGGCACGCCGGCATCCGCGAGCAACCGCTTCGCCTCGGCGCGCGAGGCGCCGATGTCCTTGGAAAAGCCCGGCATCTTGACGAGGTCTTCCTCGCGCGCCGCGAACTCGGACCCCGGGCGGAGATAGGCGCCGGTATAGCGCATGATCGAGGAGCGCGGCAGCACCTCGGCGGCCTTCCAGCGGTCGATCGCAAGCGAGAGCGCGCGGCGCACGCGCGGATCGTTGAACGGCGGCTTCTTGGTGTTGAACGTCACCAGCGTCAGGTCGAGCCACGGACTTTCCTGCACGGTGATCTTGTCGCCGAGCGCCGCGACGAGGCGGTCGCGGTCGGCCGTGGTCACGCTGCGGAATTCCGCCATGATCTGCCCGCCTTGGAGCGCGTTGATCATCGCGGGGCCTTGCGTGAACAGCGCGCGGAAGCCGTCGAGATAGGGCAGGCCTAGCTTGAAGTAGTCCTTGAAGCGCTCGCCGGTCCAATGCGAGCCGCCGACGTGCTCGATGAAGCGAAACGGCCCGGTGCCCATCACGTTGCGGACCGGATAGAGCGGATTTTCCTTCAGCTTCGCGGCGCTGTAGACGCAGTTGAACGGATTGGCGAAGGCATAGATCAGCGCGCGATTGGCCTGCTTCAGCCGGAATACGACGGTGAGCGGATCGGGCGTCTCGATCGTGTCGATATCGGCAAGGAGGCCGCGGCGCACCGAGACCACGCCTTGCGGCGGATTGCGGATGCGGTCGTAGGTCGCCTTGATGTCCTCCGAGGAAAACGCCGAGCCGTCGTGGAATTTCACATTGGCGTGAAGCTTGAACGTGTAGGTCTTGGCGTCGTCCGCCACCGTCCAGCTCTCGGCGAGGTCGCCGATGATCGTCGGATAATGCGGCGTGTCGATCTTGAGCAGGTTCGAGTAATGCGGGGTGAGCAGGTGGATGATCGGGAACAGCACCGACTGGTGGCAGTCGTAAGTCGGCGGGTCGCCCGAATTGATGCCGAATATGAGCGTACCGCCGCGGACGGGCGCTTCTTGCGCGAAGGCGGGAAGAGCAAGCGACAGCGCGGTGAAGAGCCCGACGGCGACAGTGCGCATGAGACCAGACATCGTCACGTCCCCTCAGTTCGTAGCCCGGGTTGAGCGAAGCGAAACCCGGGGCCAGTCTCTCCGCGAGGTCCATCCCGGCTTTCGCACCGCTCAAGCCGGGCTACGAAGAGGACCGCACCCGAAACCGCGCGACCGCAGCTTCGTCGACTTCGATCCCGAGCCCGGGACCGCCGGGAAGCGCGACCGCGCCGTTATGGAGCGCCAGCGGCCGCTTCACCACGTCCTCGGCGAGATAGAAATGCGTCAGGCTGACGCCCCAGTCGACGTTCGGCACCGCGCAGGCGAGGTGCACCGCCGCCGCCGAGCCGATGCTCGACTCCGCGATCTTGGCGGCGATGTTCACCTTCAGTCCGAGCTTGCGGCAGAGCTTCGCGGCGGCGAGCGCATTGGTGAGCCCGCCGAGCTTGATCAGCTTGAGCGAGACCCCGCCCGCGCCGGCGCGCGCATGCGCCGCGATGTCGGCGAGCGAGTGGATTCCCTCGTCGGCGCCGATCGACACCTTCACGGCGCGCGTGAGCGCCTTCAGGCCGGCGAGATCATCGTATTCGAGCGGCTGCTCGACGAAGCGCAGGCCGGCCTCGCGCGTGCCTTCGATGTAGCGTTTCGCCAGCGCGAGCGTCAGCCCGCAATTGGCGTCGGCGCAGAGGGGCGTGTCGGGCAGCGCCGCGCGAACCGCGTGCGCGGCCGCGATCTCGTCTTTGAGCGGCTTCACGCCGATCTTGAGCTTGAAGAAGTTGTAGCCCTCGGCCTGCTTGGCGCGCGCTTCCGCGATGTCCTGTTCCGGCGTCGCGTTGCCGAGGAGCCACATCGGCGCAACCGCGGCGCGTTTCACGCCGCCGATCAGGTTGATGACCGCCGTGCCGGACGCGCGGCCGGCGAGATCGAGGAGCGCCATCTCGACCGCCGAATGCGCCCCGGTGTTGCCCATCAGCGCGCGCGTCATCGCCGGCTTGATCGCGTCGCGGGCGAGTGCGTCGCGGCCGACGAGCAGAGGTCCGAGATGGTCGCGCACCGCGGCGACGAGCCCATCTTGCGTGTCGCCGGTCATGGTCGGCGCCGACGCCGCCTCGCCCCAGCCGACAGTGCCGCCGGCGGCCTCGATGCGCACCAGCAGGTTCTGGGCTGAAGTGATCGTCACGCCCGCCATCTTCATCGGGCTTTTCAGCGGCAGCGCGACCGGAACGGCATCGACGCGACGGATGATCAGCGGCCCATGGTGCGCGCCGCGGCCGTCCGCCGTGCGGGTTTTCTCCAACATCGGATCACTGCACCTTGATGTCGGCGGCCTTGATGATCGGCCACCACTTCTCGAGCTCGGCCTTATGATAGGCGGCAAAGCCCTCCGGCGTCTGCTGCTCGCGGGTCGGAAGCTCCTGGCCGATGTCTTTGAGCTTCTGCTGCACCGCCGGGTCGGCCAAGGCTTCCACGACCGCGGCGTCGATCTTGGCGATGATCTCCTTGGGCGTGCCCCTGGGGGCCCACAGGCCTTGCCAGATCGACACGTAAAAGCCGGGAAGCCCGGCTTCATCGACCGTCGGGATCTCGGGCGCCGAGGCGAGCCGCGTTGGCGCGGTGACCGCATAGGCGCGCACGCCGCCGCTACGCGCCATCGACAGCGCCGACGACGCCTGGTCGATGATGATGTCGAGCTGGCCGGCCATCACGTTCTGCAGCGCAGGCGCCGAGCCGCGGAACGGCACGAACTGGAACGTATTGCCGGTCACCTTGGCGAGCGACAGGCCGCTGATGTGCGGCGGGCTCGCGAGGCCACCGGTTCCGAACGTGACGTTGTCGGGATTGGCCTTGAGCCAGCCGATCAACTCCTTCAAATCCTTCGCCGGCAGCGAGGTCCGCGACATGATCAGCATCGGCCCGGTCGCCAGCATCGAGATCGGCGCGAAGTCCTTCAACAGATCGTAGTTGAGCGGATAGACCGCGCCATTGACGACGAAATGGTTCACGCCGCCCACGATGAGCGTGTAGCCGTCGGGCTCGGCGCGCGCAACGCGCCCGGTCGCGATCGTGCCGGAAGCGCCGCCGACGTTTTCGATGATGATCGTCTGCCCGAGTGCTTGCTGCACGCGTGCCATCACGATGCGGCCGATCGTGTCGGTCGGCCCGCCCGCGGTCGCGGGCACGATCGCGGTGATCTGCCGCGTCGGATAGGACTGCGCCGCCGCGTGCGTCGCAAACAGCGCAAGACACGCGACGACTGCGAGCAGCTTCTTCATCAGGGAAGCCCTTGCTCAGGTCTTGAACCGCGGATCGAGATAGTCGCGCAGCGAGTCGCCGAACAGGTTGAAGGCGAACACCGCAAGGCTGATCGCGGCGCCCGGGAACAGGATCAGCCAGGGCGCCTCGCGGTAGAAGTCGGCCGCGTTGCCCGACAGCATCAGGCCCCAGGCCGGCGTCGGCTCGGTCACGCCGAGGCCGAGGAAGGAGAGCGATGCCTCCAACAGGATCGCCTGCGCGATGAAGGCCGTGAACATGATGAGGTAGGGCGCAGTCACGTTCGGCGCCATGTGGCGGAAGATGATGCGGCTGTTCGAATAGCCGGCGGCGCGCGCCGCGTCCACGTAAGGCATCACGCGGACCGAGAGCGCGGCGGCGCGCACCACGCGCGCGACGCGCGGCACGATCGGGATCGCGATCGCGTAGATCAGGTTCACGTCGATGCCGCCGATCACGAACTTGCGCAGCGCCGCGACCACGACCAGCGCCAGCACAATGATCGGGAACGCGAGCAGGATATCCATGAAGCGCTGGATCCAGTTGTCGATCCGGCCGCCGAAATAGGCCGAAGCAATTCCCAGAATTGCCCCGATGGACGAGCCGAGGAACGAGGAGGTGAACCCGATCACCAGCGCGGTGCGCGAGCCGTAGATGATGCGCGAGAAGATATCGCGGCCGAACGCGTCGGTGCCGCCCCAATGCGCCCAGGACGGCGCCGTGAGGATCGAGGCGAAGTCGATGTCGAGCGGGTTATAAGGCGCGACGCGCTCGGCGAAGATGCCGGCGAACATCATCACGAAGATCACCACGAAGCTGATCGCGCCGAGCGGCTGCTGGCGGCAGAAGTCGAGCAGCGCGCTGCGCTGGCGGTCCGGGACCGAGGGAAGGGCTGCGACGGCCATCAGCTATACCGGATGCGCGGGTCGAACACGCCGTAGAGCAGGTCGACCACGAGATTGATGACAACGTAGAAGGCGGCGACCAGCATCACCAGCGCCTGGATCAGCGTGAAGTCGTTGCGCGACACGCTTTGCACGAACAGCATGCCGATGCCGTTGAGATTGAACACCTGCTCGGTGACGACGAGGCCGCCGATCAGGAACGCGAATTCGATGCCGATCACCGTGATGGCGGGAAGCAGCGCGTTGCGCAGCGCGTGGCGCGAGATCACCAGCTTCTCGAACACGCCCTTGGCGCGCGCGGTGCGGATATAGTCCTCGTTGAGCACTTCGAGCAGCGAGGAGCGGATCATGCGCGCGACCACCGCGCAGTAGCGGTAGCCGACCGCGAGCGCAGGCCAAATGAGCTGCGTCAGGTTGGCGATGGGGTCGACGTAGATCGGCGTGAAGGTGATCGGCGGCAGCCAGTTGAAGAGATACAAGAGCGTGATCATGATCAGCATGCCGAACCAGAACGACGGGATCGACAGGCCTCCGATCGTGATGATGCGCACCGCGTAGTCGACCCAGGTGCCGCGCATCAGCGCGGCTGTCGTGCCTAAAGGTATCGCGATCAGCACCGCGAAGATGCTCGCCATGATGGCGACCTGCAGCGACAGTTCGAGCCGGATCGAGATTTCCTCCGTCACCGGCCGGTCGGTCCACATCGACTTGCCGAGGTCGAGCGTGACCAGCCCGACCATCCAGTCCTTGAACTGATAGAGGATCGGCTTGTCGAGGCCGAGCCGGTGGCGCTCCATGTTGATCGTCTCTTGGGAGACGTTGCCACCGTCGCCGCGCAGCTTCACCTCGACGACGTCGCCCGGCACCACGCGCAGCATGAAGAACACCAGCACCGCCACGCCGATCAGCGTCGGGAACATCAGCAGGATGCGGTGCAGGGTGTATTTCAGCATTGTTCAGCCCTTGTATCCCGGGCGCAGCGCAGCACGACGTGATGCGCTGCAGACCCGGGATCGCCGGAGTTTCGAACGGTCCCGCATCCGCGGAGCAGCGCTGCGCGCTGCACCGCGTGCGGGACACACAGCTACTGATCCAGCCACACCTCGGCCAAATCCTGCCCGAGATTGTGGCTCGGCGACATCTTCCAGCCCATGACGACTTTGTGGGTCAGTACGATGCGGTGCCACCACAGCAGCGGCTCCTGGTAGCCCTGCTCGAACAGCCGCTTCTCGAAGGCTTGAATCAGCGCCTTGCGCTTCTCCGGATCGCGTTCGCGGATGTGATCGTCATAGAGCTTGTCGAGTTCGGCATCATTCGAGCGCGAACGGTTCTCCGGCGCGCGCTTGAACGACAGATATTTCGCGAGCGCGAGGCTCGAATCGTCCATGAACAGGTTCGAGAAGTCGATCGCGACGTCGAAATTCCCGCTGCCCATGTTGGCGAGATAGGGCGCGGTGTCGGACTGCTTGTGCTCGACCTCGACGCCGATCTGGCGCCACTGGTCGACCAGGAAGATGCCGGCCGGCGTATAGGGCATCGCGAGATTGCGATTCCAGAGCGTGAACTTCAGGTTCGGCACGCCGGCTTCGGCGAGCAGCTTCTTTGCCTCCTCGCGCGAGGCCTTGATGTCCTTGGAGAAGCCCGGAAGCTTGACGAGATCGGCTTCCGGCGTCGCGAAGGGTGAGCCAGGACGCAACACGCCGCCGACCTGGCGCAGCGTCGAGATGCGCGAGAGGCCCGCGCTGCCGCCCCAGCGGTCGATCGCCATCAGCAGCGCCTTGCGCACGCGCACGTCGTCGAAGGGCTTGCGCTCGGTGTTGAACACGACCAGCAGGTTGAGCGTCCAGCTCGATTCCTCGACGCGTATCTTGTCGCCCATCGCCTGCACGATGCGGTCGCGTTCGGCCGGCGAAACGCCGCGGAACTCGGCCATCACCTGGCCGCCCTGGATCGCGTTGAGCATCGCGGCGGCCTGCAGCGTGAACACGCCCTTGAAGCCGTCGAGATAGGGCAGGCCCTTGCGGAAGTAGGCGTCGTTGCGTTTTCCCGCGACGTGGCTGCCCTTCACGTGCTCGACGAAGATGAAGGGGCCGGTGCCGTTGACATGCGCCTTGGGGAAATTCGGGTCGGACGCGAGATCCTTGGCCGAATAGATGCAGTTCCACGGGCTCGCGAAGTGCTCGAGCATCGCGGCGTTCACGGCCTTCATCTTGAAGATCACCGTGAGCGGATCGGGCGTCTCGATCGTGCCGATGTCGGCGAAGGTCGCCTGGCGCGTCGACACCACGCCGGCCGGCGGATTGCGCAAGCGATCGTAGGTCGCCTTGATGTCCTCGGACGTGAGGTCGCGGCCGTCGTGGAACTTCACCCCGGGGTGAAGCTTGAACGTGTAGGTCATCAGGTCGGGCGCGACGGTCCAGCTATCCGCGAGGTCGCCCATCACCTCGGGGTACTTGTCGAGATTGAACTTCAACAGCGTCGAATAGAACGGCGCCGCGAAATGCAGCGTCGCGAAGGTGTCGCTGCCGTGGCAGTCGTAGTTCGGCGTCTCGGCGCTGATCGCGAACTGCAGCGTCCCGCCACGTTTGGGCTGTTGAGCCTGGACGTCGGAGACGGCGCCCATCAAGGCGAACGCCGCGACGCTCAATAGAACGGAAATCACTCGGACCATGGTTCTCTCCTCCCGTATGCTTTTCTTTTCGTGTCGCCCCGCGAGACGCACTTATACTTTATGGCAAGCCACGAAATGCCCCGGCTTGAAGGGTCGAAACACTGGAACTTCGCGCCGGCACTCCTCGCCGGCGATCGGGCAGCGGGTATGGAAGACGCAGCCCGACGGTGGGGTCAAGGGCGAGGGGATTTCGCCGCGCAGCGCACGGGGCGCGCGCGCCCGTTCCAGGCGCGGGTCCGGCACCGGAGCGGCGTCGAGGAGCGCCTTGGTATAGGGGTGCGCCGGCGCCGCATAGAGCACGTCGCGATCGGCAAGCTCCACCACGCGGCCGAGATACATCACGGCAACGCGGTCGGAGATGTGGCGCACGACCGCGAGGTCATGCGCGATGAAAAGGTAGCTCAGGCCCAGCCGCTCTTGGAGCTCTTCCAGCAGGTTGATGATCTGGCCCTGGATCGAGACGTCGAGCGCGGAGACCGGCTCGTCGCACACGATGAAGGTCGGCTCGAGAGCGAGCGCGCGCGCGATGCCGACCCGCTGGCGCTGGCCGCCCGAGAGCTCGTGCGGGTAGCGCTCAGCCATGTAGGGGAACAGCCCGACCTGCGAGAGGAGTTCCGCGACGCGGTCGTGCTCCGTCTTGCGGTCGGCGACGAGCTTGTAGACCCGCAGCGGCTCGCCGATGATCTGGCCGACCGTCATGCGCGGATTGAGCGACGAATACGGGTCCTGGAAGATCACCTGGATCTTGCGGCGCACGCCGCGCATGTCGGCGTGGCCGCTGTGGGTGATGTCGACGCCGTCAAAGCGGATCGTGCCGTCGGTCGGCTCGTCGAGCTTGAGGACCGCGCGGCCGACCGTGGTCTTGCCGCAGCCCGACTCGCCGACGAGCCCGAGCGTCTCGCCGCGCAGAACGTGCAGCGAGACGTCATTGACGGCTTTCACGGTCGCGGTCTCCGAGGATAGGAAGCCCGCGCCCGCCGCCTTCACGGTGAAGTATTTCTTCAGATGGTCGACGATGAGAAGCGGCGCGGCCGATGTCTGCACGAATGTCGTGCCGGTCGTCTGAATTCTCCGCGGCGGCACCAGCGTGCCGGCGACGATCTCGTTTGCGCGGATGCAGGCCGACGCATGGCCCGGCCGCACCTCGGCGAGGCGCACGTCCTGCTGCGTGCACGCGTCGATCCGATAGGGACAGCGCGGCGCGAAGCGGCAACCGGTCGGCGGCGTGCGCAGGTCCGGCGGCAGCCCCTCGATCGTCTCGAGCTTGGCGCCGCGCGGCAGGTCAAGCCGCGGCACCGAGCGCATCAGGCCGATGGCGTAAGGATGGGCCGGCTCGAGGAAGACGTTGTCGGCCGAGCCCTGCTCGATGATGCGCGCCGCATACATCACGTTCACGCGGTCGGCGTAGCGCGCCACGATCCCGAGATTGTGGGTGATGATGACGAGCGCGATTCCGAGCCGCCGCGACAGGTCCTTCATCAGCTCCAGGATCTGCGCCTGGATCGTGACGTCGAGCGCGGTCGTCGGCTCGTCCGCGATGATGAGCTTCGGATTGCAGGCCAGGCCGATCGCGATCATCACCCGCTGGCGCATGCCGCCGGACAGGTGATGCGGATACTGCTCGAGCCGGCGCTCGCCGTCCGTGATGCCGACGAGCTGCATCAGCTCGATCGCGCGCGCTTTCGCTTGCGTCTCGCTCATCTTCAGGTGGATGAGCAGAGGCTCCATCACCTGCTGTCCGATCGACATGACCGGGTTGAGCGAGGTCATCGGCTCCTGGAAGATCATCGAGATGTCGCGGCCGCGC
>CAYZMR010000061.1:0-17138 GCA_964479515.1 uncultured Hyphomicrobiales bacterium | reverse complement strand
TCCGCGGCATCCTGATCGCGACCTGCACCGGGGTCTCCTTCGCGCACGGCTCGAATGACGGGCAGAAGGGCATGGGCCTGATCATGCTGATCCTGATCGGCACGGTGCCGACCGCCTATGCGCTCAACCGCGCGATGCCGGTGAGCCAGGTGCAGGAATTCCAGGCGAACTCGCAAGCCGCCGCCGCCCTCATCAAGAAGAAGGCCGAAGGCTACAACGTGCTCGGCGATCCGCGCCCCGCGGTCACGTCCTACGTGTCGCAGCGCAAGCTCAACGAGGGGACTTACCCCTCGCTCGTCGTGCTGGTGAACGATATCGCCGCGCAGGTCGCACAATACGGCTCGATGGCGAAGGTCCCGGCCGAGGTCGTCGGCAACACGCGCAACGACATGTATCTCGCCTCCGAGGCGATCCGCTTCCTGATGAAGGACAAGGAAAACGACCTCACCAAGGACGAGGCCGCGACGCTTGGCGCCTACAAGAAGTCGCTCGACAACGCGACCAAGTTCATCCCGCTCTGGGTGAAGGTCGCGGTCGCGATCGCGCTCGGCCTCGGCACCATGATCGGCTGGAAGCGCATCGTCATCACGGTCGGCGAGAAGATCGGCAAGACCCACCTCACCTACGCGCAGGGCGCCTCGGCCGAGATCGTCGCCGCCGCGACCATCGGCGCCGCCGACTATCTCGGCCTTCCGGTCTCGACGACGCACGTGCTGTCCTCCGGCGTCGCCGGCACCATGATGGCGAACGGCTCCGGGCTGCAGATGGCGACCATCCGCAACCTGCTGATGGCCTGGGTGCTTACGCTCCCCGCCGCCATCATGCTGTCGGGGTTCCTGTACTGGCTGTTCGTGCAGCTGTTCTGACGCGTTTCTCGGCTCGTCCCCGCGAAAGCGGGGACCCAGGATCAGCAGCGAAGAACTGGATTCCCGCTTGCGCGGGAATGTGCGGAGCAGCGCTTACGCCGTCTTCTCGAAAATCTCCCGCCCGATCAGCATGCGGCGGATTTCGCTGGTGCCGGCGCCGATCTCGTAGAGCTTGGCGTCGCGCAACAGCCGGCCGCACGGGAAATCGTTGATGTAGCCGTTGCCGCCGAGGCACTGGATCGCCTCGAGCGCGAGCCAGGTCGCGCGCTCGGACGCATAGAGGATCGCGCCCGCCGCGTCCTCGCGCGTGGTGCGCCCGTCGTCGCAGGCGCGCGCGACCGCGTAGACGTAGGACTTCGCGGCGTTCATCGTCACGTACATGTCGGCGAGCTTGCCCTGCATGAGCTGGAACTGGCCGATCGGCTGGCCGAACTGCTTGCGGTCGTGCAGGTAGGGGATCACGACGTCCATGCAGGACTGCATCAAACCGAGCGGGCCCGCGGCGAGCACCACGCGCTCGTAGTCGAGGCCGGACATCAGCACGTTGACGCCGCTGCCGACGCCGCCCAGCACGTTCTCCTCCGGCACCTCGCAGTCTTCGAACACAAGCTCGCCGGTGTCGGAGCCGCGCATGCCAAGCTTGTCGAGCTTCTGCGCGCTGGAGAAGCCCTTAAAGCCGCGCTCCACGATGAACGCCGTCATGCCGCGGGCGCCGGCGGCCGGATCGGTCTTGGCATAGATCACGAAGGTCTCGGCCACCGGCCCGTTGGTGATCCACATCTTCGAGCCGTTGAGGACGTAGCGGTCACCTTTCTTGTCGGCGCGCGTGCGCATCGAGACGACGTCGGAACCGGAATTCGGCTCCGACATCGCGAGCGCGCCGACATGCTCGCCGGAAATCAGCTTCGGCAGGTAGCGCTTCTTCTGCTCCGGCGTGCCGTTACGGTTGAGCTGGTTCACGCACAGGTTCGAATGCGCGCCGTACGATAGTCCGATCGACCCCGAGCCGCGCGAGATTTCCTCCATCGCGACGCAGTGGGCGAGATAGCCGAGCCCCGCCCCGCCATATTCCTCCGCCGCCGTGACGCCGAGCACGCCAAGCTCGCCGAGCTGCGGCCATAGCTCGCGCGGAAAGGTGTTGCTGCGGTCGATCTCGTCGGCGCGCGGCGCGATCTGGTCATGGGCGAAGCGCGCGACCGTGTCGCGCAGCGCATCGACGTCCTCGCCGAGGGCGAAATCGAACCCACGCCAAGCATTCGGGATCATCGGCGTCGCTCCCAATTTTCCCCATTGATAGACGGCTGCGAGGGCGGCGTCACGCGGCGCTTACTTCAGCCCGAACCACAGCGTCGCGATCGCCAGAAACGAGAAGAATCCGACCACATCGGTCACCGTGGTGACGAACGGGCTCGAGGCAACCGCGGGGTCGAAGCGCATCCGGTTGAGCGCGAGCGGGATGAGGATGCCGCCGAGCGCCGCCGCGACCATGTTGCAGATCATCGCAAGCCCGATGACGACGCCGAGTCCCGGCGTCTTGAACCAGATGACCGCCGCGACGCCGGTGACGACCGCGAAGGCAATCCCGTTGAGGACGCCGACCAGAAGCTCGCGCAGAACCACCCGCCTGACGTTGGCGGCGCCGAGCTCGCGCGTCGCGAGCGCGCGCACCGCGACCGTCATGGTCTGCGTCGTTGCGTTGCCGCCCTGGCTCGCGACGATCGGCGCGAGCACGGCGAGCGCCACCATCTGCTGGAGCTGGCCTTCGAACAGGCCGAGCACCGAGGACGCCAGGAACGCGGTCGCGAGGTTGATGAGCAGCCAGTTGAACCGGCCCTTGGCGATCCGCCACACCGAGTCGGACAGTTCTTCACTTCGGCTGACGCCGCCGAGCGCCTTGATGTCTTCCTCGGCCTCTTCCTCGATCACATCGACGATGTCGTCGAAGGTGATGACGCCGACCATGCGATCCGCCACGTCCACGACCGGTGCGGCGACCAAGTTGTAGCGCTCGAACCGCCGCGCCACGTCCTCCTGGTCGTCGGTCGCGCGCACGATATGGCGCTCCGGCTCCATCAGCTCGGACATGCCGACCGGCCGTTTGCTCCGCATCAGCCGGTCGAGCGGGACCGCGCCGCGAAAGTGGTGGTCCGCGTCGGTGACGTAGATTTCGAAGAAGCGCTCGGGCAGGTCCTCGGTCTTCTCGCGCATGTAGTCGATGGTCTGTCCGACCGTCCAGGCGGGCGGCACCGCGATGAACTCGGTCTGCATGCGCCGGCCGGCCGAGCCGTCCGGATAGTCGAGGCCGCGCTCGAGTTCGGCCCGTTCGGGCGCCGGAAGCTGCTCCAGGATCTCGGCCTGGTCCTCCTTGGGCAGGTCCTCCAGAATGTAGACGGCGTCGTCGGACTCAAGCTCGCGCACGCCCTCGGCGACGGTCTCGGGCGGCAGTTCTTCGAGGATTTCCTCGCGCACCGTGTCGTCGACCTCGGTCAGCGCCGCGAAGTCGAAGTCCTTGCCCATCAGCTCGACGAGCTGCGGCCGCAGGGCGGCGTCGAGCGCCTCGATCAGGTCGCCCACGTCGGATTCGTGCAGGTCGCCGACCAGGGCACGCAGCAGGCTCGCGTCGCGGCCGGTGATCGCCTCGGTCACCTTGTCGACGAAATCGGGGTTGATCGCCCCTTCCGGGCCGCGCAGCGCGGGCCCGGCATGCGCCGCGTCGGCGGCCTGTTTTTCGTCGAGCATGCCGGCCTCGCGGGTCTAGCGCGCGGATATCGGAAGGGTTCAGGCGCTTGTACGCCGCGCCCATGACTCAGGCAATAAATTCGACGACGGCCGTACGCGCGTCTTGTCGCGCCGCGATGCGGTGCGCCGCGATGCCGTTCCTGAACGCTCATTAAACTTGCGCAAGGTTTGAACGCGCGCGGCCCGCTCGCCTACCAAACGAAAAAGGAGGGGCACGAGGACAGGCTGATGAAACGCACACTACTCGCTTCGATGTTTTTGCTCGGCACGGCGCTCGGAGCGCATGCCGCCAAGGCGCCCGCCGCGCCCCGCTATGACGGGCGCGTGATCACCTACAACCGCGACTCGAAAGACCCGAATGTCGGCTGGCACTGGGTCAACGGCATGCGCACCTGCACGCAGGACTGCGAAAATCCGGAGGCGCCCGGATCGGGCTACACCTGCACCTATCGCACCGACGGCTGGCGCGAATGCGTCAAATGAGGCCTCGGCGTCGCTCGCCCGCAGTTGCCGGAGGCGGTGGCTGATCTACAGTGTCGGCGTGGCCGCCTTGCGGAACCGGACGATCCTCTAAGCGATCAGCGGCGGCACGAGAGGCGCCTTCGTGAGCACAGACTGGGATGGCCAACGGATCGCCCGCGCGGCCCTCGTCGGCGCAGTCGTGATCGTGACGGTTTGGATGCTCTGGCGTTTCCTGCCTGCGCTTGCCTGGGCCGGCGTGCTCGCGACCGCGACTTGGCCGCTGCGGCTCAGTCTCGTCCGCCATGGGATGGGAAAAACCACCGTCGCGGCCTTGCTCACGATCGTCTTGGCAGTCGCCCTCATCCTGCCGCTGATCGAGCTCGGCATCCAGGCGGCGCGCGAGGGTCAGGCCATCGCCGAGTGGGTCCGCGACATTCGCCAGAACGGGCTCGGTACGCCGGAGTGGCTGTCCAATCTCCCCTATGTCGGCCACGCATTGGCGGCATGGTGGGCGGCGAACCTTGCGGAGCCGGACGCGGCCCGCGCGCTGTTCACGGGCGCGGAACGGACCGGACTTTTCGCCGTGACGCGCATGCTCGGGATCGAGGTGGCGAGCCGCCTGACCGTGCTGGTGTTTACGCTGCTCACGCTCTTCTTCGTCTACCGTAACGGTCAAGACGTTGCCGAAGACGCGCACGTCGCCGCCGATCGGCTGTTCGGACCGACCGGCGAACGGCTCGCGCAAAATGTCGTCGCCACGATACGCGGCACGGTCAATGGGCTCGTGCTGGTCGGGCTCGCCGAGGGCGTGTTGCTCGGCATTGCCTATGCGATCGTCGGGCTGCCACATGCCGCCCCGCTCGGCCTCGCGACCGCGATCCTCGCGATCGTGCCGTTCGGGGCGCCGCTCGTGTTCGCGATCTGCTCGGTTGTGCTGCTGGCACAGTCCCAGATGACGGCCGCGGTCGGGCTCCTGGTGTTCGGATCGGTCCTCGTCTTCGTCGCCGACCACTTCGTGAGGCCGATCCTGATCGGCAGTTCCACCCGCGTTCCGTTCCTCTGGATATTGCTCGGCATTTTCGGCGGGCTTGAGACATTCGGCCTGATCGGCTTGTTTCTCGGACCCGCCATCATATCGGTTGTCATCGCGATTTGGCGCGAGAGCGTCGCGTGAAGTGCATCGAGGACATGAAAGCGAAACGCGGGCTGCCGTGCCCGCTTCCTAAGCCGAGTTCACAAATCTGCTACGAAACGGGATGCAATTCCCGTATTAAATATTTGAAATTGTTAGGTGATTTTTACTGGTGCGGCCGAGAGGACTCGAACCTCCACGGGTTGCCCCGCTAGCACCTCAAGCTAGTGCGTCTACCAATTCCGCCACGGCCGCATATGAAGAGGAATGCCGACCCAACGGCCGGCGCTTGGCGACGCGCATGTAACAAATCGGTCCGGGCGCGACAAGGGCAAGTCCGCTACGACGCTCAGCGCTGGTCGGGCGCGCGCGGAAGCATCTCCTTGACCTCGACTTGGATGCGGTTGCCATTGACCACGACCGTGCCTTTGGCGATCGGTCGATTGTTGGCCAGAATCCGCACCTCGTCCTCTTCCGAGGCGTCGAGCTCGATGATGGCACCGCGGCCGAGCCGCAAGGCCTGATGGATCGGCATGGAGGTGGTGCCGAGCACCACGGCGATGTCGAGCGAGACCTTGTCGAGGGTGGACACCGGTGACAAATCCTTACGTAAAGCGACGGACGGGCATCCAGGTCACCATGGGATGGTTACGAGGTGGTTAACGCGCGCGACGATCTGGCGGCTGTCCTGACGCCCGCCGCCGGCATGCCCCCGGTGGAGTGGCGCATCAGCGACGCGCCGGTCGCCTATGCGACCGCGCTTGCGGCCATGGAGGAGCGCGCCGCGGCGATCGCGGAAGGCCGCGCGGCCGAACTCGTGTGGCTGTTGGAACACCCCCCGCTCTACACCGCCGGCACCAGCGCGCGGCTCGACGACCTGATCGAGGCGCGCTTTCCGGTGCATACCGCCGGCCGCGGCGGGCAGTTCACCTATCACGGCCCCGGACAGCGAGTGGCCTATGTGATGCTCAACCTCAAGCACCGCGCGCCCGACGTGCGTCGGTTCGTCGTCGCGCTGGAGGAATGGCTGATCCGCACGCTCGGCGCTTTCAACGTGCGCGGCGAACGGCGCGAGGATCGCATCGGCGTGTGGGTCGCCCGGCCCGACAAAGGCCAAGGCCGTGAGGACAAGATCGCCGCCATCGGCATCAGGCTGAAGCGTTGGGTCAGCCTGCATGGCGTCGCGCTCAACGTCGATCCGGACTTGTCGCATTTCTCCGGCATCGTGCCGTGCGGGGTCGCGGACGAGCGCTACGGGGTGACGAGCCTGACGGACCTCGGGCAACTGGTCAGCATGCCGGAGGTCGACATGGCGTTGCGGACGGAGTTCGAGACGATCTTTGGGCCGACCCGCGCTGAATCGCTCGTCTCCGCACCATCCGTCATCCCGGCCGAGCGAAGCGAGAGCCGGGATCCATGATGCAGAACATCCGGTGTTTCGTGGGTCCCGGATAGCCGCCTGCGGCGGCTTCCGGGATGACATTCGGAACTACTTCGGCGGCTCCGCAGGCTTCGGCGGCTCCGCAGGCTTCGGCGGTTCTTCGCGGCGCGTGCACGAGATCGGCTGCGGCTGGCACGCGATGCCGATGTTCGGGCAAACGCCGGTGTCACCGACCCGCTGGCAGGTGCGGCAACCGTCGGTCCACTCGAGGCAGGTCTTGTCGACGTCCGGATAGGCATGCAGCGAGGGATCGTTCGGCGGCACGGGCGCCTGCGCCAGCGCGACGCCGGTCAGCGCGAACATTAGCAGGAAGGCCAACCCAAATCGTTTCATCGCTCACACCGTTTGCAGGACCGAAAAGCGCTCGCCCCGCACACGTAGCTGGAGAAGCTCCGGCCCGCCATCCCTTACGTCGACCGCCTCGACCCGCGCGGCACGCGGTCCGCGCCGGCAGGCTTCGATCATCGCGGCAATCGATTCCGCCGGACCGGAAAAGACTGCCTCTACAGTATCATCGCGCCGGTTTCTTACCCAACCGTCGAGCGCGTGCCGGCGCGCCGCCTCCTCGACAAAGAAGCGATAGCCGACGCCCTGCACGCGCCCGCGCACGATGACATGGCGGATGGCGTTCAGGCGACTTCCCCAGTCTCGGCCGGTCGCGCGCCGCGGTAGCTCGGGACGAAGCGATGCAGTTCCTCGATGTACGGCTGCGGCAATTGCCAGTCCTGCGCGGCCGCAACAAGGCGCTCCTGATAGCCCGGCATCGGACGGCGCTTGCCGCGCCGGTTGCCGACATAGACCAGCGCCCGCGCGCGTTTGGCCCCGACGTCGACGGTGAGCATGGCGCGGCGGTAAAGCCCGCTGTCGAGGCTCTCGAAGGCGTTGAGCGCGGCGAGATCGCGCGGCGTCAGCCGCCACAGCACCCCGAACACGCAGTGTCCCGGCGCCGGCGCGATCGAGCCGTAGCCATCCGCCACGACATAGCGCCAGCCCGTCAGGCGTGCCACGCCGCGCGCGGTTGCGCCGGGGCAGCGTTTGGCCATCGCGGCGCGCTCCATGTTGGCGCCATAGGCGAAATAGAGCGTCATGCGGCCGGAACGCTCGGCCGGGTGCCGGCCCAGAGCGAAAAGACGAGCGAGATGATGACCGGCAGGCAAGCGATCAGCACGAGCCCCTTCAAGACCAGCGCGATAGCGCCGAAGTCGGGCGAATACAGCATGTCGAGGACGGCGAGCGCGATCATCAGCCCGATCAGGTTGCTCATCGGCCCCTGCTCGCCATGCGCCTGCTCGGCGGCAGCCCCCGCGCTGAGGCCTGCGAAGAACGCGATGAAGATGATCATCAGCGCGAGCGCCAGCATGTAGATCGTGGCAACGCCGATGGCGGACCCGCCCGACCGGCCGGCGTCGTGCAGCCGCTTGATGTGCAGCACGATCCAGGCCCAGATCAGCACCGCCTGCACGATGATGAACGGCCACAGGCCCGACCGGCCCATGACCTGCGCCGAAAGCAGCGCCTGCGAGGCAAATCCCGCCACATAGACCGCAAACAGCGCGACCCAGAACGGCTTCTCGGCAAGCCGGCCCTGCCGTGATGTGAACAGTGCAAACAGGTCCATGCGCGCCCCAGCCTCCGCGCCGCCATGATGCCCGATCGGTAACCCAATCGAAAGACGCCGTTCGCATAGTCCGCACCGCACAACGGACGCCAGCATGTCCACTGCGATCGCCGACGAGAGCTATGCGAACCGCGACGCCGTCCGGGCGTTCGCGATCCTCGGCGCGCTCGCCTTCGCGGGCACCGCGATCGCGTATCTGGCGACGATATCCTGGGTGGCGCCGATCCCGCGCGACTCGACCGGGCTCGT
Organism: uncultured Hyphomicrobiales bacterium; assembly: GCA_964479515.1. GTDB lineage: Bacteria > Pseudomonadota > Alphaproteobacteria > Rhizobiales > Xanthobacteraceae > PALSA-894. The sequence goes on along the minus strand of CAYZMR010000061.1, from coordinate 8,631 downwards.
GGTCGGGCGCGATTTCTTGAATTTCTGGATGTATGGGCGCGCCGCCGCGCTTCCCGACCCGCAACGCTTCTACGATCCGGTGATCTACACGCGCGAGCTCGTCGCGCTGCTATGGCCGGACTACCCCGGGCAGAACTTCTCCTATCCACCGACCATGATGCTGCTGGCGGCTCCGTTCGGCCGCCTGCCCTACATGGCGGCGCTGCTGATCTGGACCGCGCTCGGCCTTGCGGTGTTCATCGGCGTCGCGCGCCGCCATCTCGCCGACCGCCGGCTGCTGCTGGCGCTCGCGTTCTCGCCGGCGGCGCTGTTCTGCCTGATGTCGGGCCAGAGCGCGCTCTTCACCGCCGCGATGCTGGTCACGATCTTCGCATGGCTCGACCGACGCCCGATCGCGGCCGGCGTCCTGATCGGGCTGCTCACGATCAAGCCCCAGCTTGGGTTCCTGTTCCCCGGGATGCTGATCGCCGGCGGGCGTTGGCGCGTTCTCGCGACCGCGGCCGTCACGACGCTGGCGCTCGCGAGCCTCACGGCGGCGCTGTTTGGCCCGCAGGTGTGGGTCGATTTCGTGAAGGTCGGGATGCCGGCGCAGAACTTCGTGCTGGTCGATCCGAAGCTCACGCTCGGGCCGTTCTGCCCGACCGTCTACATGAACCTGCGCGCGATCGGCGCGAGCTTCGCTGTCGCGATGGCCGGCCAGCTCTGCGTCTCGGCGCTCGCCGCATCGGCGGTCGTGTGGGCCTTCGGCTTCCGCCGCGATGCCGACCCACTGCTGCTGATGACCTTGTTTCTCGCCTGCTCGGTCAGCTTCACGCCCTACCTGCTCACCTATGACACGCTGGCCTTAGGTTTTGCGGCGCTGTTGCTGCTCGATGCCGGCAAGCTCGATGCATCGGGGCGCCGCCTCGCTCAGCTCGTCTACTGGCTGCCGCTGATCCAGCTCGGCCTTGGCCTCGTGCCCATCCCCGGCCCCGCGCTGATCGCGCCGGCTTTCGCGGTCTATCTGGTGATGCGGATCAGATCTGTGCGCACCGCGCGCGCGACCGCCTGAGCTCGGTCGTTCTTTTCACCCGCGCGTCAGGCAAACTCCAGGATGACCGCGTCGACCGCGAGGCTGTCGCCGGGCTTGGCATGCAGCTTCTTCACCGTGCCGTCGCGTTCGGCGCGCAGCACGTTCTCCATCTTCATGGCCTCGACCACGGCCAGCATCTCGCCTGCCTTCACCTCTTGGCCTTCGACGACCGCGATCTGCTTGACCAGGCCGGGCATCGGACAGAGCACCTTCTTGCCCGTGTCGGTCGCGGCCTTGACCGGCATCAGGCGCGCATAGTTCGCCTCGCGCTCGGTATAGACCTGCGTGCGCGCATGCGCGCCGCGCCAGGAGAGCAGGAACCCGTTCGCGATCGGGCGCACCTGCACGGAAACGCGCGCGCCGTTGACGCTGCCCATCCACACCGGCTCGCCCGGCTTCCAGGATGAGCTCAAGGTGATGAGGTCGTCGGCCTTGTCGCCGTCCCCGCCGCGATAGCGAACCGTCATCGTGGTGTCGCCGGCATCCGGAACGAGGCCTACCTCGCCGTCGCCGAAGCGCACCTCGCCTTCCTCAACGACGTCGACCGCATATTCGCGCGTGTCGAGCCAGACGCGGCGGCTCGTCGCCCGCGTCACCGCGCGGCCGGTGAGCTGTCCGGAAATCCGCCGCTTGCGGCTGCCGAGCTTATGGTCGATCGCGACCGCGACGGCGGCGAGCATGCGCGCGCTCTTGCCCTCGGGCGCGGGGTTCTGGAAGCCGTCCTTGAATTCCTCCGCGATGAAGCCGGTCGAGAGTCGGCCTTCGCGCCAGCGCGGATGCGCCATCAAGGCCGCCAGGAACGGAATATTGTGGCGGATGCCCTCGATCGCGAACGCGTCGAGCGCGCCGGCCTGCGCGTCGATCGCCTCCTCGCGGGTTCCCGCATGGGTGACGAGCTTGGCGATCATCGGATCGTACCAGATCGAGATCTCGCCACCCTCGTAGACGCCGGTGTCGTTGCGCACCGTGATGCCGTTCTGGTGCGATTCCTCCGGCGGCCGGTAGGTGGTGAGCCGCCCGGTCGAGGGCAGGAAGCCGCGCGTCGGGTCCTCGGCGTAGACCCGGCTCTCGACCGCCCAGCCGGTGAGCGTCACGTCGCTCTGCTTCATCGTCAGCGGCTCGCCCGCGGCGACGCGGATCATCTGCTCGACCAGATCGACGCCGGTGATCAATTCGGTCACCGGATGTTCGACTTGCAGGCGGGTGTTCATTTCGAGAAAGAAGAAGCTCTTGTCCTGGCCGGCGACGAACTCGACCGTGCCGGCGCTGTCGTATCCGACGGCCTTGGCGAGCGAGACGGCCTGCTCACCCATCTTCTGGCGCGTCGCCGCATCGAGCAGCGGAGAGGGCGCCTCCTCGATGACCTTCTGGTTGCGGCGCTGGATCGAGCACTCGCGCTCGCCGAGATAGATGACGTTGCCGTGCTTGTCGCCGAGCACTTGAATCTCGATGTGGCGCGGATCGACGATGAACTTCTCGATGAACATGCGGTCGTCGCCGAACGAGGACTTCGCCTCCGAGCGCGAGCGGGCGAAGCCCTCCGCCACCTCCGACTGCGAATAGGCAATGCGCATGCCCTTGCCGCCGCCGCCGGCCGAGGCCTTGATCATGACCGGATAGCCGATCTCGTCGGCGATCTTGACCGCGTGCGCTTCGTCGGCGATCTCGCCGAGGTGTCCCGGCACGGTCGAGACGTTCGCCTTGGCGGCCGCCTTCTTGCTCTCGATCTTGTCGCCCATCGCGGCGATTGCGCCCGGATTCGGCCCGATGAACACGATGCCCGCCGCCGCCAGCGCCTTCGGAAACGCCTCGCGCTCGGACAGGAAGCCGTAGCCCGGATGGACCGCCTCGGCGCCGGTCTGGCGGCAGGCCGCAACGATCTTGTCGATCACGAGGTAGCTCTCGGCCGCGGCCGGCGGGCCGATATTCACCGCCTCGTCCGCCATCTCGACATGGAGCGCATCGCGGTCCGCGTCGGAATAGACCGCGACCGTCGAGATCCCCATCTTACGGGCGGTCTTGATGATCCGGCAGGCAATCTCGCCGCGATTGGCGATCAGAATGCGCTTGAACATAGAGCGGGTCTGCCCTGTGGACTGCGGGGGCCGGCACCCCTCTGGGAAGCACGGTCGTTACAATACTGTCTTGCTGGGCGCATATCCACCTTGGCGAGTCATCAGGAGGATCGTCATGTCGTTCCGAGCAAAAATCGTGCTAGGCGCCGCGCTGCTTGGGCTGACGGCGCCCTCCGCACCCGCGCAGCAGGCTCCGAACCTCATCCTGTTCATCCCCGATGGGCTGCGCGCCCTATCGGTGACACGGCAGAGCGCGCCCGCCATGGCGGCGGTGCGCGACCAGGGCGTCACCTTCGCAAACCCACATTCGCTGTTTCCGACCTTCACCATGGCGAACGCCTCGGGGCTCGCGACCGGCCATTTCCTCGGCGACACCGGCACCTTCAGCAACACGATCTACACCGCCTATCCGGTCGGCCCCGCCAACAACAGCGTGACGCCGTTCATCGAGCAGGATGCCGTGCTCGGCGACATCGACAAGCATTTCGACGGCAATTTCATCAGCGAGGAGGCGATCCTCGCAACCGCGCGTCGCGCGGGCTTCGCCACCGCGGCGATCGGCAAGCTTGGGCCGACGCTGATGTTCGACCACACCGAGCGCAGCGGGGCCGAGACCATCATCGTCGACGATTCGACCGGCACGCCCGCGGGGATTCCCCTGTCGCAGGAGATCAGAGATCAGCTTACCGCGCTGAACCTGCCGCTTGCGGCACCGAGCCGCGGTGACAACGGCAAGGCCGGCGACTTCAAGACGCCGGGCACGACGATCGCCAATGTCGTGCAGCAAGGCTATTTCGCCGACGTCGCGGCACGAGTCGTGCTGCCGCTGTTCAAGGCCCGCAACAAGCCGTTCGTACTGGTGTTCTGGTCGCGCGATCCGGACGGCACGCAGCACAACCAGGGTGACAGCCTGCTCGGCGTTACGCCCGGCATCAACGGTCCGACTTCGCTCGCGGCCATCAGAAATGCCGACAACAACCTCCAGCGCCTGCGCGACGCGCTGCAAGAGCTTGGCCTCGCGGACAACACCAACATCGTGATCGCGGCCGACCACGGCTTCTCGACCATCTCCAAGCAGAGCGAAACCAGCACCGCCGCCGAGGCTTCCTACAAGGACGTGCCTCAAGGGTTGCTGCCGGTCGGCTTCCTGGCGATCGATATCGCCAAGGCGCTGGCGCTGCCGCTGTTCGACCCCGACAACAAGAACGAATCCGTGACTGATGGCGCGCATCCGGCCCGCGGCGACGGCCTGATCGGCGCCGATCCTGCCAAGCCCGACGTCGTCGTCGCGGCGAATGGCGGCTCGGACCTCATCTATGTGCCGGGGAGGGACAAGGCGCTCGCGGCCCGTGTCGTCGAGGCGCTCCTGCAGCAGGATTACGTCAGCGGACTGTTCGTGAATGACGAGCTTGGTCCGATCCCAGGCACGCTGCCGATGTCTGCGATCGCGTTGCGCGGCAATGCGCGCACGCCGCATCCCGACATCGTGGTCAACTTCCGCTCGTTTGCGACCGGCTGCGAGCAGCCGCTGCTGTGCGCCGTCACGGTGTCGGACACGGCGCTGCAGCAGGGCCAGGGCATGCACGGCAGCTTCAACCGGGCCGACACGATGAACTTCATGGCCGCGATCGGCCCGAGCTTCCGGCGCGGTTTCACCGACGACGCGCCGGTGAGCAATGCCGATATCGGCAAGACGCTCGCGCATGTGCTGGGGCTCAAGCCGCCGTTCGCCGGGGCGCTGATGGGGCGCGTGATCGGCGAAGCGCTGCCCGACGGCGCGATGCCGGCGGTCGAACCCGTGATCGTGCGCTCCACGCCTGCCGCGAACGGGCTCGTGACCGTGGTGGCGGGCTCGCGCATCGGTCCGGTCGGGTATTTCGACGCCGCGGGCTTCCCCGGCCGCACGGTCGGGCTGGAAGACCGCAAGGCCGCCGCCAACCCGTAGGCGGGATACCATTTCTTGCACGCGATCCCGGATAGAACGTCCATTCCCGGGATCGCGATGATTTTGGAAATACCCCGACTTATCAATGTGATGGAACGACCTTATATTGGGTCGACATTGGCTGCATTGGACGCGTTCGCGTCATCCCATTGGGAGAATTTTCATGGCTCTTGCGCTCGGCGACATCGCACCGGACTTCGAGGCCGACACGACCGAAGGCCGCATCAAATTCCACGACTGGATCGGCGACAAATGGGCGGTGCTGTTCTCGCACCCGAAGGATTTCACGCCGGTCTGCACCACCGAGCTCGGCTACATGGCCAAGATCAAGCCCGAATTCGACAAGCGCGGCGTCAAGATCATCGGCCTCTCGGTTGATCCGGTCGACCGCCACGCCGGCTGGGCCGCCGACATCAAGGAAACGCAGGGCACCGCGCCGAACTATCCGATGATCGGCGACACGGATTTCAACGTGTCGAAGCTCTACGGCATGCTGCCGGCGGCCGTTTCGGGCGATCCCACCAAGCGCACGGCAGCGGATAACCAGACCGTGCGCAACGTGTTCGTGATCGGGCCGGACAAGAAGGTGAAGCTGATCCTGGTCTACCCGATGACCACGGGACGCAACTTCGACGAGGTGCTGCGGGTGATCGACTCACTGCAGCTCACCGCCAAGCACAAGGTCGCGACGCCGGCGCAGTGGAAGCAGGGCGAGGACGTCATCATCGCCGGCTCGGTCTCAGACGAGGACGCCAAGAAGACCTATCCGCAAGGCTGGAAGGCGCCGAAGCCATACATCCGCATCGTGCCGCAGCCGCGGTGACGATCCGTCCATCCGCTCATTCCCGCGAACGCGGGAATCCAGTTTTCTTGTGGGATTGGGTCCCCGCTTTCGCGGGGACGAGCGAAGCTGTACGCCTTTGTCAGCGACAGCCGTTGTCGCGCTCCTGCGCCAGAATGTCGGCGATGCGTTCCTGCTGGCTCTGCGACAGCGGAAGACTGGCCGGGTTGTCATATTGGCAGCCGGCGTTACCGAAATAGCGGATCGCCCGGTCGGTCTTGAAGCAAAAGCCCGCATCCTTGTAGATCGAGTTGCGCTCGACCCACAGCGTCTGGCAAATCCGCTGCGAGAGCGCCGGCGTCGCGGCCGCGCTCGCGACGCAGACCACCATCGACATCATCAATACGCGCACGTGCGACCTTCTTTCCGGTTGAACGATGATCCGATAGGACCACGGCATGCCCCTGCCCGACCAGCCTCCTTTCGCAAAATTCCTTGGAATCAAGCTGATCAGCGTCACGCCCGAGCGGGTCGAGGCCGAGCTAGCGGTGCGTGAAGAATTCAAAAACCGCGGCGGAATGATGCATGGCGGCGCCGTGATGGCCTATGCGGACAGCCTCGGCGGCACGACGTCGCACGCGAACCTGCGCGCGGGCCAGCGCACCACCACGATCGAGAGCAAGACCAACTTCTTCGCCTCCATCCCGATCGGCGACGTGGCGCACGCCGAATGCGTGCCGCTGCATCGCGGCCGCTCCACCATCGTGGTGCAGACGCGGATCACGCGCAACGACGGCAAGCTCGCCGCGATCGTCACGCAGACGCAGATGGTGATCGATAAGTCCTAAATCGGTCAGGCCGGCGCCACCGCCGCCACGCGATGGCGCGTAAACCACATCCACAGCGACGCGACGATGAGCAGGCCGAACGCTATCGGCCCATAGGGCATCGTGTGGCTCGTCTGCAGCTCCCAGCCGAACGCGACCAACAGGATCAGTGGCGGCCACGGCGCCTTCCGCGCCAGCAGCAAGGCGAGCGCCACGAGGGTGGCGGCGATGAAGATCGCCCAGGAGCCGGTGAGGCTGATGAACGAGCCGACGCCGCCGACCCACGGATCGACCCAGGTCGTATTGAGCATCAGGGTGACGCCCGCGACCTGGTCCGGCGTCAGCCGCCCGGCCGCGGCCAGCGTCTCGGTGTTGATGATGGCGCGGCCGAGCCCGAAGCCGCCGATGGCGTCGAGCGCCGTGTAATAGATCAGGAACACGAAGGTCGCGATGCGTGAGCACCAGGCGAGCAGGTCCGCCAGCGCGCCGTCCTCGTCGGTAACGCGGCCGGCGAGGAGCCACAGGCCGATGGAGACGAGCCCGACCATCGGCGTCTGGATCATGTGCAGCAGGAACCACCAATTCGGTCCCGGATAGGCGAGCGCCTCGAAATGCGACTGATACGGCTCGGCCTTCGACAGGTACTGGTACATGCCGGGGTCGGCGGTGAAGCGCGCTGGGTGGAACAGCTCGATCCCGAGCAGCACGATCGGCGCGATGACCAGGCACAGCCACCAGAGGATCGTCCAAAGCGCCCTGTTCATGTCCGCCTCCCCGGTTTCCAGCAGTGCTATTCGTCCTACGTCCTACCGCCCATTTCAACTGGGTCGTTGCGCCACGATTGTGATCGCACGGTCTCGTGCCGGCCTTTATGATCCCGCGCGAAACCACGGAGGGAGATGTCACGATGGACGTGCGTGCGGCAGTGGCGGTCGCGGCGGGCAAGCCGCTCGAGGTGACGACGGTGCAGCTCGATGGGCCGAAGGCCTTCGAGGTGATGGTCGAGATCAAGGCGACCGGCATCTGCCACACCGACGAGTTCACGCTCTCGGGCGGCGACCCGGAGGGGCTTTTCCCCTCGATCCTCGGCCATGAGGGCGCGGGCGTGGTGGTCGACGTCGGCGCCGGCGTCACCTCGGTCAAAAAAGGCGATCACGTCATCCCGCTCTACACGCCGGAATGCCGGCAGTGCCCGTCGTGCCTCTCGCGCAAGACCAATCTCTGCACCGCGATCCGCGCCACGCAGGGCCAGGGCCTGATGCCGGACAGCACCTCGCGCTTCTCGATCGAAGGCAAGACGCTGCACCACTATATGGGCTGCTCGACCTTCGCCAATTTCACCGTGCTGCCCGAGATCGCGGTCGCAAAAATCCGCGACGACGCGCCGTTCGACAAGGTCTGCTACATCGGCTGCGGCGTCACGACCGGCATCGGCGCGGTCCTGAACACCGCGAAGGTCGAGCCCGGAGCCACAGCAATCGTGTTCGGGCTCGGCGGCATCGGGCTCAACGTGATCCAGGGCCTGCGGCTTGCCGGCGCCGACATGATCATCGGTGTCGATCTCAACAACGGCAAGAAACAGTGGGGCGAGCGCTTCGGGATGACGCATTTCGTCAATCCGAAGGAAGCGGGCGCCGACCTCGTGCCGCATCTCGTCAACATGACCAAGCGCGGCGCCGACCAGATCGGCGGCGCGGACTACACCTTCGACTGCACCGGCAACGTGACCGTGATGCGCCAGGCGCTGGAAGCCTGCCATCGCGGCTGGGGCCAGTCGATCATCATCGGCGTCGCGCCGGCGGGCGCCGAGATTTCCACGCGGCCGTTCCAGTTGGTGACGGGCCGCGTATGGAAGGGCACGGCCTTCGGCGGCGCCAGGGGCCGCACCGACGTGCCGAAGATCGTCGACTGGTACATGGCCGGCAAGATCG
>CAYZMR010000060.1:0-17194 GCA_964479515.1 uncultured Hyphomicrobiales bacterium | reverse complement strand
TCTTCGCCAACGGCGTTCAGCACTTGCGGCCGCTCAATCTCAAGACCGTCGCCGACGCGATCGGCATGCACGAATCGACCGTCTCGCGCGTCACCGCCAACAAATACATGGCGACCAGCCGCGGTATCTTTGAGTTGAAATATTTCTTCACCTCCTCGATCGCGGCGTCCGACGGCGGCGAGGCGCATTCGGCGGAAGCGGTGCGTCATCGCATCAAGCAGCTCATCGATGCCGAAAACGCGCAGAGTGTGCTGTCCGACGACTCGATCGTGGAGCGGCTGCGTGGGGCCGGAATAGACATCGCGCGCCGTACCGTCGCGAAATATCGCGAGGCGATGCGCATTCCGTCCTCGGTGCAGCGCCGGCGCGAGAAACAGACGCCCGCCGGTGTTCCATACTGACGCAACGCCGGCGGCTTTGCCGCGTTGACTCTCGAGCCGACCGCACCTAGCTGACAATGACGGGCCGGCCGGAAACAAGACAGCGGAGGCAACCATGCCGTTTCGCGTCTCGGGCAAGAACCTCGACATCGGCGAAGCGTTGCGCGCGCGCGTGAATGCGCGGATCGGCGAGGCGTTGGGCAAGTATTTCGATGCCGGCTATTCGGGCCACGTGACGGTGGAGAAGGAAGGCTTCGGGTTCCGCACCGAATGCGTCGTCCACCTCGATTCCGGCATCACGTTGCACACCGAGGCGAATGCGCCCGACGCCTATGCGAGCGCGGATCACGCCGCCGAGCGCATCGAGAAGCGGTTGCGGCGCTACAAGCGCCGGCTCAAGGATCATCACGTCGCGCGTCAAAATGGCGCCGGCGGCGAGGCCGCGCCGATCGATGCGCCGAGCTATGTGATCGCGGCGCCGCAGCATGACGGCGAAGACGACGAGGCCCCGTTCAACCCGGTCATCATCGCGGAATCGACCACGCGGCTGCGCTGGCTCTCGGTCAGCGAAGCCGTCATGGAACTGGACATGACCGGCGCTCCCGTCGTGGTGTTCCGCCACGCCAGTCATGGCCGCGTCAATCTGGTCTACCGGCGCCCCGACGGCCAGGTCGGCTGGGTCGATCCGCCGGCGGTTGCGCCGCACTGATGGTCCCACAGCCCATTGACGGCGGTGAGCGCCCGCTATAAACCGCCGCCTTCCCATCAACAACCACGCCCAATCCACCCGGACCGGTTGCAATGCCGCTCACCGATCTCGTCGCGCCGAACGCGGTCGTTCCGGCGCTCAAAGTGAACGGCAAGAAGCAGGCGATCCAGGAGCTTGCCGCGAAGGCCGCCCGGCTGTCGGGCCAGAACGAGCGCGTCATCTTCGAAACGCTGATGCAGCGCGAGAAGCTCGGGAGCACCGGGGTCGGCAACGGCATCGCGATCCCGCACGGCAAGCTGCCGAAGCTGGAAAAGCTGTTCGGGCTCTTTGCTCGCCTTGACCGTGGGATCGACTTCGAGGCGCTCGACGGCCAGCCGGTCGATATCATCTTCCTGCTGCTCGCCCCCGAATCCGCGGGCGCCGACCACCTCAAGGCGCTTGCGCGCGTGGCGCGGCTGCTGCGTGATCCCGATATCGTGCGCAAGCTGCGCGACTCGCGCGACGCCGACGCGCTTTACGCGGTGCTGGCGATGCCGTCATCCGAGGCGGCGTAGCGCTCCTCCTTGTGCACGCGGGCTTGACCGGGCAATCCGTCTCGCTGAACGTGGTCGTCCGCGCATGAAGACGCGGAGAGCGGGGGGATTGGAATGTCGCGCCGACGGTTCATCGCGCTGTTCGCGCTTGCCGCAACGATCGGGCTTCATGCGCTCCCGGCGCGGGCGGAATATCCCGATCGCACCGTCACGATCATCGCGTCGCTTGCTCCCGGCAGCGGCATGGACGTGTTGGCGCGGCTTTATGCGGACAAGCTCTCGCAGAGCTTCGGCAAGCCCGTGATCGTGGAGAACCGTCCCGGCGCCTCGTTGATGCTTGCCGCCAATGTGGTCGCGCAGGCGCTGCCCGACGGTCACACGCTGCTGGTCTCGACGTCGTCCGCGATGGCGATCAATCTGACGCTGTTCAAACAGGTCACCTACGATCCGGACCGCGATTTCGTGCCGATCTCGCTTTACGTGAAGTCGCCCTTCATCCTGGTGGTGAACCCCGAGGTTCCGGCGAAGTCGGTTCCCGAGTTGATCAAGTACGTCAAGGAGAACCAGGGCAAGCTCAGCTATTCGTCGCCCGGCGCCGGCTCCGCGCAGCACCTGTCGATGGAATACATGAAGAACCAGTTCGGCCTGGAGATCACGCATGTGCCGTACCGCTCGACGCCGCAATCGATCCAGGACATTGCGGCCGGCCATGTCGCGTTGGGTTGGGCGGAGGCGGCGGCCTCGATCCCGCTGATCAAGGAAGGCAAGCTGCGCGCGCTCGCGGTGTCCTCGACGACACGCCTGCCGTTGCTTCCCGACGTGCTGCCTTTCGCCGAAGCAGCGCCTGCGCCGGGCTTCGAGGCGGTGTCGTGGCACATGCTGCTCGCGCCGGCGAAAACTCCGCGCGACATCGTCGACCGGCTGCACGCCGAGATGAAGCGCATCCTCGCCGACGGCGAGATCCGCCAGAAGATCGAGGCGATCGGCCTCATCCCGTTCGATACGCCCTCGGTCGAGGACCTGCGCGCCTATCGGCGTGCCGAACAGGAGAAATGGGGCGCGCTGGTGAAGAAGCTGGGGCTGGAAGGGTCGCAGTAGTCGGCGGTCATCCCGGAAGGCGCCACCCGGATCGGCGCTCCGCGCCGTCCGGCGTACGACCGTGCCGCCCACCTATCCGCCGGCGCCGGTGACAAGGATCAATTTGGCTCCTGTTCGTTCCCGTTGACTCATATAGCTGACCGGTTATAGGTCACATCAATAGCCAACGGGTTATGAATTGCGATGCCACAGCCCCACGATATCCTTTTCAGAACGCTTGCCGACCCGACGCGGCGGGCCATCTTCGAGCGGCTATGCCGCGACGGCGACCAGACGGTTGGGGCCCTGACGGCTCAGGCCGGGGTGTCGCAACCGGCCGTCTCAAAGCATCTCGGGGTCCTGAGGCAGGCCGGGCTGGTGCGCGACCGCCACGAAGGTCGCCAGACGCATTATAGCGCGCAGCTTGGCGCGCTGGCCCCGCTGACCGACTGGACCAGCCAAATGGCCGGCTTCTGGCAAAAGCGGTTCGACCACCTCGAAGACCTACTCAACAGGATGGACCAATGAGCAAGCCCGCGACCGAAACGCTTTCCGTCGCTGCCAAAAGGACGTCCAAGACGTCGGCGGCGAGCGGCCAGAAGGGAGGAAAAGGAGGAGACTCTCCCTCCCGGCTCATCGATGCGAGAATCAAGGAGCTGGATGATTGGCGCGGCGAGACGCTCGCTCGGGTGCGAATTCTCATCAAGCAGGCCGACCCCGAGGTGGTCGAGGAGTGGAAGTGGCGCGGGGTTCCGGTGTGGGAGCGCGCCGGCATCATCTGCACCGGGGAGACGTACAAGGCTGTCGTGAAGCTGACCTTCGCCAAGGGCGCCTCGTTGGCGGACCCGTCAGGTCTCTTCAACGCCAGTCTCGAAGGCAACACCAGGCGTGCCATCGATTTCCATGAGGGCGACAAGATTGCTGAAAGGGCGTTGAAGGCGCTCATTCGCGCCGCCGTGGCGTTGAACACGTCGGTGCGAGCGACGAAGACCTGAAAAGGATGGAGCAGTGAGCGAAACATCAGCCGAAACGCGCTCCGTCGTTGTCGAACGGGAGCTACCTTTTCCACCGGAAAAGATCTGGCGCGCGCTCACGCAACCACACCTGATCGAGGAGTGGCTGATGACGAACGACTTCAAGCCCGTCGTCGGCCACAGTTTCAATCTTCGCGCAGACTGGGGCGCTGTCGAGTGTCAGGTCCAGGCAGTCGAGCCGAACAAGACGCTGTCTTACACGTGGGCGGCCTATGGTCTCGAGAGTGTCGTCACGTGGACTCTCACCTCTACCGGCACGGGGACCCGCCTGCGGATGGAGCAGTCGGGTTTCCGGCCGGATCAGCAACAGGCCTACCAGGGCGCCAAGGCCGGGTGGCAGCGGTTCCTTGCGGCCCTGGAGCAGGTCTTGGCGCGGATAGGCTGAGCGCGGATAGGCTGACGCTCTTCGGAATAAGTCAGAGCCATCCCGGCGCTCGCCGCGCTCGGCCAGGACGACAAGCGTGCTTAGTGCACGCTCACCGTCTCGAGCTCGTGGCTCCAGGCGTTCGCGACCGCAGCCTCGCGGCTGTCGGTGAGCATGATCGGCGTGCCGTCGGCCGCGTGCAGCGCGTAGAGCAGCGAGCCGGGCGCAAGCTCGGGCGCCTGCGGGAACAACTTCTGCACGTCCTCGGAGCGGATGGTCCTCACATAGGCGACCTTGCCGCCGCCAAGACCCGCGAGCGCTTCCGGCGAGATCGCTTGGTTGTCGTTCGTCGTCATATTCATGGCCCTCGACTCCTTTTGGTCGATGCCGTGCCCATCACTCGTGGTTCCTGATAGAGACCGTCCTGACCACGCGCTCGGGTTCCGGGCGCGCCAAGTCGATCGACAACAGGCCGTTCTTCAAATCCGCTCCCAGGACCTCAATGCCGTCAGCCAGCACAAAGGTCCGCTGGAACTGACGCGCCGCGATGCCGCGGTGGAGGTATTCCCGGGTCTTATCGTCCTGCTGCCGGCCGCGGATCACCAACTGGCTTTCCTCGACCGACACGTCGAGCTGGTCACGGGTGAAGCCGGCGACCGCCAACGTGATGCGAAGACGTTCGGGATCGCGCTCGTCACGCGGCAACCGCTCGATATTGTAGGGCGGATAGCCGTCGGCCGCCTTGGTCACGCGGTCGAGGACGCGTTCGATCTCGTCGAATCCGAGCAAGAACGGACTTGAGAGTGACGGAACTCGGGACATTCGTTTCAAAGCCCTCCTGCGAGCGACTTTGAGAGGCCCGTGAGGCGCCTCTGCCGGCGCGGATCGGCACTGTGCCGCGTCCGGTCCGGTACACACCAATATGGGGGGTGCGGGTTAAGGCTTCAAGAATTGAGATTGTTCCATGGAAACAGCCGGTTGGGGCCGGCTGCAGCCGCCAGCGCCAGTCGAGGGTGACCGGGCGGTCGCGCGATCGGCCGGCAAGCGGCAGGTTGCCTCCGCTCCGCTTGTTTGCGCATGATCTTTCATGGCCATCGTGTTCCGCGTCGTCGTCGTGGTGAGCTTTACGCTGCTGACGCTGTTCGCGATCAGTTTCGTAATGGCGGTATCCATAGACCGGAGCCATTACGTCGCGGTGGCGCATGACGCCGTCGACGGCGGCACGCTGGGACATTCGACCCACCTTCCGTTCGCGCCCGGCACGCCGTTCTTCGTCTACAACTTCAGCGACTGCCTCACCTTGTCGATGCTGGTGCTGCCGCCGCGCGGGACGACGGTCGAACGCGCGCTCTCTCCGCTCATACCGGCCGTCAATGCGCCCGATGGGAACGCGCCGAGCGGATATCCGCCGTCCGGGCAATGCGTGACGCTCGCCGATCTCATGCAAGGCCAGGAGATCCCGGCGGGCTACTACCATCGCTACCTGCACGGTCCCTGGGTCTTGATGCGCGCGCTGCTCGCCCTGTTTTCGTTTTATGTGGCGACCAAGCTCCTGCTTCTCACCGTGTGCGCCTTGCTGGCCGCGATCGCGTTCTTCGCGGGACGCGCCGCGTGGCTCGGGCCGCCCGCAACACAGCCGAGAGCCATCGCGTTCTTTGCGATATCGGCATTTGTGGCGGTCTTCTACGCGCTGCCGGTCTATGACCGGTCTATATCGTTTGCCGCGTCCGACATCGTGTTGATCGGCTTCGTGCTGTTCTTCTACCTCCGGCCGCCATCGCGCCTGAGCGAAGGCGCCTTCGCGTCGGCGACTGCGCTGTTCGGGACGCTGACGGCGATCTTTGAATCCTTCAATGGCGCGACGCCGGCCGGCGTCGCGGTGCTGCTCGCCGTGATCACGCTCGATGCGCCGGAGGCGCGCGGCGCGGTCTGGCGTCGGGCATTCATCGGCGTGGGATGTTTCCTTGGCGCCGTCGCGGTGTCGTTTGCCGGCAAGGCGGCCGCGGTTGGGATCGTCTGGGGTTGGTCGGAGATCATCGATGCCGGAGGCCTATTGGCGCATCACGCGGGCAACGTCGCCTGGGACGTCGCGCCCGACAATGCCGCGAAGCTGGAGCAGTTCGGCGTCAGCGTGGACGCGATCAAGTCCAGCCGGGCGCTCACGACAATCTATGCGCTGGCCAAGATCTTATACTTCTCGCCGCTTCTCGGCCTGGGATCGTTGATCCTGGGCGTGGCGATCACCGCCGTGCTGCCGCTCTTTCTGGTGACTATGGGCATCTGGCGCTTCCGGCACGCGAACGAGCATGCGGCGCGCAGCCGCGAGCTGCTGCTGTTCGCCGCCGCCGCCGTCATGCCGGTGTGGTACGCGGTGTTTCCGTCGCACACGATCATCCATGCGTTCTTCATGGTGCGGCCGATGATCTGGCCGGTCGCGCTCCTGATCGGCGGCGCGGTCCTGAGCGCGACGGCGGCGCGATCACAACCTAGCTCAGTCGCCGCTGGCCATCCGCGCTGAAGACGTGAAGCTTGTCGCGTGACGCGACCGCGACCGCGCGCTCGCCGGGCGCCGGGGCATGCTGCCCTGGTAGGCGGACGATGACATTGTCGCCGCGATCGAGCGTGCCGTAGACGAAGCTCTCCGGCCCGACCTTCTCGACCGCGCTGACGGTGAGCGGCAAGGCGACCCCGCCCGCCGGGGCGGTGTCGCCGGCCCCGATCGCGAAGTCTTCCGGCCGGATGCCGATGATCGCGCCCTCTGCCGGCACCGATGCATTGTCGAGGAGAAGCGCGGGCTCGGCGCCGCCCATCTTGAACAGGTTCATCGCGGGCGCGCCGATGAAGGTCGCCACGAAGGTTGTTGCTGGTCGCTCGTAGACCGCGAGCGGCGCGCCGATCTGATCCACGCGACCGGCGTTCATGACCACCAGCATGTCGGCGAGCGTCATCGCCTCGAGCTGGTCATGCGTGACATAGATCGACGTCGTGCCGAGCGCCTTTTGCAGCTTCTTGATCTCGACGCGGGTCGAGACGCGCAGCTTGGCGTCGAGATTCGACAGCGGTTCGTCGAACAGGAAGGCCTTCGGCCGCCGCACAATCGCGCGTCCCATTGCGACGCGCTGGCGCTGCCCGCCGGAAAGCTGACGCGGCTTGCGATCAAGCAGCGCATCGATCTCCAGGATGCGCGCCGCCTCGCGCACGCGCTTGTCGATCTCGTCCTTCGGGGTTTTGCGGTTGCGCAGGCCGTAGGCCATGTTGTCGTAGACGCGCATATGCGGATAGAGCGCGTAATTCTGGAACACCATCGCGATGTCGCGCTCGGACGGCTCGATGTCGTTGACGACGCGCTCGCCGATGCGGACCTCGCCCGACGTGATCGTCTCGACGCCCGCGATCATGCGCAGCAGCGTCGACTTGCCGCAGCCCGACGGGCCGACCATCACGCAGAAGTGCCCGTCCGGCACGTCGAAGGTCACGCCCTTTACGGCCTCGACGTCGCCGGCGTAGACCTTGCGCACGTCCTTCAGGCTGACTTCGGCCACCTACTTCTCCGTCTCGACCAGCCCGCGCACGAACAGCCGCTGCATCAGGATCACGACCGCGACCGGCGGCAGCATCGCCAGCATCGCCGTCGCCATCACAAGCTGCCACTCGGTCAGCGCATCCGACGTCACGATCATTTTCTTGATGCCGATCACGATAGTCTGCATGTCGTCGCGGGTGGTGATCAGCAGCGGCCAAAGATATTGATTCCAGCCGTAGATGAACAGGATCACGAACAGCGCCGCCATGTTCGTGCGCGAGAGCGGGAGCAGCGTATCGAAGAAGAAACGGAAGGGACCCGCGCCGTCGATGCGCGAGGCTTCCAGCAACTCGTCCGGCACCGTCATGAAGAATTGCCGGAACAGTAGCGTCGCGGTCGCGGACGCAATCAGCGGCAGGGTGAGCCCAGAATAAGTGTCGAGCAGGTTGAGGTCGGAGGCGATCTTGTAGGTCGGATAGATGCGCACCTCGACCGGCAGCATCAGCGTGATGAAGATCAGCCAGAAGGCCGTCTTGCGCAGCGGGAACTTGAAATACACGATCGCGTAGGCCGACAGGATCGAGATGAAGATCTTGCCGCAGGCGATCACCATCGCCATCACGAACGAGTTGATGAGCATGGTCGAGACCGGCTCGCGCGTGGTGCCGCTCGTGCCGATGAAGATTGTGCGATAATAGTTCTCGAAGAAATGCGAGCCCGGCAGAAGCGGCATCCGCCCGTTGGCGATGACGGTCGCCTCATGGGTCGAGCCGACGAAGGCGAGATAGACCGGAAACGCCACGATCGCGATCCCGATCCACAGGATCAGGTGCGGCAGGATGTTTCCGAATGGGCGGTTTTCGACCATCAGGCCCACATCTCGCGGTTCCTGAGCGCGGCCGCGAGCCCCTCGGCGCAGACCGCCAGCAGCTTGTCACCCTTCTGTGCGTTGGCGCGGCGCGCATCGCCGATCACGCCGCTCGATGTGATGTTGTCCTTGAACGGGAGGTAGCGCTGCGCCGGAAACGCCTTGCGCGGATCGCCGTTGAGCATTCCGAACGCTTCGGGCAGGCGTTCGTGCTTCACGGTTAAGGGCGCGACCACCATCATCATCGAGGTCTCGACCTCGCAGGCGTGGTGCACCTGCTTCTGGTCTTCGAGATATTGCCCGATGTCGGCCTTCGAAAGCTCGAAATAGGTCGTGGCGTAAAGCGTCAGTCCGGTTTCGCGCGTGAGGTCGGGCAGAAAGGCGTTCAACGCCGCGATGTTGCCGCCGTGGCCGTTGACGATGAACACGCGCGTGAATCCGTGCCGCTTGATGCTCGTGAGAAACGCCCGCAGCACCGCCATGTAGGTCGGAATATCGAACGTGAAGGTGCCGCCGAACGCCATGTGATGCTCGGCCATGCCGCACCACAGCGTCGGTGCGACCACGACGGGCGTATCCGTGACGGCGATTTCGGCGCCGCCTCGGCACACGGCTTCGCACAGAAACGTGTCGACGCCGACGGGAAGATGCGGCCCGTGCTGCTCCATAGAGGCGACCGGGAGCACCACGATCGCGTTCGCCGCGGCCTTGGCGCGCAGGTCTTCGGCCGTCAGTTCTTTCCACATCACGGATGGCATCAGTACGTCACCTTCTTTTCAACATAGCGGAACTGGATCGCCGTGAGTGCGATCACGATGATCATGAGAATGACCGATTGCGCCGCCGAGCCGCCGAGGTCGCCGCCGAGGCGGCCGTCGGCATAGACCTTGTAGACCAGCGTCTCGGTCGCCTTGCCGGGACCGCCGCTGGTCATCGTATCGATCAGGCCAAGCGTATCGAAGAACGCGTAGACGATGTTGACGACGATCAGGAAGAACGTCGTCGGCGAGAGCAGCGGGAACGTGATGGTCCAGAAGCGGCGCGCCGGCCGCGCGCCGTCGATCGCGGCCGCCTCGATGACGCTTTTCGGGATCGCCTGCAGGCCCGCGAGGAAGAACAGGAAATTGTAGGAGATCTGTTTCCACACCGCCGCCAGCACCACCATGATCATCGCGTGATCGCTGTTGAGTAGCGGGTTCCAGTCGATGCCGAAGTCGTCGCGTAAGGCCCGCGCGATGACGCCGAGCGAAGGCTGGAACATGAAGGCCCACAGCACGCCCGCGACCGCGGGTGCGACCGCGTAGGGCCAGATGAGAAGCGTGCGATAGACGCCGGCGCCCGCCAACTGCTTGTCGGCCTGCACGGCAAGTAGCAACGCGAGCGACAGCGACAGCACCGCGACCGCGCCGGAGAACACGAGCGTGGTGGCGATCGTCTGGTAATAGTCGGGCTGGCTGAACAGGCCGCGATAGTTCTCGAACCAGATGAACGCGGTCGAGAGGCCGAACGCGTCTTGAAGCAGGAACGACTGCCACACCGCCTGGATCGCCGGCCAATAGAAGAAGACTACCGTGATGACGAGCTGCGGGACGAGCAGCGCGTAAGGCAGGAGACGGTGGGTGAAGATGGAGCGCTTTTCCATGTGCTCACGACGAGGGTGCAAGCCGCAAACACCGGCCTCTCATCCCTCCCCCGCTTGCGGGGGAGGGTAGGGTGGGGGCGCTTGAGATGCCGGCAGGATTTCGGCGAGAGCCCCCTCCGACCGCGCTTCGCGCGTCCACCTCCCCCGCAAGCGGGGGAGGATAAGCAAGCTACTTGGTCACCGTTCGCTCGAACTGGCGCAGCATGGCGTTGCCGCGCTGCACGGCCGCGTCGAGTGCCTCCTTGGCGGTCTTCTTGCCGGCGAGCGCCGCCTCGATCTCCTCGGCCCACACGTCGCGCAACTGCACCATGTTGCCGAGGCGCAGTCCGCGCGAGTTCTCGGTCGGCTCCTTGTTGGTGAGCTCTAAGAGTGGCGTCTCGAGATATGGGTTGTCCTTGTAGTAGCCCGACTCCTTCGTCTTGGCGTAGGCCGCCTTGGTGATCGGCAGATAGCCGGACGCCTTGTGCACCTCGACCTGCCGATCGGTGTCGGACAGGAACGTGAAGAACTTCGCGACGCCCTTGTATTCCTCAGGCTTCTTACCGCCCATCACCCAGAGCGACGCGCCGCCGATGATGGAATTCTGCGGTGCGCCCTGCACGTCGGGATAATAAGGCATCGGCGCGCTGGTCCAGTCGAACTTGGCGTTCGACTTCACGTTGCCGAAGAATCCCGACGAGGTGAGAAAGATCGGGCACTCGCCGGAGGTGAAGCGGCCTTCGGCGTTATTGGTGCGACCCGAATAATCGTAGGTCTTGTCCTTCTGCAGATCGATGAGGTTCTGCAGGTGCCTGACCTGAAGCTCGTGGTTGAACTCCAGCACCGTGTCGAAGCCGTCGAGCCCGTTCGCCTTGGTGGACAGCGGCTGGTTATGCCAGGCCGAGAGCTGCTCGAGGTTCACCCAGGTGACCCAGGCGTTCGAGAATCCGCAGGTGGCGTAGCCGGCGGCTTTCAGCTTCTTGGCCGCCTCGAACACCTCGGGCCAGGTCTTCGGAATCTCGGCGATGTTGGCCTTCTTCAGCGCGTCCTTGTTGATCCACATCACCGTGGAGGACGAGTTGAACGGCAGCGAGAGCATCTCGCCCTTGGCGGTCGAGTAATAACCGGTGATGCCGGACAGGTAGGCGTTGCTGTCGAACTTCTCGCCCGCCTCCTTCATCATCAGGTAGACCGGCTTCACGGCTCCGGTTGCCGCCATCATGGTGGCGGTACCGACCTCGAACACCTGCATGATGTGCGGTGCGTTGCCGGCGCGGAATGCCGCGATGCCGGCGTTCATCGTATCCGGATAGCTGCCCTTGTAGGTCGGGACGACCTTGTATTCGCTCTGCGATGCGTTGAAATCGTTGGCGAGCTTGACGATGACGTCGTTGTTGCCGCCGGTCATCGCGTGCCACCACTGCAGCTCGATCACCGCATGGGCAGGCGTCGCCGCCGCCAGCATAACCGCGGTCGCGGCTCCCAGCCAAAATCCCCGAACCGACATGCCGTTTCTCCCTTGTTCTTCCTCCCGCGGACATCGCGACGGGTAGCCAACCGCCTAGCCTCGGGCGGTGACGGGCCGGTGACGCGCGCGCCGCCATTGTAGAGGGGACGCCAGCGGGCGGAAGGGGTGATGACGCCGGCGGAACCGCGTCAGGGGTTCGCCTTCTCGAACCGGCGCAGAATGTCGTTGCCGCGCCGCACCGCCGCATCCATGGCGGCCTTGGCGGTCTTCTTGCCCGCGAAGGCCTGCTCCATCTCGTCCTCGATCACGTCGCGGATCAGCACGAACGACCCGAGCCGCAGGCCCTTGGAGTTCTCGGTCGGGGCATGCAGGGTGATCTGCTTGATCGAGATGTCGGCACCGGGATTGCGGTCGTAGAAGCCCTGTGCGCTGCTGAGCTGATAGGCCGCATCCGTGATCGGCAGGTATCCGGTCGCCTGGTGCCACCAGGCCTGGGCGCCGGGCTTCGACAGATAGGCAAAGAAGCGCGCCACGCCCTTGTATTCGGCCTCGGGTCGCCCTTTCAGCACCCATAGGGTGGCGCCGCCGATGATGGAATTCTGCGGCGCGCCGGCCACCTCCGGCCAATACGGCATCATGCCGAAACCGACCTCGAATTTTGCGTTGGCCAGGATGTCGGCACGGGTCGCTGACGACGAAATATAGATGCCGCACTGGCTGCCGGTGAACTTGGCATCGGCCCGGTCGGCCCGGCCGCCATAGTCGAAGACCTTGCTCTTTTGCCACTCGGCGAGCGCCGCGATGTGTTTCACCACCAGCTCATTGTTGATCAGGAGCTCGGTGTCGAGCCCGCCGAAGCCGTTCGCCTTGGTGGCAAGCGGAACGTTGTGAAACGCCGAGAGGTTCTCCACGTTGATCCAGGACGGCCAGGCCGTCGCGAAGCCGCACGGCACGCCCGACGCGCGCAGTCTCTTGCCGGCCTCTTCCACCTCCGGCCAGGTCGCCGGCGGCTTCTCGGGGTCGAGGCCCGCGAGGCGAAACTGGTCCTTGTTGTAGTAGAGGATCGGCGTCGAGGAATTGAACGGAAACGACAGCATGTTGCCGTCGGTGTCGGTGTAATAGCCGGTGATCGCCGGCAGATAGGCCGCCGGATCGAACGCCTCGTTCTGCTCGCGCATCAACTGGTACACCGGATAGGTGCCGCCCCGCGCCGCCATCATGGTGGCGGTCGCGATCTCGTTGACCTGGACGATCGCTGGGTTCGCGCCGGTGCGCAGCGCGAACAGCGCGGCCGTCATGGTCTCGGTGTACTGTCCCTTGTAGACCGGGACGATGCGGTAGTCCTGCTGCTGGCCGTTGAAGTCGGCGGCGAGCTTTTCCAGCGTGCGACCGAGCTCGCCCGCCATCGCATGCCACCACTGGATCTCGATCGCCGCGCGCGCGGGCGTCGCGGTGGACAGCGCCGCCGCCACGGCGGCAATCCAGCCGAAGCGCCTCAGGCGACCGACACGCAATTAAAACTCCTCGCGAAAACGCGGTTCACCTCCAGAGAATGCAATTCTTGACGGCCATGCGACAAGAGCCGTGCGCGCTCCGCGGCGTCGCGCCGCGCGCTTGCGGCTATCGCGCAACACCCGGAAGGGCTGGTGGCGCATGGCGGCCGTCGGCCGGCGTGGGCTCGACGGGCACCGGACGGAAAGAATAAGTTCCGGTCCGACCGGCAGGAGGCAGCTTTGAAGATTGCGATCATGGGTTCGGGCGGCATCGGTGGCTATTACGGGGCGCGGCTCCAGAATGGCGGCGCCGACGTGACGTTCATCGCGCGCGGCGCGCAACTCAAGGCGATGCAGGAGAACGGCATCGCGCTCGAAGGCGACCGGCCGCTGCACCTGCCGACCGTGAAGGCGACCGACGATCCTGCGAGCATCGGTCCGGTCGACATGGTGATCTTCTCGGTGAAGCTGCGCGACACCGAGATGGCCGCGAAGGCCATCAAGCCGGTCATCGGTCCCGAGACGGGCCTCATGTCGCTGCAGAACGGCGTGCAGAAGGACGACATGCTGGCCCCGATCGTCGGGCGCGAGCATCTGCTCGGCGGCGCGGCTTATATCGGCGTGTCGATCGCGCGGCCGGGCGTGATCCGCAAGGCCGGCACGATGGAGCGGCTCGCCTTCGGCGAGTTCGACAACACGATCTCGCGGCGCGCGCAGGTCTTCCTTGACCTCTGCAAGGCGAGCGACATCAAGGCGGATATCCCGGCCGACATCTCGCTCGAGCTGTGGCAGAAGTTCGTGGTCATCGTCACGATGTCGAGCATCACGTCGGCGATGCGATCGACCATCGGGCCTATCCGCGCCAATCCGCAGGCGCGGGGGTTCGCGCTCGACCTGATGAGGGAGGTGGTCGCGGTCGGCCGCGCAAGGGGTGTCGCGCTCGAACCGGACTTTGCCGAGAAGCGGATTGCCCATGTCGACGGAATGTCGCCCGACATGCGCGCATCGATGTCGCTCGACCTGGAGCTTGGGAGGCCGCTCGAGCTGCCGTGGCTCGCCGGCGCCGTGGTCGACATGGGCGCAAAGGCCGGCGTGCCGACGCCGTGCTGCCGCGCGGTGCGCGACATCCTGGCGATCTACGTCGACGGGAAGCCGGCTTAACTCTTCATCATCAGCACGCCCGCGAGCGCCGCGAGGCCGAGCGCACGCACGATCGCGATCTCGTCGGCGCTCCACTCGGGCCTTGCGCGCAGCACGTTGAGCGTGCCGATGCACGCGCCTTCGCTCACCAGGGGCACGTTGACGCAGGAATGCAGGCCGAGGGCAAAGATCGTCGCGTGGTCCTCGAAGGAGTCGCGGATGCCGTCGTCGCCGGCGCTGAGGAGCACGCGGTGCTCGGCCAGCACCTTGCGGCTCCAGCCGGTGTCGCGCTTGAGCTTGCGGCCGCCGACCTGATAGGCCGCCGGATTGGACGAATAGAGGCGCTCGACGGTCGATTGCGCCGCATCGTGGCGCATCGCGGTGACGAGCCCCGCATCGACGCGGCGGATGGCGACCTGGTTGATGGCTTCGAATAGCGCCGCGGGCGACCGCGCGGCGTCAGCGCTCAGCGTTTCGACGTCGTCATTGGTGAGCATCACGCAGCGCCTTTCTGTACCAAGAATCGGTACATGCTCATGAACGAGTACGGATTATCCTGCTCGAACGCGTCCCATTGATCCAGATCGGTCATCGCCAGGTCGTCGGGGAAGCGCGCCGCGTATCTCTGCTTGGGCCGGACATCGAGCTCGAAGCCGAGAAATCGCAATCCGTTCTCGCCGAGAAACGCTTTGATCGACGGCAACGTCATGCGGTGCTCCTGCACGTGGAACAGGAGGTCGCGGCACTCGCTCGTGGTGAAGAAGTCATTGAAGGCCATGACCCGTTTGAGCGGCGAGCCGTCGTCCTGGTTCATGATCTCCGCCCGGCAGGCGCGGATATCCTCGATCGTCGCGCCGTAGCCGCGCTCGGCGATCAACGCGCGTGCCGCGACCACGTCGCGCCGCGCGATCTCGCTGTAGAGCGCGACATGCATCACGCCGCCCGGATTGAGCAGCGCGAGCAGCACGCGCCAGCCCGCCCAAGGGTCTGCGAGATGGTGCAGCACGCCGCCCGCCTGGATCATGTCGAACGAGCGTCCGATCGACCCGAGCTGGAGAATGTCGGCCTGCGCGTATTCGATATTGGCAATGCCGAGGGCCTGCGTGCGCGCCTTGGCATAGCCGAGGCTCGCCGAACTGAGATCGATGGCGAGCACCTGTGCGTGCTCGAACTGTTGGGCGACGGAGATCGCCTGCCGGCCGGTCCCGCATCCCGCGGTGAGGATGTCGAGCGACCCGTCCTTGCCGATCCGTTGGAACGGCGCGTGCGGGAATTCCTGCTGCATCAGGGCGTCGATCGAGGCATATTTGCGGACCCGCCCGACCGAGGTCCAGCGCGGATAGGGATTTTGCTCGTACTGGTCCCGCACCCGCCGCGAGACGTCGTCCTCGATCGCGGTCAGTTGCGGGATCGTCACGCGCGCGGCCGCTTCGGCGCGCGGCACCAGCACCTGCTGGTCGATCACCGCCACGAGCGGCGCAGGCCACGTCCGTGCGAGGAGCGCGTCGGCGGCGAGCTCGTGCAACGGACGATAGGCCGCGACGACCGCGACCGAGAACGCATCCGCCGGGGCGCCGCTGTCGAGCGCGGTAACCAGCCTATTGCCAAGGCCGTCCGCGCTCGCTCGCTCGTCGTCGCTCACCGCGAAGACATACTCGTTGATGTAGCATTGCCGCGCGAGCGCACAGACAAAGCGCAGCATCGTTTCGTCGATGCTTGCCGTCGTGACGGGGTCCAGCAGCAGCGCGCGCGCCGCAGTGAGAATCTGCTCGAGCGCGAAGACCGTCACCACGGCGGATTCAAGCAGCCATTGCAGCAGCGGCTCGCCTGCCATGATCGCAAGGTCGGAGGCGCCGAGCAGGTCCTTGCCCGCAACGCCCGCTTCGGCGCGCGCCATCAGGGGCTCGATCGCGCTGCCGTGCCGCAGCAGGATCGCGATCAGTGGAACCAGCTCGTTTGTGCGCCCCCATTGCTCGGAGACCGCCCGCGTGACGAGATGGCGCAGCCCGGGATCCTCGCCGACGGCGTCGAGCGCCGCCGCGATGCGGACGAACAGATCCTTGTTCTCGGGCGTTTCCTTGATCTGCAGGCTGCGCCGCACAGAGGCGAGCGCCTGGTCATTCTGTCCCGCCGCCGCAAGCTCGATCGCCAGATTCAGATGCGGCTCCAGAAAGCCCGGATGCATCTCGATCGCGCGCCGGTAGTGCGCGACCGCTTCGGCATCGCCGATCGCACCGAGCGCGAGACCGAGATTGTTGTGCGCGAATGGCGACGGCTTGAGTTGCAGGGCGCGACGCAGATGCGTCACGGCTTCGTCAAGGCGGCCCTGTTCGCGCAGCGCATTGCCGAGGTTCATGTGCGCCTCGGCGTGATCGGGATTGAGCGCGATGACGCGCGCCCAGTGCGCGGCGGCATCCTCGCGCCGGTCGAGCGCCCACAGCGCGAGACCGAGATTGTAATGAAAGTCGGGCATGCGATCATCGAGCGCGATCGCGCGGCCGATCAGCTCCGCGGCCTCGGCGTTGCGGTTCGTCTGATGCGCCAGCACGCCGGCCAGGTGCAGCGCGTGCACGTCGCTTGGGTCGATGGCGATGACTTCGCGATAGAGCCGCTCGGCCGCCTCGAACTGGCCGGCCTGATGATGGCGTACCGCGGCGATAAGCTGGCTCGATGGCGTCATGCGAGGGAAGATCAGTCCGTTTCGATTTCCATTTCGAGCAGGGCGGAGCTCAACGACTTGCCGTGCGCGTCGACGCAGAGCGAAATCGTGACGCCGCCGCCCAGCGCGTCCTGACCGATGAACTGCAGCGCGCCGAGATGCGGCAGCTCGTGGCGGGCGACCTCGCCCTTGATGATGTCGGCGAAGTGGCGTTTCACGGCGTCCGGCGTGACGCGCGCGCGCAGCAGCGGGAAGTCCTCCGCTTTGTACGCGATCAGCGACAGGATCGTGGTGTTGCCCTTGTCGCCGGCGCGCGCATGGGCGA
>CAYZMR010000059.1:0-17446 GCA_964479515.1 uncultured Hyphomicrobiales bacterium | reverse complement strand
GACCAGCCGCGAAGGTCACGCCGTGCTGCTCGGCGATGCCGACATCGAACGTGCGTTCCGGGAACGCCTTGCCGAAAATGTCGAGGCCGGTGCCGGACGGCATCGCGGCCGTGATCGCGACGATCTTGTCGTCCTTGCGTGCTTCCTTGACGAGGCTCTCGCCAAACACCTTGGTGTAGGAGGGGGCGTTGGCCTGCGCCTTCGCCTGCTTGCCGGTCGTCACGTCGAACTTGACCACGCCGTGATACTTGTCGCTCGAGGCCTCGGCCGGCGCGTAGCCCTTGCCCTTCTGCGTCACGACGTGGATCAGGATCGGCCCGTTCTCGGCGTCGCGCACGTTCTTGAGCACCGGCACCAGATGATCGAGATTGTGCCCGTCGATCGGTCCGACGTAATAGAAGCCGAGCTCCTCGAACATCGTGCCGCCGGTCAGGAATCCGCGCGCGTATTCCTCGACGCGCAGCGCCTTTTCCTCGACCGACCGCGGCATGCGCTTGGCGATCTGCTTGCCGATCTCGCGCAGCGACGTATAGGTCCGCCCCGAAATCAGCCGCGCGAGATAGGCTGACAACGCGCCGACCGGCGGGGCGATCGACATCTCGTTGTCGTTCAGGATCACGATCAGGCGCGAATTCATCGCGCCCGCGTTGTTCATCGCCTCGTAGGCCATGCCGGCCGACATCGCGCCGTCGCCGATCACCGCGATCACGTTTCGTTTCTCGCCCGAAAGGTCGCGCGCGACCGCCATGCCCAGGCCGGCCGAGATCGAGGTCGAGGAATGCGCGGCGCCGAAGCAGTCGTATTCGCTTTCCGCGCGCTTGGTGAAGCCGGACAGGCCGCCGCCCATGCGCAACGTCCGGATCCGGTCGCGCCGGCCGGTCAAAATCTTGTGCGGATAGGCTTGGTGGCCGACGTCCCAGATCAGGCGGTCGTTCGGGGTATCGAACACATAGTGCAGTGCAACAGTAAGCTCGACGACGCCCAATCCTGCGCCAAGATGGCCGCCCGTGACCGCGACGGCATTGATGGTCTCGGCGCGCAGGTCGTCGGCAACCTGTCGCAGGTCCTTCTCGTTAACCAGACGCAGGTCGGCCGGGCACTTGATTGCGTCCAACATTGTGGTCTTTAACGCCATGATCGAGACATCATCGTCGATAGAACGGTACCCGGAACCAAGGCCGTTGAGTTTGCCCCGCCCCTTGCCGCAGCGCAATGAACTAATACATGGCCCCTGAAGCTGGTAGCAAATCCGAGTCTATAGAGTGGGCCGGTCGCCTATTCCGACCGCGCCGCAGTGAGACGCGCGTTCTCAACGCCCCGAACCGCCGCACGGTTCACGTGATCTAACCCAGCGTCCGGCTCTCTATCAATCAGTAAAGGCGAGAATTTCAAGGCATGCTTAGAGCCGCGATTGGAGCAGTTGTCGGAACTTGCACGCGCTATGCGTGGCCTGTGATTGTGTTGGGGGCGCTCGCCGGAATAATCGCAGGAATTTATGCCGAACGTCATTTTGCCATCAACACCGACATCGATACACTCATCTCATCTAAGCTTCCTTGGCGCCAGCGAGAGCTTTCTTTTCAGAAAGCGTTTCCGGAGCAGCTCCAATCTATTCTTGCGGTGGTCGATGCGCCGACCCCGGAGCTTGTGACGCAGGCGACGGCGGCGCTGGTGGCGAAGCTTTCCGAGCACCCGGACCTGTTCCTCGTCATCCGGCAGCCCGGCGGCGGAGAGTTCTTCCGTCAAGGTGGATTGCTGTTTCTGCCGACTGACGAGGTGGAGAAGACCACCGCGCAGCTGATTCAGGGCGAGCCGCTGATTTCCCAGCTTGCGGTCGATCCGAGCATGCGCGGGCTGATCGAGGCGCTGCAGCTCGGATTGACCGGGGTGGAGCTGAACAAGATCACCCTCGACAAGATGGAGCGGCCGCTCACGATGACGGCGCAGACCGTCGAGTCGGTGCTGGCCGGCAAGCCCATCAATTTTTCGTGGCACGTGCTGCTGAACGGCGAGTCGCCGGGTGGTCGCGACCTGCGCCGCTTCATCGATATCCGCCCGAAGCTCGATTTCTCCGCGCTCGAGCCGGGCGAAGAGGCGACCGCCGCGATTCGGCAGGCGGCAATCGACCTCAAGCTCGCCACCGACTATCACGCGCGGGTGCGCCTCACCGGCCCGGTGCCGATCTCGGATGAGGAATTCGCGACCGTTCAGGAAGGGGCCTGGGTCAACGGCATCGGCACGATCACGATCGTGCTGATCATCCTGTTTCTCGCGCTGCGTTCCGGAAAGATCATCCTGGCGGTGTTCCTCAATTTGCTTGTGGGGCTCGCGATGACGGCCGCGCTCGGACTCCTCGTGGTCGGTCCGCTCAATCTGATTTCGATCGCCTTCGCGGTGCTATTCGTCGGCCTCGGCGTCGACTTCGGCATCCAGTTCAGCGTGCGCTATCGCGCGGAACGCCATGAGATCGACGATCTGCATGTTGCACTGGCGCGCGCGGCGCGCTTTGCCGGCGCGCCGCTGACGCTTGCGGCCGCGGCGACGGCCGCGGGCTTCCTCTCGTTCCTGCCGACCGCCTATCGCGGCGTGTCCGAGCTTGGCCAGATCGCCGGCATGGGCATGATCGTTGCGTTCGTGACCAGCATCACGCTGCTGCCGGCGCTGCTGACCGTGCTCAATCCGGCCGGCGAGGCCGAGCCGCTTGGCTATAAGGCGCTCGCCCCGGTCGACCGCTTCATGGAGCGTCACCGCATCGCGATCATCGTCGGGGTGGCGGTCGTTTCGCTCGGCGGCCTGCCGCTGCTGTATTTCATGAAGTTCGACTTCAATCCGATCAATTTGCGCAATCCCAAGGTGGAGTCGATCGCGACCTTCCTCGACCTGCGGCGCGATCCCAATACCGGCGCGAACTCGATCAATGTGCTCACGCCCTCGCTCGCTGATGCCGACAAGACCGCGGAGCGCCTGCGCAAGGTCCCAGAGGTCGAGCGCGTGACCACGCTCGGTTTCTTCGTGCCGGCCGATCAGGACCGCAAGCTCACCGCGATCGCTGAAGCAAAGAGCAAGCTCGAACCCTCGTTCAAGCCCGAGGCCGCGAGCAAGCCGCCGACCGACGAGGAGAACGTCGCCGAGCTCAACGAGGTGATCGAGAGTCTGAACAAGGCCGCCAATGATCATCCGGGCGCCGGTGCGGCGCCCGCCCAGCGCCTCGCCGCCGCGCTGACGCAGCTCGTCAAGAGCGATGAAAAGATGCGCGACCGGGTCACGGCCGTGTTCGTGGCACCGCTGAAGACCGCGCTGGCCGACCTGCGCGATCTGTTGGACGCGCACCCGATCGCGCTGAAGACGCTGCCGCAGGAGATTACCAGCGATTGGACGACCCCCGACGGCCGCGCGCGCGTGGAGGTCTTGCCCAAGGGCGATCCGAACGACAACGAGACCTTGCGGACCTTTGCCCGCGCCGTGATGGTCGCCGAGCCGAGCGCCGTCGGCGGTCCGATCTCGATCCTGGAATCCGGCGACACGATCGTGTGGGCGTTCTTCGAGGCCGGATTCTGGGCGCTCGGCTCGATCGCGGTCCTGCTGTGGATCGTGCTGCGCCGCATCGGAGACGTGCTGCTGACGCTGGTGCCGCTGTTGCTGGCTGGCGTCGTCACGCTCGAGATCTGCGTGCTGATCGGGCTGCAGCTCAACTTCGCCAACATCATCGCGCTGCCGGTGCTGCTCGGCATCGGCGTCGCGTTCAAGATCTATTACATCATGGCGTGGCGCGCCGGTCAGACCGACCTGCTGCAGTCGAGCCTGACGCGCGCCGTGATCTACAGCGCGCTCACGACCGCGACGGCGTTCGGAAGCCTGTGGCTGTCCAGCCACCCCGGCATGTCGAGCATGGGCAAGCTGTTGGCGCTGTCGCTGCTGACGACGCTTGCGGCTGCGGTGCTGTTCCAGCCGGTGCTGATGGGCAAGCCGCGCAAGCTTGGCGAGATGTAGCTATTTTTTCGTCGCGTTGGCTTTTTCCTGCGCGGCCGCTTCGTCGACGATCCGCAGGCAGGTGTCGCTCGGCGCGGGTGTGGCGCCCTTCTTGGTGGCAATCTGCTTTGCCGGCGGGGTCGGCGTACCTTTGATCGGCGGTAGCGGCAGGGCACCCGGTGGCGGCCCGCTGACCCGCGTCCACTTCTGCGTCTGGCACAAAGGCCAGACAAGGCAGCCTTCAAGGTCGAGCGTGTTGTCGTCCGCCATGCTGACGTTGGCGGTGTACATCTTGCCGTTCTCGGAATTGTAGATCTCGCCTTCCCATCTGTTCGGCTTGGTCGGCGTAAATCCCATGATAATTGGCATGCCGAGCGTAGGACGGGTTCTCTTCGCCGGATCAGGGTTCGCGTCATCCAAGCCGGGCCTCTTTTCCCAGGCGACGATGCCCCATAGCTTGCCGGCGCAAATGTCGATGCGGATATCGGCGTAGCCGTCCTTCACCAGCCAGTCGCCGACCGGCGACGCGTCCGCCGCGAGGGCGGAGGGCGTGATCCCGACGCTCGACGCCAAGACCGCTGCGGTGCAAAAGAGCCGTTTCATCCGATGGCGTTCCGGAACCTGTTCATCTACACTTCAAACAGCGTGGACTAATGTTTGTTTCTGGCGGGAATTCGGCAATTATGCCGCATTGCCGCCCCCATCCCTTCCGGTAGGCTTGGAGGGCCGCAACCCGGGGATCGCATCCGAATGAACAAGGTGACGAGTTTCGATATTGCCACCTTGTTCGCGACGCATGAGGCCGACCGCTTTTCGCTGCACACGCGCTATCTCAACGAGCAGATGGTCCGCGTGTTGCGGACAATCGGATATGATGTTGGCTTTTGCAAGGGACGCGGCCAATACCTGTACGACCGCGCGGACAATCGCTATCTCGATCTCTTGAGCGGGTTTGGAACCTTTGCGGTCGGGCGCAATCATCCGGCTATCCGCGAGGCGCTCAAGAGCGTGCTCGACAGCGATTTCCCGAATCTGGTCCAGATGGACGTCTCGGTGCTCGCCGGCATCCTGGCGCAGCGCCTGCTCGCCTATGTGCCCTATCTCGATAAGGCCTTCTTCTCCAATTCCGGCGCGGAGTCGGTTGAGGCCGCGATCAAGTTTGCCCGGGCCGCCACCGGGCGCACCGGCATCGCGTATTGCAGCCATGCCTTTCACGGACTGACTTACGGCGCGCTGTCGCTCAACGGGGACGAAACGTTTCGCCGCGGCTTCGAGCCGCTGTTGCCGGATTGCGTGTGTGTGCCATTCAACGATCTCGCGGCGCTCGATCGCGCCCTGTCGAGCCGACGCATGGCCGCGTTCGTCGTCGAACCCGTGCAGGGCAAGGGCGTGATCCTGCCTGATGACGACTACCTGAAAGGCGTCGAGCAGCTCTGCCGCCGCTACGACACGCTGTTCATCGCCGACGAGGTCCAGACCGGCATCGGGCGCACGGGCAAGTTCCTTGCCTGCGAGCACTGGGACGTCGAGCCCGACATGGTGGTGCTTGCCAAGGCGCTGTCCGGCGGACACGTGCCGGTCGGCGCGGTGCTGATGCGCAAATGGGTGCACGACAAGGTCTTCAACCGCATGGACCGGGCGGTCGTGCATGGTTCGACGTTCTCGAAGAACGACCTCGCGATGGCGGCCGGCATCGCCACGCTCGAAGTGCTCAAGTCCGAGCACGTGATCGAGAACGCCGCGCGCACCGGCGCGCGCCTGCTGCGCGGCCTGACGCAACTCGTCGACCGCTATGAGCTGGTGAAAGAGGTGCGCGGCAAGGGCCTGATGATCGGCGTCGAGTTCGGCTCGCCCAGCTCCTTCAAGCTCAAGGCGTCGTGGAACGTGCTGGAGACGGCCAGCAAGGGGCTGTTCTGTCAGCTCATCACGATCCCGCTGTTCAAGGATCACAAGGTCCTGACGCAGGTCGCGGGCCACGGCAGCCACACCGTGAAGCTTCTTCCCGCGCTCATCATCGATGACGACGACTGTGCCTGGATCGAAGATGCGTTCGACGACGTGATCGCCGGCAGCCACCGCGTGCCCGGTGCCGTCTGGTCGCTCGGCAAGACGCTGATCGACCACGCGATGCGGCCGCACGCCTGACCCGATTGTCATCCGGCCGAGCCCGGAGCGCCCGAGCCCGGACCCCGTAGACACAGCCTTTGCGATTCTTAACTCTGGCGCCTGGTCGACGCTTAGCCTGTGGCATTTGGATCCCGGGTCTCGCTGCGTCGGCCGGGATGACGAGGACCGAGATATGCGTGCCGCCTATTACGAGCAGAACGGAGCCGCCGCCGACGTCCTGCGGCTCGGCGAGGTCGAGACCCCGAAGCCCGGCCCCGGCGAGGTGCGGGTGCGGCTCGCGACCTCCGGGGTCAATCCGTCCGACGTGAAGAACCGCGCCGGCACCACCCGCAAGATCGCGTTTCCGCGCGTGATCCCGCACAGCGATGGCGCGGGCGAGATCGACATGGTCGGGGAGGGCGTCGCGGCGAGCCGCATCGGCGAGCGGGTGTGGACCTGGAACGGCCAGTGGAAGCGTCCGTTCGGAACGGCGGCCGAGTTCATCGTGCTCCCGGCAGAGCAGGCCGTCCGGCTGCCCAAGGCGATCGACTTTGCGGCCGGCGCCTGCCTCGGCATCCCGGCGCTGACCGCCTGGCATGCGGTCGATATCGCCGGCACCGCGGCCGGCAAGACGCTTTTGATCGCGGGTGGCGCTGGCGCTGTCGCCCACTACGCGATCCAGTTCGCCAAGGCGCGGGGCGCAACGGTGCTGACGACCGTCTCCTCGGCCGCCAAGGCCAAGGTCGCTCGCGACGCCGGCGCCGATCACGCGATCGACTACAAATCCGAGAACGTCGGCGAGCGCGTGATGGCGCTCACGCATGGCGGGGTCGACGCCGTGATCGAGCTCGATCTCACGGCGAATGCTCACCTGCTGCCGGCGGTGCTGCGCCCGCGCGGGATCGTCGCGGTCTACGGGACCGGGCCGCAGGCGCAGATTCCGGCCTCGTTCTGCCTCGTCAACAACATCACGCTGAAATTCATGCTCGTTTATGAGCTAACGAGCGACGAACGCGGCCGGGCGATCGCCGACATCACGCGCATGCTGGAAGGCAACCGGCTGATCCACAATGTGGCGCAAACATTTCCTCTTTCCGATATCATCGCGGCGCATCAGGCCGTCGAAGGGGGGAAGACGGTCGGCAACGTGGTGGTCCAGGTCGGCTAGGGCACACGGGTAGCGCAATGGCCAGTTCACGTTTGCCCGGCGCCGCCGGGCGCACCGCTCCCGCCCGTCGCGGCGTCGCGGCGGAGCGCATGCCGCCGTTTCGACGTTCGCTGCCGATGCTTCTTCTCTGGGCGCGCGAAGCCGTGATGCAGCGCTTCCGCCCGGAGCTCAACGCGCGGGGAATAACCGACCAGCAATGGCGCATCATCCGCGCGCTGGTGGAGGAAAACTCGTGCGAGATTTTCGAATTGAGCGAGCGCTGCTGCATTCACCCGGCGAGCCTGTCGCGCATCCTGCCCAAGCTCGCGGCAGACGGCGTCATCTCGCGCTGCCCCAACGCAAAGGATCAGCGGCGCGTGGTCGTCTCGCTCACGGCCGAGGGGCGGCGCCTGTTCGAGAGCGGGATTGAAGCCTCAAACCGCATCTATGCGCAGCTCGCGAGCGACCTCGGAGCCCCTCGCATCGAGCACGTCACGGCCGTCCTGGAATGCCTGATATCCGCGCTCGCCCCGGAGGCCGCCGGGAGGTCAGACGCGCCGGAGCGCCGGACGCCGCGTCGCCGCAGGGCTTAACCGCCGCGAACGATCCGGCTCGATCCTCCGTCCCGCGCATCAGCGCCGTTGGTCGATGGCGCGCGCTTGACACCCGCGCGGCGGTGACGTATTGAACCATAAGGTTATTTAACCTATTGGTTCCATATGACACTGTCCCCGGATCCCTTGAGCGCCACATTCTCAGCCCTGGCCGACCCGACCCGGCGGGCGATCCTCGCGCGCCTTGCGCTCGGCGAAACCTCGGTGATGAAGCTGGCCGAACCTTTCGACATGAGCCTGCCGGCCGTGTCCAAGCACCTCAAGGTGCTGGAGCGCGCCGGCCTGATCGCGCGCGGGCGCGAGGCGCAGTGGCGGCCGTGCCGGCTCAAGCCGGACGCGCTCAGGGGCGTCGACGACTGGCTCGAAAGCTATCGCCGGCTTTGGGAGGAACGGCTCGATCGCCTCGACGATTACCTGCGCGAGCTGCAGGCGCAGGAAGGACACGGGAACCCAGACAGCCACAAGAAAACGGAGAAGCGCCGTGGCCGAAAGAAATAGCTTCGCGCTCGCGGACGATCCGCCGGCGATGATCGGAACGCGTCTGCTCGACGCGCCGCGCGACCTGGTGTGGTCGGTGTGGACCGATCCGAAGCATCTCGCGCAGTGGTGGGGACCGGACGGCTTCACCACGACGACCAGCGCGTTCGATCTGCGTCCCGGCGGCGTGTGGCGCTTCGTGATGCACGGTCCGGATGGCCGCGATTACCAGAACCGCATCACATTCGACGAGGTCGTGAAGCCGGAGCGGCTCGTCTACCACCATAACGGCGATGGCGTGGAACCCGTGCACTTCCGCACGACAGTCATTTTCGAGGCTCTCGGCGGCAAGACGATGGTCACGTTCAAGGGCGTGTTCCCCTCGCTCGCCGAACGCGATCGCGTCATCCGGGAATACGGCGCCGACAAGGGCCTCGTGCAGACGCTGGCGCGGCTCGGCGACCATCTCGCAACATTGAGTTCTGACGCGTGAGGGGTGCGATGACGAACATCATGAAGCTCGCGCCGGCGGCGGAACGCGAGATCCTGGTCACGCGCGTGTTCGACGCGCCGCGGCAGCTCATCTTCGACGCCTTCACCAAGCCCGACATGCTCAAGCACTGGATGCTGGGTCCGGACGGCTGGACCATGCCGGTGTGCGAGATGGATCTGCGCGTCGGCGGCGCGTATCGCTGGGTCTGGCAATCCGATGCGGACGGAAAGCGGTTTGGCGTCGTCGGCGTCTTCCGCGAGGTCGTGGCGCCGCAGCGCATCGTGCACACCGAACGGTTCGACCCGCCCTGGTATCCGGGCGAGGCGGAGGTCGCGATCCTCTTCGTCGAGAATGCCGGCAAGACCACGCTCACGATGACGATCGTCTATCCGTCGCGCGATACCCGCGACGGCGCGGTCAAGTCCGGCATGGAGAAGGGCATGGCGCGCAGCTACGATCGGCTCGAGCACCTGCTCGCGTCGGCGGACGCGCGCATCGCGCGCTAGTTTCGTAACCGAGCCAACAGCAACGCCGAGGAGAGAGCGATGAAAGTCCAGTCCTACCTATGCTTCGAGGGCCGCACCGAAGAGGCGCTCAAGTTCTACGAGCAGGCGATCGGCGCCAAGGTCGACATGCTGATGCGCTTCAAGGAGGCGCCGGAGGGCACCTGCACGCCCGGCACGGAGGACAAAATCATGCACGCGGCGTTCCATGTCGGCGACACGCAGATCATGGCGTCGGACGGCCGCATGCAGTCGCCCGCGAAGTTCAGCGGCATCTCGCTCGCGCTCAGCGCCAAGGATGAGGCGGAGGCCAAGAAGCTGTTCGACGGGCTCGCCGACGGCGGCCAGGTGCATATGCCACTCACCAAGACGTTCTTCTCGCCGAGCTTCGGGATGGTGGGCGACCGGTTCGGCATCACCTGGATGGTCATGGCCGAGCCGAAATCCTGACAAGCCGCAGCATCCGGGGCGATATCGACATGGCAGACAACAAGGACTTCGTCATCTCGCGCGTGTTCGACGCGCCGCGCGATCTTGTGTGGAAGGCGTTCACCGAGCCTGAGCGCATGAAGCAATGGTGGGGCCCGAAGGGCTTCAAGGTGGTTGCCGCCAAGATGGATTTGCGTCCGGGCGGCAGCTACCACTATGGCATGAAGTCGCCCGATGGCATGACCATGTGGGGCAAGTTCATCTATCGCGAAGTCGTGCCGAACGAGCGCCTCGTGCTCATCAATTCGTTCTCCGACGAGGTGGGCGGCATCACGCGCCATCCGATGAGCCCGACTTGGCCGCTGGAATTGCTGTCCGTCTTCACGTTCGAGGACGCGCCCGGCGGCAAGACCAGGTTCACGATCCGCTGGTCGGCCCACAATGCGAGCGCCGAGGAGCGGAAGACCTTCGACACCTCGCACGACAGCATGAATCAGGGCTGGGGCGGCACGCTCGATCAGCTCGCGGCTTATCTCAAAACCGCGCACTGAACCCGGACAGCGGGCGCGGCCCTGCGTCGGTCGCGGAAAACAGGAGCTCACTCATGGCCTATGTCGACGGGTTCATCATCCCGGTGCCGAAGAAGAAGCTCGCCGCCTACAGGAGCCTCGCGCGCCTGGCGGGGAAGGTCTGGCGCGACCATGGGGCGCTGGAGTTCGTCGAGTGCCTCGCCGACGACGTCAGTGTCGGCAAGCTGACCTCGTTTCCGCGCAGCGTGAAGCTGAAACCCGGCGAGACGGTCGTGTTCTCGTGGATCGTCTACAAATCGCGTGCGCATCGCGACCGCGTCAACAAGCTCGTGCAAAACGATAAGCGCATGGCCAAGATGATGCAGCCCGGCGCCGCGCCGTTCGACGGCAAGCGCATGATCTTCGGCGGCTTCAAGGTCATGCGCGACGGTTTGACGGCAAATTGGACCGAAGGACGGAAGTCGTGACCGTGGACATCGACGCGAAGCCGGCCGAACGCAAGGTGTCGATCACGCGCATCATCGATGCGCCGCGCACGCTCGTGTTCAAGATGTGGACCGATCCGCACCACATGGCGCAATGGTGGGGACCGCGGCACTTCGCCAATCCGGTCTGCGAGCTCGATGTGCGCGTCGGCGGCGCGATCCGCATCCACATGCGCGCACCCGACGGCGTCACCTATCCGATGAGCGGCACGTTCCGCGAGATCGTTCCACCCGAACGGCTCGTGTTCATGGCGGTTGCCGAGGACGCCAACGGCAAAGCGCTGCTTGAGCAGCTTACGACCGTCACCTTCGTAGACCACGGCGGCAAGACGAAACTCACGGTGGACGCGCATGCGGTCGGCCTCGCCCCGATCGCGCCGCAGATGCTCGCCGGCATGGAGGCAGGCTGGACGCAGAGCCTGGATAAGCTCGCGGAGTTGGCGCCGCGCGCGAGCGCCTAACCGGGTCGAATGCGGCACTTGCACTATC
The DNA here is from genome assembly GCA_964479515.1 of uncultured Hyphomicrobiales bacterium. GTDB lineage: Bacteria > Pseudomonadota > Alphaproteobacteria > Rhizobiales > Xanthobacteraceae > PALSA-894. Next base: position 6,204 of record CAYZMR010000059.1, on the reverse strand, counting down.
CGGCTGCCATGCGATAACGCCCGCCGCGAGACGGCATCAGGCGTCGATTGATCTTCATGGACAGCTCGACAGACGTGGATTGGAGCGCGCTGAAGCGCAAGGTGGACGCGCTGCAGGGCGAATTCCATTCGCCGATCGACTTTGGCAACGGTATCGTCACCAAGCCGTGGCACGTGCAGCGCCGGTTCAGCCGCCGGCTGCGGCTGATGAACATTCCGACCGATCTGAGCGGCAAGACGATCCTCGACATCGGCGCGTGGGACGGATTTTTCGCCTTCGAGTTCGAGCGCCGCGGCGCCAAGCGCGTGCTCGCGACCGACGTGTGGAACGGGCGCGGGCTCGAATGCTTCTTGCTCGCGCGCGACCATTTCAAGAGCAATGTCGAATACCTCAAGCTCGACGCGCATGACATCAGCGTCGAGAAGCTCGGCACGTTCGACTTCGTGTTCTGCGCCGGCCTGCTCTATCACCTGCGCCATCCGCTGCTCGTGCTGCAGAAGATCAGGACCGTGACGACCGAGCGGCTCATCATCGAGACGAATTCGCTGATCCCGGCGGTGCACGAGAGCACGCCGATGATCACCTTCTTTCCCGGCGACGACTTCGACACCCATGGCCGCCACCCGGGCACGTTCCCGACGCAGGCCTGGCTCGACGACGCGCTGCATCTTGCGGGCTTTGCGCGCCGCGAGGTGGTCTACAAGCCATCCTGGAAATTCGTGAAGAAGCTGCAGGCGTTCGCCACCAATACGCCGCAGAAGGGCCGCCTCATCATGCACGCCTATGTGGCGTGAGCGGAATTGCACCACCAAACCCCAAGATATTCCAAACATGAACGGGTATCATCGGCGCCATGGATATCCCGAGACAGTCACGTCCGCGCGGGGCGAGACCGGCGGCCAGTCCCGACAAGAGCGGCAAGCGCGGCGTGCCAGGACGCGCGCCGGCCTCGCAGGCCGACGAGGAGCGCTACGCGCTCGCGCTCGAATCGATCAACCACGGCGTCTATGACTGGGACATCATCAACAACACCATCTATTACTCTCCGACGCTGCGCGCGATCTTCGGCATGGAGCCCGACGCGACGCTGACGCCGGAGGAATCCGGCGGCCGCGTGCATGCCGACGACCTGCCGCGCTATCGCGAGGCGCTGGTCGCGCACCTCAAAGGTCTCACGCCGCGTTTTGTTTCCGAATATCGCTACCTGGCCGCCGACGACACGTGGCGTTGGGCGCGGCAGAGCGGCCTGGTGGTACGCGGCGCGGACGGCGAGGCGCTGCGCATGGTGGGCGCGACGAGCGACATCACCGAGGCGAAGCTGCGCGAGCAGGAACTCGATGCCGCGCGTACGGAGGTCGAAGCGACGCGCGAGATCATGCGCACCGTACTCGCCAACATGAATGACGGCATCGTGCTGATCGACAAGGACTTCCGCTGGCAGTTCGGCAACGACCAACTCAGCCGTTTCCTCGACCTGCCAGCCGAGGTGACGTTACCGGGCACATCCGGGTTCGATGTCTTGCGCTATCAGGCAATGCGCGGAGATTTCGGTCCGCTCGACGACATCGAGGCGGCCGTGCGGGAGCGTGCCGCGCTGATGCGCACGCCCGGCGGCATCAGGATCGAGCGCAAGACGCGCGGCGGACGGTTCATCGAATTCAATTACAAGCCGCTGTCGAACGGCAGCCTCCTCGGTGTCTATCGCGACATCACCGCGCTGAAGGAGCGCGAACAGGCGCAAGCCGCGGCCAAGGACGCGGCCGAAGCCGCGCGCGAGGCGGCCGAGCGCGACCGCGCCGAAGCCGAGGCCGCCAACCAGGCGAAATCGACCTTCCTCGCCACCATGAGCCACGAGATCCGCACGCCGATGAACGGCGTGCTCGGCATGATGGAGGTGCTCGAACGCCAGCGCCTCGACGCCGCGCAACGCGGCACCGTGGAGACCATGCGCGATTCCGCGCGCGCGCTTCTGCGCATCATCGACGACGTGCTCGATTTCTCCAAGATCGAGGCTGGGCGGCTCGAGCTCGAGGCGACGGCGTTCTCGCTCTCGGGACTGATCGACGGCGTCATGAACACGTTCCGAACCCAGGCGAACGCCAAGGGGCTGACGCTCGCCGGCCGGATCGAGCCGGGCTCGAACGACACGCTGCTCGGCGACCCGACCCGCGTGCGGCAGATCCTGTTCAATCTCGTCGGCAACGCGCTGAAGTTCACCGAAGCCGGCGGCGTCACGGTGAGCGCCGGCACGGCGCCGCTCGGAGCTGGGCGCACGCGCGTGACGCTCGCGGTCGAAGATACAGGGATCGGCATCGACGAGGTGCAGCGCGTGCGTCTGTTCCAGCCGTTCGCCCAGGCGGATTCCTCGACGACGCGCCGCTTCGGCGGCACCGGGCTCGGCCTGTCGATCGTGCGCCGGCTGGCCGAGCTGATGGGTGGCGAGATCGCGGTCGAGAGCACGCCCGGCGTCGGCTCGACGTTCTTCGTGCACCTGATTTTCGACGCCGCACCGCAGGACGCGCCGCTCCCCGAGCTGATCCATTCAACCGCCAGTCCGGCGCGCCGGTCGGCGCCGGTCGCCTCCGGCGGCGCGCGGCCGATCGTGCTGGTGGTCGACGATCACCCGGTGAACCAGGAAGTCATGGTGCGCCAGCTCGATCTTCTGGGCGTCGATGCGGACACGGCGTCGGACGGCGTCGAGGCGTTGCAAGCGTGGGGCGACAACGCCTACGCGGCGGTGCTGGCCGACATCCACATGCCGCGCATGGACGGCTACGAGCTGATCCGCCGCATCCGCCAGGATGAAGAGCGGCGCCCGGGAGGCGCGCGCACGCCCGTGATCGCCGTGACGGCGAACGCCATGAAGGGCGAGGAAGACCGTTGCCTTGCCGCCGGGATGGACGCGTATCTGGCAAAACCCCTCAACATCGACTGGCTGCGCACGACGCTGCTGCGCTGGCTGCCGCTGGAGGAGACGCTCGACGATCCGCGCGCGGCGCGCACCGACGACGGCGTCGCGCTCGACCGCAGCGTGCTCGCGAGCTGGCTCGGCGACGACAGACAAGCGATCGCCTCGCTGCTCGGCAAGTTCAGCGACACCGCCGGCGATGCGGAACGCAAGATCGCGGCCTCGCTCGAGCTCGGCGATCTCGTCAGCGTGCTCGCGGCCGCGCACAAGCTCAAGGGCGCCGCGCAGGCGATCGGCGCCAACGCAGTCGCGACCGCGGCCGCCGCGCTCGAACTGGCGTGCAAGTCCGGCGACCCGGCTCGGCGCCGCGACGCCTTCAACGTGCTGGCGATGGAGCTGCGCCGCGCACTCGCCGAGATCGACGCGGTGGTGGCGGCGGCATCGTGAGCAGCGTCGGAGCTACGGGTCAGTCCGTCGTCGAATGGATAAGGGCGGCGGCGATCCCGCTTGCCACCGTCGAGCCGCGGAGCGGATACAAGGATCTGGAGCCGATTCGCGCGATCATCGGCGACGCGCGGATCGTGTCGCTCGGCGAGCAGACCCACGGCACGCGCGAATTCCGTAAGCTCATGCACCGGCTGTTCGAGTTCTGCGTCGCCGAGCTCGGCTTCACGATGCTCGCCATCGAGGCACCTTTTCCCGATTCGCTCGCGGTCAATGCCTATGTGGTGGATGGCATCGGCAATGCCGCCGACGCGCTGGCCGGCACGCGCTATTGGGTCTGGGACACCGAAGAGGTGCTCGACCTGGTCGAATGGATGCGGTGGTGGAACGCCAACAACGCCCGCAAGGTCAAATGCTATGGTTTCGTTACGGATTATACCGCCGTTGCGGTGCCGGCGCTGATCGACTTTCTCGCGCACGTCGCGCCCGGTCTTGCGGCGGAATGCAGGGCCGCGCTTGCGCCGTTGACGAGCGATTTCACCGCGGGATTGTTCGGACAGCTTGCGGAGACGCGCCGCGAAGAGGTGTTCGCCTGCATTGCGCAGGTCCTTGCCGCATTTGAGCAGCAACGGCCGCAATGGGTCGCCGCGACGAGCGCCCTCGACTGGCATCTGGGCCGGCTCCTGGCGAAAGTCCTCGATCAGGCCGCGCGGTTCGAGATCGATCGGAGCTATACGTCGCACGACCGGGTGATGGCGGAAAACGTTTGCGCACTGTTGGAGGCGGAAGGCCCCGAGGCAAAGGCCATGCTGTTGTCGCACAACGGCCACGCGTCGCGCGCCACCGACGATGACAGCAAGTCCATGGGCGGATACCTCGCCGAGATGGTCGGGGGCGCGCAACGGGTGATCGGCACCTCGTTCGATCGCGGTTCCTTTCTGGCACGCGGCTATCCGGCGGGCGAACTCACGGATCACACGGTGCCGGCCGCGCCGCCCGGCAGCTTTGATGCTGTCCTCGCGCAAGCCGGGTTGCCGCTGCTTGCACTCGATCTTGCGGACGCGCCGCGCCAGGGCGCGGCCGCATGGCTCGCGTCCGAGATGCCGATGCGGCAGATCGGCGGCATCTATGGCTTTCCAGGCGATAACAAACTGGGGGTCACCTATACACACACGATCAGGCCGCGCGACCGCTTCGATGCCGTCATGTTCGTCGCCGAGACCACGGCGACTCGGCCGAACAATCCTGAGATCCCCCGACCGGCGCCGGTCGTGCTGTCCGCGCCGTCGAACCTGGAATTGTGCGGCGACGGTGTACCGCCGGGGTGGCGCCAGGGCGGCGTCGTTCGAAAGTACGCTCCCATGGCCGCCGTGTCGGACCGGCTCTCGCCGCGCGGTCGTCGAACCGTGTGCCTGTCGCGCGAAGCCCCATGGCGGTGGGGCGACGGCCAGCTCACCCAGAAGATTTCCGCGCAAGGCTTCCGCGGGAAGCGAGTGAGGTTTGCCGCCGCGATCCGGACCGAGGCGACTGAGATCGGCGCCGGCGCGCTGTTATTCCTCAGGTTTCTGCCGAAACCGGACAGTGACGAATGCGACTTCTACGTCGTCCCGCGCGCCACCGTCGTTTCAGCCGCTCAGCCGCTCCAATCGCCGCAGTGGGCAACGCTGGCGGTCGAAGCGGACGTGCCGGAAGCGGCGGACACGCTCGTGATCGGGCTCGTCATGACCGGCAACGGCGCCGCGTGGTTTGGCGACCTGGAGTTCGCCGCGATGGTGCGTTCGGACGCCTTTTCGTGATCCCCATCACAGCCGCGATGACCTTGCGAGCCTAGAACCGAACCCATCGCGGGATGGTCCCGCCGATCGGGAGGCTGCCATGGTTCGCTTCATCGTCACGGTCACGATCGCGCTCACCCTGATGAACGGCGTCGCGAACGCGGCAAAGAACGTCTCGCCGGTTACACAAGCGGCGGTCTCCAACCGCCATACGTGCGAGCCGGGCCTCGTTTTTACCTGCGACGGCCACCGTTCCTGCAAATGCTCTTGAGCAACAACAGTACCTCGAAGGAGAACACAGCCATGACCAAGATCAAGACTTCCCTGCTTCGCGGCATAACGGCCCTCGCGCTCGCCGTGACCGTGCTTGCCGGTCTCACCACGGTCGCGATGACAACGCAGGCTTCGGCCCGGCCGAGCCAGTTGCAAGAGAACTCGTCGCACTGGCATTCGTTTTGCGTCGAGCACCCGCGCGCATGCTGGCCGCGCGGCTGACGCGCGCGTTCTACGCGGCAGCACTACCGCGCCACGACCGGTCGCGCCGCCAGCACCGGATCGCGCACCGGCACGCCGACAAACGGCGAGCCTTCCTCGAACCAGGACTTCGGCGCCGGGTGGCCCCACAGCGTCTGGCGCTGCGGATGATCCAGCGTCCAGCGGATCGGCTCGTGGTCGGTGTCGACGGTGAGATAGTCGGAGGTGAACGGCTCGAGGCGATGGCCATCGGGATCGCGCACATAAAGAAAGAACGCGTTGGCGATGCCGTGCCGGCCGGGTCCGCGCTCCATGTTGGCGAGATAGCCCGATGTCGCCATCACGTCGCAGATGTGCAGGATGTCGAGCGCGTTCGAATTCCACACGCCGATATGGTGCAGGCGCGGCCCGCGCCCGTTGGTGAACGCGAGATCGTGCGTGCTGCCCCGGCGCTGCATCCACACCGCCCAGAGCTTTGGATCGGCGCCTTCGGTCTCGGTTGTCTCGGTCAGGCGGAAGCCGAGCTCGGTGTAGAAGTCGTATGACTTCTGCACGTCCGGCGTGAAGCAGTTGATGTGGTCGATGCGCTGGATGCGCGCGCCC
>CAYZMR010000058.1:5307-17460 GCA_964479515.1 uncultured Hyphomicrobiales bacterium | reverse complement strand
AGCATCAGACTTCGAATCTGAGGGTCGGGAGTTCGAATCTCTCAGGGCGCGCCAACCGTCCGTCCGCCACGATGGCGCTGTCACGGCGCTTATCCGGAGGGGCGGCGCAACACGTCGAGCAGCTTGGCTGCCGCGAGTTCGGGCGCCGCGACATTCTCGATGACGATATCGGCGACGATCTGCGTTTCCCTGGCGTCGGCGCGCGCGATACGCTGCGCGATGTCGCCATCGCTGGCGCGGCGGCGCGCCGCGAGCCGCTGTTCCAGGATTTCCGTCGGTGCCGTCACCAGCACGACGGTCACGTTCGCATAGCGCGCGCGCAACGACCCGACAACGGCGCGCGAGACATTGCAGACGACGCTGCGACCGGCCTCGATCGCATGCCGCGCCGAAATAGGGATGCCATAACGATGTCCGTGCGCGCCCCACCATATGGCGAAGGCGCCGCTGGCCGCGGCGCGTTCGAATTCCGGTTCGGTGAGTGAATCATGATCCTCGGCACTGTCCGCCGGGCGGGTGATCACGCGGCGCGGAAAGACGATCGCGTCGTCCTCATGCGTCGCCGCGCGAGCGAGCGAGAGCACCGTATCCTTGCCGGCGCCGCTCGGGCCCACCACGAGCACGAGATGGCCGGGCCCGATCACGCGACGCGGCGGCCCTGCCGCCAGACGCAGCGCACGACCGGGACAGCGCCACGATGGACGCGGATCAGGTCGGCGCGTTTTCCCGGCGCGATCTCGCCCCGGTCGTCGAGCCCGACCGCCTCCGCCGGGGTCTTGGTGACGGTGCGCACCGCGGCCGCGAGATCGATGCCGGGAACGACCTCGGGCATGACCATCGCGGCCATCAGAAGGCTCGACGGCACATAGTCCGACGACAGGATGTCGAGAAGTCCCGCGCCCGCGAGCTCGCGGCTCGCCACGTTGCCGGAATGCGAGCCGTCGCGCACCAGGTTGGGCGCGCCCATGAGCACGCGGATGCCGGCTTGATGCAAGGCCGCGGCGGCTTCGAACGTGGTCGGAAACTCGGCGATCGCGACGCCGTCGCGCACGGCTTCGGCGACGTGCTCGGCGGTGGTGTCGTCGTGGCTCGCGAGCGGGGTCTTGTGCTGGTGCGCGAGCGCCACGATGGTGCGATGGTTGGTCTCGCCATTGAGCTTCTGCAGCTCGACGCGCCGCGCGAACAGGCGGTCGAGCTCGGCGTCGTTCATGCCGCCGGTCTTGCCGCGGTAATAGGTGCGCAGCTTCGCCTGGTCGCGGAATTGGCGCTGCCCCGGCGTGTGATCCATCAGCGAGGCGAGGCGCACGTCGGGCCGCGTGATCAGTTCGCTTGCCTCCTCGACGACGCCGGGCATCGGGATTTCGCAGCGCAGGTGCAGGAAATGCTCGCAGCGCAGCAGGTCGGCGTCGCGCGCGGCGCCGATCGCGTGCGCGAGCTTGACGGCATCGCCGTCGGCGCTCTTCACCGTTTCCTCGCGCCAGACGCGCAGCGAGTCGAGCACCGTGGTGATGCCGCTGGTCGCGATCTGGCCGTCATAGGACACGACCGCCGCGATCGGGTCCCAATAGACCTTGGGCCGCGGCACGTAGTGCGCTTCGAGGTGATCGGTGTGGAGCTCGACGAGCCCGGGCATGATGACGTCGCCCGTGACGTCCTCGCCGCGCTCCGGCGGCTTGCCTTCGCCGATCTCGACGATCGCGCCCCCCGCGACCGCCACCCAGCCGCGCTCGATGACGCGGTCCGCCAGCACCAGGCGGGCATTGGTCAGGAGCAGGTCTGCGGCGTCGGTCATCGCTGGGCTCATGCGGCGGCCGCGAAGGCCGTGACGTCGACGATCCGGTCCGCGATCGCGTCGCGCACGTCGGCGTCGTGCACGACCGAGACGATCGCGCTGCCGCGGCGCTTCCTTTCGGCGATCAGGTCGATGACGACCGCGCGGTTCAAATCGTCGAGCGAGGCCGTCGGCTCGTCGAGCAGGAGCAGTGGATGATCGCCGACCAGCCCACGCGCGATGTTCACGCGCTGCTGTTCGCCGCCCGAGAACGTCGCGGGCGGCAGGCTCCAGAGCCGCTCCGGCACGTTGAGGCGGGCGAGCAGTTCGGCGGCACGCGCCAATGCGGCCTCGCGCGCGACCGCGTTCGCGAGCAGCGGCTCGGCGACCACCTCGATCGCGGGCACGCGCGGGATCGCGCGCAGGAACTGCGTCACGTAGGCGACGACGGTGCGGCGCAACGCGATCATCTCGCGCGGTTCGGCGGTCGCGACATCGGTCGCGCCGCCGCCGTGTTGCACGCGGATCGCGCCGGCATCGCAGCGATAGCTGCCGAAGATCATCTTCAGGATCGACGACTTGCCCGCGCCAGAAGGACCCGCCAACACCACGCATTCGCCGGCGCGCGCCGCGAAATTCACGTCGCGCACGACGGGCAGCGTCAACCCACCGCGCAGATGCATGGTGAAGCTCTTCGCGACGCCGGAAAGTTCTAGAACGTCCATGTCGCCCTCACGCCGGCAGGATCGAAGAGACCAGAAGCTGGGTGTAGGCTTCGCGCGGATCGTCGAGCACTTGATCCGTGAGGCCGGTCTCGATCACCTCGCCGTCCTTCATCACCATGATCCGGTGCGACAGCAGCCGCGCGACGGCGAGATCATGCGTGACGACGATCGCCGCGAGGCCGAGGTCGCGCACCAAGGAGCGCAACAGATCGAGGAGCCGCGCCTGCACCGACACGTCGAGGCCGCCGGTCGGCTCGTCCATGAACACGAGGCGCGGCTGCGTGACGAGATTGCGCGCGATCTGCAGGCGCTGGCGCATGCCGCCCGAATAGCTGCGCGGCGTCTCGTCGATGCGCGCGATGTCGATCTCGACCCGGTCGAGCCAGGACTCGGCGCTGCGGCGGATCTCGCCGTAGTGGCGCGCGCCGACCGCCATCAGGCGCTCGCCGACATTGCCGCCGGCCGACACGCCCATGCGCAGGCCGAGCGTCGCGTCCTGCTGCACGTAGCCCCAGTCGGTGCGGAACAGAAAACGCCGCTCCGCTTCGCTCAGCGTCGAGAGATCGCGGGTGACGCCGTCGCGCATGCGGTACGACACGCGGCCGGCCGAGGCTTCGAACTGGCCTGCGAGCAGTTGCAACAGCGTCGTCTTGCCCGAGCCGGATTCGCCGACCACGGCGAGCACTTCGCCCGCATAGAGCGAGAACGAGACATCGCGGCAGCCGAGCTGGCGGCCATACCACTTGGTCAGCCCGTCCGCGATCAGGAGCGGTTCGTCGTCAGGCGTCATGCGCCGCTCCGGCCGTTTCCGCTGGCGCCGCCCCGTCGCGTCGCGACGCGCAGTAGTCGCTGTCCGAGCAGACGAACATGCGCGAGCCGCGGTCATCCATGATCACCTCGTCGAGGTATGAATCCGTCGCGCCGCAGAGCGCGCAGGGCGCGTCCTGGCGATAGGGCTCGAACGGATGGTCCTCGAAATCGAGCGAGACGACGCTCGTATAGGGCGGGATCGCATAGATGCGCTTCTCGCGGCCGGCGCCGAACAGTTGCAGCGCCGGGCAATTGTCCATCTTGGGGTTGTCGAACTTCGGCGTCGGCGAAGGGTCCATCACGTAGCGGTCCGCGACCTTCACGGGATACGCATAGGTCGTCGCGATGTGGCCGTGGCGCGCGATGTCCTCGTAGAGCTTCACATGCATCACGCCGTAGTCGGCGAGCGCGTGCATGCGCCGCGTCTCGGTCTCGCGCGGCTCGAGGAAGCGCAGCGGCTCCGGGATCGGCACCTGGAACACCAGGATCTGGTCCTCGGTCAGTTGCGCTTCCGGAATGCGGTGGCGCGTCTGGATCACGGTCGCATCCTCGGTGCGCGTCGTGGTCGCGACGCCCGCGGTCTTGGCGAAGAATTTCCGAATCGAGACCGCGTTGGTGGTGTCGTCGGAGCCTTGGTCGATCACCTTGAGCACATCATCCGGCCCGAGCACCGCGGCCGTCACCTGCACGCCGCCGGTGCCCCAGCCATAGGGCATCGGCATCTCGCGGCTCGCGAACGGGACCTGATAGCCCGGCACCGCGACGGCTTTGAGGATCGCGCGCCGGATCATGCGCTTGGTCTGCTCGTCGAGATAGGCGAAGTTGTAAGCCTGCGCGTTCATTCGGCGGCCTCGCGCGTTGCTTCGGGCTCACGCGCCGCGTCGAACTCTTTTCGCATCTTGCGCAAGAGGCCGAGCTCGGCCTGGAAGTCGACGTAATGCGGCAGCTTGAGGTGCTCGACGAAGCCGGTCGCCTGCACGTTGTCGGAATGCGACAGAACGAACTCCTCGTCCTGCGCCGGCGCGTTGATCTCCTGGCCGAGCTCGCGCGTGCGGAGCGCACGGTCGACCAGCGCCATCGCCATCGCCTTGCGCTCGCAGTGGCCGAAGCAGAGCCCGTAGCCGCGCGTGAAACGCGGCGGCTCGGTCGCGCTGCCCTGGAACTGGTTTACCGTCTGGCATTCGGTCACCGTGATACGGCCAAGCGGAACCGCGAAGCCGACCTCCTCGGCATGGAACGAGACCTCGACCTCGCCCATGCGGATTTCGCCGGCGAACGGATGCGTGCGGCCATAGCCGCGCTGGGTCGAATAGCCGAGCGCCAGGAGAAAGCCTTCATCGCCGCGCGCGAGGTTCTGCAGGCGCACGTCGCGCTCGGCTGGAAATTCGAGCGGGGTCTGCGTCAGGTCGCCGACCGGCGCGTCCGTGTCGGCGCCGGGCGAGCGCTCGATCAGGTCGTCGTCGGCAAGGAAGTCCGTGACGCGCGGCATCGCGACGTCGCTCGACGGCGCGCGAGAGGGCGGGTGCGGAGCCTCGCCTGCGGCAAGCTCCGGATCGAGCAGACGATGCGTGTAGTCGAAGGTCGGCCCGAGGATCTGGCCCCCGGGCAGGTCCTTGAAGGTGGCCGAGATGCGGCGGCGGATTTGCATGGCCGAGGTGTCGAGCGGCTCGCTCGCGCCGAAGCGGGGGAGGGTGGTGCGGAACGCGCGCAACAGGAAGATCGCCTCGATCAGGTCGCCGCGCGCCTGCTTGATGGCGAGCGCCGCGAGCTCGCGGTCATAGAGCGAGCCTTCGGTCATCACCCGGTCGACCGCCAGCGTGAGCTGCTCGCCGATCTGCGCAAGCGTCAGCTCCGGCACCGACGGATCGCCGCGCCGCTCGTGCGCGAGCAGCCGGTGCGCGGCCTCGATCGCCCGTTCGCCGCCTTTCGCCGCCACATACATGTCAGCGCGCTCCGTTCGTGAGCCGCACCGAGCGCGGCAGCGCCATGATGTCGGTGTCGGTCGTGAGCAGGAGATCGATCCCGCAGGGGAACAGCCGGCGATTGGCGGCGAGCCGTTCCGTCATGTCGGCCGGAAGCGCGCTCACCTGGATCGTGCGCTCGCCCGCGATACCGGGGCCGGCCAGGACGTAACTCGGTCCGTGCTCGAACGACTGAACTTCGAGAATGATCGTGGTCGAGCGATCCGGATACTCCGCCGTGCCCGGGTTGAACTGGTCGAGCGGTGGCAGTTCCTGCGTCGCGCCGACGAAGGCGAATGTGGCCGCGTGCGGATCGTCGATCACGCGCGCGCCGCTGTGGAAGCGCAGCCAGTCGATCAGCGCCGACGACGAGCGCAGATACGGATCGAGCCAGACCGGCGTGTCCTGGTCGCACAGCGTCAACGCGACAGCGCCCGCCGCGGCGCCGAGCGGCGGCGGTGCGTTCGAGGGTTCACGCAGGCGGAGGACGGTGCCGGGCCGCGCCGTTGCATCGAGGACAGCGCGGAACGTCGACTGCGCCGCCATCACGGAATCGAGGAAAGCGGGCGCGACCATGATCAGTCCTCCCCCCGCACCAGCGTGAAGAACTCGACCTTGGTGGCGGCGGCCTGCTCTTGTTTGACGGCGCGCTCGGCGGCGAGGCGCGTCCGGATCGGCATAAGAACAATGCGCTCCACGCTGTCGCGGAATTCGTCGCGCTGCATCAGTGAATCGCACATCGCGATCAGCCGCGCCTTCCCGTGATCGCGCCCCAGCACGTAGCCGAACCCGATCTCGCCGGTCGTAAGCTCGACGGCGCAGCGCGCGACCGTCGCCTCGCCGATGTTGAAGGGTGCGCCGTCGCCGCCGATGCGCCCGCGCGTCATCACGAGGCCGCTCTCGGGCTTGCGGATTTCGCGGTAGGCCGGAAGCGGACCGACCGCCGCAAGCAGTGGTTCGATCTCGGCCGCCGGTGCCTCGGCGAGCACCGCCATCGCGTCCCGACGGCGATGCCGCAGGTCTTTGTCGTCCGGAGCGATCCTTGGCTGCGCGTTTGGCATTTGCGTCTGGCGTCCGCGAGTTGTCTATGTTATTAGACAACTTGCCGATGCCCGTCAATGACGTCCGATAACGAGTCTTGAAGACATGGGAATGACCGCTCGCAGCGCGCCGCGCGGCGGCCTGCGCACCGCAAGGACCGCGCGCGCGTTGGACGCCGGCGTCGCGCTGTGGCGCCGCGTCGCCGACGAGCTTGAACGCGGCATCGCGACCGGGAGCTATCAGCCCGGCACCAAACTGCCCGGCGAGCTCGACATCGCGGCGCGGCTGCGCGTGAACCGCCATACGGTGCGCCGCGCCATCGCGGCGCTCGCCGAACGCGGCCTCGTGCGCGCCGAGCGCGGCAGCGGGACCTATGTCGAGGGCGAGCGCCTCGCCTATCCGATCCACGCGCGCACGCGTTTCTCCGAGATCGTCGGGGCGACCGGGCGGACCGTCAGCGGCCGCCTCATCGGCAGCGCGCTCGAGAGCGCGGACGCGGAGATCGCCAGCAGGCTCCGGTTGAAGCCGGGTGCGTCGGTCGTGCGGATCGATCTCTTGCGCCACGCCGACCGCGTTCCGATCAGCGCCGCGACGTCTTGGCTTCCGGCGCGACGTTTCGCGGACGCGGCGCGCGTCTATGCGGCGACCCAGTCGATGACCAAGACGCTCGCGCATTTCGGCGTCAGCGACTATGTGCGCAAGTCGACGCGCGTGGCCGCCGCGATCGTCGACGCGTCGGATGCGCTGCGCCTCGAAATCGCGCCCGGTCGCCCCGTCCTCTCGGTCCACAGCGTGGACGCCGACAGCGAGGATTGCCCGGTGTTGACGACGCATACGCGTTTTGCCGCCGACCGGCTCGAACTGGTGGTCGAGACATGAGCGTACCTGCGCCCACGAAAATGCTGTCGACCACGCCGCTGATCCATGCCACGGCGGACATCCGCGATTGCGCGTTCGGCGCCTACACGGAAGTCGGCGCGCGCACGCGGCTGCTCGAAGTGGAGCTTGCCGACTACTCCTATATCGTCAATGACGGCGACGTCGCCTACACGAGGTTCGGAAAGTTCTGTTCGGTGGCCGCCATGACTCGCATCAACCCCGGCAACCATCCGATGGAGCGCGCGAGCCAGTCGCACTTCACCTATCGGGCCAGCACGTATTTTCCGGGCGAACCGGATGAAGCGGAGTTCTTCGCGTGGCGGCGTTCGTACCGCGTCGAGATCGGCCATGACGTGTGGATCGGGCACGGCGCGATCGTACTGCCGGGCCGCCGCATCGGCGACGGCGCGGTCATCGCGGCCGGCGCAGTGGTGACCAAGGACGTCGCGCCCTACATGATCGTCGGCGGGAATCCGGCGCGCGTCATCCGGGCGCGCTTCCCGGATGCGATCGCGGCGCGGCTCCGTCGGCTCGCGTGGTGGGACTGGAGCCACGCGTGCCTGCGCGCGGCGCTGCCCGACTTCCGCCAGCTATCGATCGAGGCTTTCCTCGACAAGCACGAGCGCGAGCTTTCTCACTCGTCGCAAGAGACCGCCGCGGTTTGAGGGATCATGGATTTCCGCATCACCGGGGGCGACGTCCTCCTCGACGACAAGCTTGAGCAGACGACCGTCCATGTCGACGCGGCCGGCGGCGTCATCGCGGATGTCGGAAGCGACGCCGCGGCGCGCACGACGCTCGATGCCGCCGGACTGCTGGTGCTGCCTGGCATCGTCGACATTCATGGCGACGCGTTCGAGCGCCAGATGATGCCGCGGCCGGGCGTCGCGGTCGACGTCGAGATCGCCTTGATCGACAGCGACCGGCAGGCGGTCGCGAACGGCATGACCACGGTGTTCCACGGCGTGACGTGGTCATGGGAGCCGGGCCTGCGCGGCCCCGAGAACGCACGCGGCATCCTCGCGGCGATCGAGCGGCTGCGCGCGCAGCTTGCGGCCGACACGCGCTTTCATCTGCGCCATGAGGCCTACAATTTCGCGGCCGAATCCGAGATCGCCGACTGGCTCGCGGCGCGCCGCATCCACGCGGTCGCGTTCAACGATCACCTGCCGTCGGAAGGCACCGTGATGCGCCGGCCCGAGAAGATCAATGACATGATCGTGCGCTCAGGCATCGCGCGCGAGGATTTCCTCGGCCTGGTCGAAGAGTTGCGCGCGCGCGGCGACGAAGTGCCGTGCTCGACCCAGCGCATCGCCGCGCAGGCGAACGCCAACGGCGTGCCGATGCTCTCGCACGACGACGCGAGCCCGGAGCGGCGCCGCTGGTTCCGCGCGCTCGGATGCCGCGTCAGCGAATTCCCCATGAATGTCGAGACCGCGCGCGAGGCGGTCGCCGCCGGCGACGCGATCGTGTTCGGCGCGCCCAACGTCATGCGGGGAAAAAGCCATATCGGCTGGACCGACGCGACCAAGATGGTGGCGGAGGGACTCTGCTCGGTGCTGGCGTCGGACTATTATTATCCGGCGCCGCTGATCGCCGCCTTCAAGCTTGCCGAGCGCAAGGTGGCGCCGATCGAGCAGGCTTGGCGTCTCGTGTCGGAGGCGCCGGCCCGCGCCGTCGGGCTGACCGATCGCGGACGCATCGCGTCCGGCCTGCGCGGCGACCTGGTGCTGGTGGATGCGTCGGGGCCGAGGCCGCGCGTCGTCGCCGTGATGGTCGCTGGGCATGTGGTGCACCTGACCGAGCCGCATCGCATCGCGAATGGCGGACGATTGCAGTGAGCGGCGCGCGCTACGCCGTCTTCTTCGTTCCGCCGGCCGACAGCGCGCTCTACCGCTTCGGCGCGGCCGCGCTCGGCTATGACGCCTATTCGGGAGGCGAGGTCCCGTCGCTCGCCGACGATCATGTAGGCGCGGCGGAGTGGCACGCGCTCACCGCGGAGCCGCGGCGCTACGGCTTTCACGCGACGCTCAAGCCGCCGTTCCATCTGCGCGCGGAATACGCGGAGGACGATCTGGTCGCCGAGTTCGCGGTGTTCGCCAGACACCGCAACGCACCGCCGGAATTTGCCGCGTCGATCCGTACCCTCGGCAGCTTTACGGCACTGGTGCCGTCCGCTCCCGCGCCGGCCGTCAACGCGCTTGCCGACGATTGCGTGCGCGGCTTCGATCGATTTCGCGAGCCTCCGACCGAGGCGGAACGCGACCGGAGGCTCGCGCACAAGCTGACATCCCGGCAGATCGATCATCTCGACCGTTGGGGCTACCCCTATGTGTTCGAGGATTTCCGCTTCCACATGACGTTGAGCGGCCGCCTGCCGGCGGCACGGACCGACGCGGTCCTCGCGCTGCTGCGCGACGCGCACGCGCGCGCGCAGGTTCCGGCGACCATTGCGATCGAAGCGATCACGCTGCTGCGTCAAGATCGTGCAGATGCTCGCTTTCGCGTCATCCACCAAGCATCGCTTTCGGTTGCCCACAGCCCGATTGCTGCGTCGCGGCACGATTTCATCTGACTGTCATAGGCCGCTGCTAGCCCCGCATCGACACTTGCGCCAGGGGTACCGACGTGCAGACCGAGGCCGTGGTCGACGTGAGAAGAACGTCGAAGTCGTTCGGCTCGTTGCGTGTCCTCGACGATGTCAGCCTGACGATCGCGCGCGGCGAAATGGTCGCGCTGATCGGCGCGTCGGGCTCCGGCAAATCGACCCTGATCCGCACGCTCGCCGCGCTGACGCCGATCGACCGCGTGGGCAAAGGCGCGGCTGCCGAGGACGCCGGCCGCATCGTCATGCTGGGACATCCGATCCAGGATCAGGGCCGGATCGATTGCGGCCGCGCGCTGCGCGCACGCATCGGCGTGATCTTCCAGCAGTTCAATCTCGTGCCGCGGCTGTCGCTGCTGACCAACGTCTGTCTCGGATTGCTCGGCCGGATGCCGATCCTGCGCGGAACGTTCGGTCGCTTCACGACGGCCGAAAAACGCGTCGCGATGCAGGCGCTCGCCCGCGTCGGCATCGAGCGGCACGCGCTCAAGCGCGCGAGCGAACTCTCGGGCGGCCAGCAGCAGCGCGCCGCGATCGCGCGCACGTTGGTGCAGGGCGCCGAGCTCCTGATCGCGGACGAACCGATCGCCTCGCTCGATCCCGCATCCGCGCGCCGCGTGATGGATCTCCTCGCCGACATGAACCGGCGCGACGGCATCACGATTTTCATTTCGCTGCATCAGGTCGAATACGCCATCAAGTATTGCCCGCGCGTCATCGCGTTGAAGGCGGGCAAGATCGCCTATGACGGACCGTCGGGCGCGCTGACGCCCGCGTTCCTCGGCCAGATCTACGGGGCGGAGAGCGAAGAGCTGTTCCTTCCCTCATTGAACGAGCCCCTCGAACCGGCGGCGCCAACGGTCGGCGACCGGCGCGTGCGGCCCTTCGCGCGGCCGGGCGCGGTGAACGGCGCGATCGCAACCCTGAAGACGACGACATCGGACGGCGTGCGGTTGAGCGCGTGAGCAGAGCCGAGTTCGCGAGTCCTCACTCAACAAAGACGGTAAAAACAGGAGAAGGCACGATGCGAAGACTATCCCTGATCGGCGCGGCATTGGCGGCGGCCATCGGCGTCGCGGCGCCGGCGCGCGCCGAAACGCCGGCGGAAATCAACTTCGGCGTCATCTCGACCGAGGCTTCGGTCAATCAGAAGAAGAACTGGGATCCGTTCCTCGCCGCCATGGAGAAGGCGACGGGGCTGAAGATCAACGCCTTCTACTCGACCGACTATGCGGGCGTGATCGAGGCCATGCGCTTTAATAAGGTGCAGATCGCTTGGTACGGCAACAAGTCCGGCATGGAGGCGGCCAACCGCGCCAATGCCGAAGTGTTCGCGCAGGTCGTCGCGCGCGACGGCTCGACCGGCTACTACTCACACATCATCGTGCACAAGGACAGCCCGTACACCAAGCTCGACGACATCCTCAAATGCGACAAGTCGCTCGACTTCGGCATCGGCGATCCGAACTCGACCTCCGGCTTCCTGGTGCCGACGTCCTACATCTTCGCGGCCAACAACATCGATCCGAAGACCTGCTTCAAGACCATCCGCAACGCGAGCCATCAGGCCAACGCCATGGCGGTCGCCCACAAGCAGGTCGCCGCCGCGACCAACAACAGCGAGGATCTCCAGCGCCTGGAGGCGACCGCGCCGGACGCGCGCAAGGAGATCCGCATCATCTGGACCTCGCCGATCATCCCGCTCGATCCGTTGATGTGGCGCAAGGACCTCGACCCGGCGGTGAAGACCAAGCTCTACACCTTCCTGATGAGCTACGGCCGAATCGGCACCGCGGAGGAGCGTGACGCCGCCAAGCAGGTCCTCGCCAACCTGATCTGGTCGCCGTTCCATCCTTCTTCCGACGCCCAGTTGCTGCCGATCCGCATCCTGGAGGCCAACAAGGCCGTCATGAAAATCCAGGGCGACGACAAGATGTCGGCCGCCGACAAGGCCGCGCAGATCGCGGCGCTGCAGGCCGAGATCAAGACGTACAACGAGCAAGCCGCGAAGGCCGAGGCGGGGCCGTTCCAGAAGCGGCTCGCGCATTTCATCGAGGTCGACAAGACGGCGGATCAGACGGAGCTGAAGAAGCTGATCGCCGAGTTCGCGTCCGCGGCGACGGCCGCGCCGACGAACTGATGGCGTGCCTCTCCGCTCGTTCCCGCGCAAGCGGGAATCCAGACGCCCCGCCCCCGGGCTCTGGGTCCCCGCCTTCGCGGGGACGAGCGGATTGACGCCGGCTTCAGTCGATGACCGAGACCACAACATCTCTCGACGGCCACGCTCCACGCGCGGCGGGCGCCGTCGTGACGGTGCCGTCATATCCCCTGGCGCGCCGGTTGCGTGCCTGGCTCGTCTGG
>CAYZMR010000058.1:0-5207 GCA_964479515.1 uncultured Hyphomicrobiales bacterium | reverse complement strand
CGTGACGGTGCCGTCATATCCCCTGGCGCGCCGGTTGCGTGCCTGGCTCGTCTGGGCGTTCGTGTTCGCGCTGCTCGCTTGGAGCTGGAACGCCGCCGAGATGTTCCGCGCGACCGCGCTGTTCACCGACTGGCGCAACATGGCGGAGTTCGGCGAGGCGTTCCTGCATCCGAACTTCCACGACTGGGACTATTATTTCGAGGCGATGGCCGTAACGATCCAGATCGCGATCTGGGGCACGGCGCTCGCCGTCGTGTTCGGCGCGCCGCTTTCCATCCTGTGTTCGGCCAATGTCTGTCCGCAATGGATCGTGCAGCCGGTCCGCCGGTTCGCGGATGCGTGCCGCGCGATCAACGAGATCCTGTTCGCGCTGTTGTTCGTGGTGGCCGTCGGTCTCGGGCCGTTCGCCGGCGTGATGGCGCTGTTCGTCCACAACCTCGGCATCTTCGCCAAGCTGTTTTCGGAAGCCGTCGAGTCGATCGATCCGCGGCCGGTCGAGGGCATCCACACCACCGGCGCGCTGCCGGTGCAGGAGGTGATCTTCGGCGTCGTCCCCCAGGTGCTGCCGCTGTGGAGCTCGTTCACGCTCTACCGGCTCGAGACCAATGTGCGTTCCGCCACCACCCTCGGGATCGTCGGGGCCGGCGGCATCGGTCAGACGCTGTATGAGAGCATCCGCAGTTTCCATTACGCCGATACCGCGGCGCAAATCATCATCATCGTGGTCACCGTCATCTTGATCGATCTGGTCAGCGCGAGGCTGCGCAAGGCGCTGGTCTGATTCGCGGCGTGGCGGCGGGATTGCGACGCTGCCGGCGGAGCGCGCCACCGGATTCGCCGCAAATGGCGCCGCTTTTTCGCCGTGGTTTCGGCGTAACCCCGCTTGCGTCCGGCGGGGGCGGCGTGCTTGCGGCCGGGACTCAAACGCGCCATTCTGCAAGCAAATCGGGCTGGTGCTTCGGCCGCCCTCATGGAGACCATTAGCTCGTGAAAAGCTCCATTTTGCCCCGGCACGCGGCGCTCGCCGCGGTTGCCGCTGTTTTCGTTGCCTTGCCGATCAAGCTGGTGGCGCAGACGCCGTCCCAGCAGGATCTCGCGCGGGTTTCCCCCTCGGGGAACTATCTTGCGGCGCGCCATGCCGGTACCGAGCGCGACGCGATCTCGGCCTCGGCCTATTATCGCGCCGCGCTGCGCTCGGACCCGAAGAACCCGGTCCTGCTCGAGCGCGCGTTCCTCTCCGTGCTGGTGGACGGCGAGATCGACGAAGCGGCACGGCTCGCCGAGCGCGTCACCCAGAGCGACCGCACCAACCGCGTTGCGCGCCTGGTGCTCGGCGTGCGCGCCCTCAAGCTGAAGCAGTACGCGGTCGCGCGCCAGCAGATCGCGCAGTCCGTGCGTGGTCCGATCGCGGACCTGACCGCGACGCTGATCACCGCCTGGGCGATGCAGGGCGCGGGTGACACCAAGGGCGCGGTCGACAATGTCGATCGCCTGACCGGGCCTGAATGGTACGCCATCTTCAAGGATCTGCATGCCGGGCTGATCCTCGACCTCGCCGGCAACAAGAAAGAAGCCGGCAAGCGCTTCGAGCGCGTCTACAAGCTCGACGCGAACGCGCTACGCGCGGTCGAGGCCTATGGGCGCTGGGCCTCGCGCAATCTCGGCAAGGACGAGGCGCTGAAGATCTTCGGCGACTTCGACAAGGTCCTGCCGCAGCATCCGGTGGTCGTCCAGGCGATGGACGAGATCAAGCGTGGCGAAAAGCTCGGGCCGCTGATCGATTCGCCGCAGGCCGGCGCCGCCGAAGTGCTGTTCGGCCTCGGGACCTCGCTCGGGCGGCAGGGCGGCGAGGATCTGGCGCTCGCCTATCTGCAGCTCGCGATCTACCTCACGCCGCAGCATCCGCTGGCGATGATGTCGCTCGGCGATCTCTACGACCAGCTCAAGAAGCCGCAGCTCGCGATCAAGCTCTATCAGCGCGTGCCGGCGGACAATCCGCTCAAGCGCAACGCCGACATCCAGCTTGCGACCGACCTCGATGCGATCGACCGCACCGACGAAGCAAAGAAGCTGCTCGAGAAGCTGGTCGCGGATCGCCCGGCCGACCTCGAGGCGATCACGGCGCTCGGCAATATCATGCGCGCGCGCAAGCAGTTCGCCGAATGCGCCGACGTCTATACCAAGGCCGTCAACCTCGTGAAGGAACCGCAGAAATCGAACTGGCTGCTGTTCTATTTCCGCGGCATCTGCTTCGAGCGCTCGAAGGCGTGGGACAAGGCCGAAGCCGATTTCAAGAAGGCGCTCGACCTGTTCCCGGATCAACCGAACGTACTCAATTATCTCGGCTACTCGTGGGTCGATCAGGGCATCAATCTCGACGACGGCATGCGCATGATCCGCCGCGCCGTCGAGCAGCGGCCGGACGATGGCTACATCGTGGATTCGCTCGGCTGGGCCTATTACCGCACCAACAATTTCGACGAAGCGGTCAAGCAGCTCGAGCGCGCGGTCGAGCTCAAGCCCGAGGACCCGACCATCAACGATCACCTCGGCGACGCCTACTACAAGATCGGGCGCACGCTCGAAGGGCAGTTCCAGTGGCGCCACGCGCGCGACCTCAAGCCAGAGCCCGAGGATCTCAAGAAGATCGAAGAGAAGCTCAAGACCGGTACGCTGGTCGAGGAAACGCCGCCGGGCGACACCGCGAACACGGCCAAGAAGCGCGACGGCGGCTGACGCTTGCCGCCGTGCCGGGGGCAGCGCTGCGCGAGTTCGCGCCCGCCAAGGTCAATCTGACGCTGCACGTCATCGGGCGCCGCCTCGATGGCTATCATGAGATCGAAAGCCTCGTCGTCTTCGCCGATGTCGGCGACGCGCTGACGTTTGCGCCCGGTGCGGCGCTCGGCCTCGTGACGCGTGGGCCGACGGCCGCCCGCGCGGGCCCTCCCGCGGAGAACCTTGTGCTCAAGGCCACGCGGCTGCTCATGGAACGCATCGATGGCTTGCACGTCGGCTCGTTCACGCTCAGCAAACGCCTGCCGGTCGCGGCCGGTCTCGGCGGCGGATCGTCGGATGCGGCCGCGGCGCTGCGGCTGCTGGCGCGCGCGAATAAACTGAAGCCCGGCGACCCGCGCGTCGCCGAAGCCGCGCGCCTGACCGGCGCCGACGTGCCGGTTTGCCTCGATCCGAGGGCGCGCGTGATGCGCGGGATCGGCGAAATTCTCTCTGCCCCGCTCGACCTGCCGCCGCTGCCAGCCGTGCTGGTCAATCCCGGCGTGGCGGTGTCGACGAAAGATGTGTTCGCGGCGTTGCGGCTCCAGCCGACTCCCTCCCCCCTTGAGGGTGGGGGTTGGGGAGGGGAGTGCGAACGTGCTGCTCTGTTTGCGGATCTGCAGAAGAGCCGCAACGATCTCGAAGCACCGGCGATCGCGTTGCAGCCGGTCATCGCGCAAGTGCTCGCCGCTTTGCGGGCGTCCGCCAAGTGTCGGCTCGCGCGCATGTCGGGTTCGGGCGCGACCTGCTTCGGGCTGTTCGAGTCGGGGCGCGCCGCCGAGTCGGCCGCGCGGACGCTGCGCGCGCGGCACCCCGGCTGGTGGGTGCGCGCGGTGAATTTCGGTGGGGGAGACACAGCATGATCTGGTGCCGGTTTTCGGCCGCGGGCACGACCTCGTACGGCATCGTCGAAGGCGATGTCATCCGCAAGGTCGACGGAACGCCATGGGGGCAACACGCGATCGGCGCGACGCTGCCGTTGAAAAACACAAAGCTCGAGATCCCCGTGATCCCAAGCACGTTCTTCTGCGTCGGCGTCAATTACCGCGACCACGTCGAGCGCATGGCGGCCAAACGCGGCACCAAGCCGTCATTCCCGCCGCGGCCCGACATCGGCTATCGCGCCAACAATGCGCTGATCGCGCATGAGGAGAACATCGTGAAGCCGCGCGATGCCGGCGAGCAGTTCCAATACGAGGGCGAGCTGGTCGCTGTGTTCGGCAAGCGCTGCCGCAATGTCCCGAAGGAAGACGCGCTGTCTTACGTCTTCGGCTGGACCATCGGCAACGACGTGAGCGAACGCACCTGGCAGGCGAACGACCGCACGCTCTGGCGCGCCAAGAACGCCGACACGTTCAAGCCGATGGGGCCGTGGATCGTGACCGACGCGAACCTCGACGCGATGGTCACGACGATCCGGCTCAACGGGCAGGTGACCGAGACGTTCAAGACCAACAACATGATCTTCGACGCGCCGACGTACATCTCCGAGGTCAGCAAATACTGCACCATCGAGGCTGGCGACGTGATGTGGATGGGCACCGACGGTGTGCCGTCGAACATGAAGCCCGGCGATGTGTGCGAGATCGAGATTTCAGGGATTGGAGTGCTGAGGAATAAGGTGGTGGCGGAATAGCTGCGCCGGTTTCTCCGTCATGCCCGGCCTTGTGCCGGGCATCCCGCTTAGGATGGCACCGTACGCCCTTGCCGAGATGGCCGGGACAAGCCCGGCCATGACGAAGGAGAGTAGTGCGCGCTGCTCACGACCCCGGCGGCAACTTCCTCACCCATGTGGCGATCGCCTCCACCACCGCCGCCGGCTGCTCGGGGAGCAGCGCATGGCTCGCGTTCGGGATCACCACCACGGTGACGCGGCTCGTGAACTCGTCCTTCAACTCGTTTTGCGTTCCGTCCGGCTTGAACGGATCGCTTCCCGCCTGCAGGTCGAGCAGCGGCACGGTGCCGGCGGCCCACCAGTCCGACTGTTTCACGTTCGCGGCGGCGACGCGCTGTGCCTCGCTCGCCTCCTCCCACCAGCCCTTGAGCCAGACCTTCGCGTCGCTCTGCGGCGCGAAGAAGATCTCGCGCATATAGCCGAGCCGCTCGGCCTCGGGCAGCTTCATGTCGGCGCTCTTGCTGACAAGCTGGCTCAGCCGCGCGGGAAATGTCTTCGCCGCCGCGGCGGCGAGCACGACGCCGCGCACGAGCTTGGGGTAGTCGACCGCCGTCATGCGGGCGACCCAGTTTCCGTAGGCGTGGCCGACGATCACCGCGGGACCGGCATTCTCGCGCGTGATCGCTTCGGCGATGTCGCGCGCCAGATCGTGCAGCGAAATGTCCTTCATCGGGCCTTTGCTCGCGTGCATGCCGCGCGGCTGCGGGCGCAGCACGCGGAAGCCCGCCTTGGCGAGCCCGGCCGCGACCTCGTCGTAATC
>CAYZMR010000057.1:15796-17645 GCA_964479515.1 uncultured Hyphomicrobiales bacterium | reverse complement strand
TCGAACCTCACGCGTTCGGCAGGTTACGCGACAGCGCTTCCAGCACCGCCATGCGAACCGCGACGCCCATCTCGACCTGCTCGCGGATCAGCGACTGCGCGCCATCGGCGACGGCCGAATCGATCTCGACGCCGCGATTCATCGGGCCCGGATGCATCACCAGCGCGTCCGGCTTGGCATAGGAGAGCTTCTTCTGGTCGAGCCCGTAATAGTGGAAGTACTCTTGCGTCGAGGGCACGAACGAGCCGTTCATGCGCTCGCGCTGCAGCCGCAGCATCATCACGATGTCGGCACCTTTCAGCCCTTCGCGCATGTCGCGCGAGACCTCCACGCCGAAGCGCTCGATGCCCGCGGGAAGCAGCGTCGACGGCGCGACCACGCGCACGCGCGCTCCCAGCGTATTGAGCAGGATGATGTTGGAGCGCGCGACGCGCGAATGCAGGATGTCGCCGCAGATCGTGACGGTGAGTCGCTCGATTCGCCCTTTGTTGCGGCGGATCGTGAGCGCGTCGAGCAGCGCCTGGGTCGGATGC
The DNA here is from genome assembly GCA_964479515.1 of uncultured Hyphomicrobiales bacterium. Classification (GTDB taxonomy): domain Bacteria; phylum Pseudomonadota; class Alphaproteobacteria; order Rhizobiales; family Xanthobacteraceae; genus PALSA-894. The sequence goes on along the minus strand of CAYZMR010000057.1, from coordinate 17,112 downwards.
TCGTGCGCGCCATCGCCCGCATTGATCACCGAGCCGTCGACCTTGCGGGCGAGCAGCTCGACCGCGCCGGAGGAGGGGTGGCGCACCACCAGCAGGTCGGGCCGCATGGCGTTGAGCGTCATCGCGGTGTCGATCAGGGTCTCGCCCTTCTTCAGCGACGAATTGCCGACCGCCATGTTCATGACGTCGGCGCCGAGCCGCTTGCCGGCGAGCTCGAAAGAGGACTGCGTACGCGTCGAAACCTCGAAGAACAGGTTGATCAGCGTGCGCCCGCGCAGCGCCGTCCGCTTCTTCTCGACCTGCCGGTTGAGCTGGACATACTCCTCGGCGAGGTCGAGGAGCCCATTGATGTCTTCGGGCGAAAGCCCTTCGATCCCCAGCAGATGACGGTGGCTGAGGATGAACGAGGTCTTCGGGGCGATGTTCATTAAAGCCGTGTCTATAGGCGGCGACTCACCTTGCCGCAAGGGTTCCCTGTGGATGGCCCGCCGGCCTTTGCGAGACGGCGTCCGCCGATGACAATCGGGGGGGCGCGCGCTACGCTCCGGCCGGGGTGGCTTCTTCACGGTCAAGGTGATGCGCGGGCGCATTTTCATCAGCTATCGCCGCGATGACGCACCGGGGGACGCTCGGAGCGTCTGCGACCGGCTCGCCCGCAAGTTCGGCAGGGCGAACATCTTCATGGATGTCGACAGTCTGCTCGCCGGACAGCGGTTCGACCGCGAGCTCGACAAGGCGCTGACGCGATGTGACGTCCTCATCGCCGTCATGGGCAGCCGCTGGATGGAGCTGCTGACGGAGAAGACCGGCATCGGCGAGCGCGACTACGTGCATGACGAGATCGCCGCCGCGCTGAAGCGCGACATTGTCGTCATCCCGGTCTTGATCGGCCAGCAAGGCCGCATGCCCGCCTTGCCGCGCGCATCCGACCTGCCGGAAGACTTGCGCGATCTGATCATGCATCAGAAGCACAACGTCTCGCATGAGAGCTTTGGGCGAGACGTCGACGATCTGGCCGCCGCGATCAACGCCGTGCGGCGTGCCGATCAACCGGCGCGGCCATGGAAGCCGATCGCGGCGGGCGCAGCCGCCGTGCTGCTCATTTTGCTTGGGGCGTTCGGCTATTGGATGATGCCTGCGCCGCCGCGCCCGGATCCCGCGATCGCGGCGGCCGAAAAGAAGAAGGCCGAGGAGGAGGCGGCCCGCAAGGCCGCGGCCGAGGAAGCGGCGCGGGCGGAAGCCGCCAAGAATGAGGCCGCCAGGAATGAAGCCGCCAAGAACGAGGCGGCCAAGACCGAGGCGGCCAAGACCGAGGC
>CAYZMR010000057.1:0-15696 GCA_964479515.1 uncultured Hyphomicrobiales bacterium | reverse complement strand
GGAATGAAGCCGCCAAGAACGAGGCGGCCAAGACCGAGGCGGCCAAGACCGAGGCCGCGAAGAAGGCCGATGCGAGCGCCAACATCACCGACTGTGATCGCCTGGCGGCATCGCCTTTCGACACGAGCCGTCCTGCCGGCGTGACCGGGCTCGATCTCACCAGGATCGATGTCGCGGCCGCGACGAAGGCCTGCGCGGACGCGATGAGCCGCTATCCGGACGTGGCGCGGTTTATTTTCCAGGCCGGCCGCGTGGCGCACGCGAAACGCGATTACGCGCGGGCCGATCAGCTTTATCGGGTTGCGATCGCCAAGGGCAGCGCCTCCGCGATGGCCGGCCTCGGCGTTCTTTATGACTACGGCTACGGGACGCCGCAGAACTTCACCGAAGCGCGCAAGTGGTACGAGAGCGCGGCAGCGCTCGGCGATGCCAGCGCCGTCACCGGCCTTGGCTTCTTGTATCTCAACGCCCAGGGCGTCGCCGCCGACTATGACGAAGCGCGCAAGAAGTTCGAGGCGGCGGCCGCGCTTGGCGATCCCGCCGCGATGCTGGGTCTCGGCAAGATCTACCGCATGGGCCGCGGCGTGACCCAGGATTATGCCCAGGCGCGCAAATGGTACGAGAAGGCCGTGGCCCTCGGCGATCCGGCCGCGATGCGAGACCTCGGTGCGGTCTACGAGAACGGCTGGGGCGTCCCGCAGGACTATGGCGAAGCGCGCAAATGGTACGAGAAGGCGGCCGCGCTCGGTGAAGATAGCGCGATGATCAATCTGGGCCGTTTCTACGAAGACGGCCTCGGCGTCACGCGTGACTACGGTGAAGCCCGCAAATGGTACGAGAAGGCGGCCGCGCTCGACAGCGCCGCGGCAGCGTACGACCTTGGTAGTCTATTTGAAGACGGCTACGGCGTCCCGCAGGACTACGCCGAGGCACGCAAATGGTACGAGAAGGCCGCCGGCCTCGGCGATGCCTCCGCGATGACGCGTCTTGGCGTCTTCTACGACAACGGTCTCGGCGTCGAGCAAGACTACACAGAGGCGCGCCGGTGGTACGAGCAGGCCGCTGCCGTCGGCAATGCAGAGGCGATGAATAATCTAGGCTTTCTCTATGATGAGGGCCACGGCGTCACGCGGAATTACGCTGAAGCGCTCAAATGGTACCAAAAGGCCGCGGCGCTCGGCAATGCCGCCGCCATGCTCAATCTCGGCTTTCAGTACGAGAACGGCCACGGCGTCAAGCAAGATTATGCCGAGGCGCGCAAGTGGTACGAAAAGTCGGCCGCTCTCGGCAGGGCGGGCGCGATGGCTCGTCTCGGGGCCTTTTACGATCACGGCGAAGGCGTTACGCAGAACTACGCCGAAGCGCGCAAGTGGTACGAGAGGGCCGCTGCGCTCAATGACGTCGTCGCGATGAACAATCTCGGCTTCATTTACGATGAGGGCCACGGGGTCCCGCAGAATTACGCCGAAGCACGCAGATGGTATGAGAAGGCGGCCGCGCTCGGGAATTCCGCCGCGATGGTCAATCTCGCTTTCCAATACCAGGAGGGCCGGGGCGTCGCTCAGGATCCCGTCGCGGCGCGCACGTGGTTGGAAAAGGCGGCAGGGCTGAACAACCCCGACGCGACGGCTCGCCTCGGACTCATGTACGACAACGGTGACGGCGTGACGCAAGACTATGCGGCGGCGCGCAATTGGTACCAGAAGGCGGCGGCGCTTGGGGATCCGACCGCGATGAACAATCTCGGTTTCCTCTATGCCGAAGGTCGTGGTGTCGACCAAGACTATGCCGCGGCGCGCAATTGGTACGAGAAGGCGGCCGCGCTCGGCAATTCCACTTCGATGTCCAACCTCGGCTATCTGTATGAAAATGGCCAGGGGGTGATCCAAGACTATGCGGCAGCGCGCAAATGGTTTGATAAGGCGGTCGCGCTCGGCAATACGACCGCGATGACGCACATCGGATATCTCTACGAGGCAGGACTCGGCGTCACGCGCAATTACGCCGAGGCGCGTAAATGGTACGAGAAGGCGGCTGCACTCGGTAACACCGATGCGATGCTGAACCTTGGCCAGCTCTACGAAGACGGTCGCGGCGTGACGCAAGATCGGCAGCAAGCGCGCAAGTGGTACCAGCAGGCCGCGGACGCCGGCAACGACGTGGGCAAGCAGAGGCTCGCGAGATTGAAGTGACCGCGTGATACCGTGCGGCGCGAGGGAAACAGCCATGACGGTCCAGGCCCGCTTCGAGACCCACGAGATCTTCAACCAGTCGCCGCCCTACGAGGACGTCGACCTGTTCGCCAATGACCGCCCATTGCAGGACGCCGTGCAGACGAACGGCGCGGCGGCCGAGATGGAAGCGCTGTCGGCGTTCGGTCGGCGCTGGGGCGCGGCGGAGATGATCGAGCAGGGGCGGCTTGCGAACGAGAATCCCCCGAAGCTCAAGATTTTCGATACCAAGGGCTTCCGCCGCGACGTGGTCGAGTTCCACCCGGCCTATCACCGCCTGATGACGGAGAGCGTGAAGGCAGGGATCCACAATTCCATGTGGGGCGCGGACGGCCGGCGCGTGTCCGGGCCGGCCGAGGTCGCCCGCGCGGCGCGCTTCTACATGGCCAACGCGGTCGAGCAAGGGCATCTCTGTCCGATCACGATGACGCGCGCCTGCGTCGGTGCGCTCGCCGTCGAGCCGTCGGTGCTCGGCAGGCTGATGCCGAAGATCGCATCGCGCGCCTATGATTCACGCTTCATCCCGTGGTGGGAGAAGGACGGGATCACGCTCGGCATGGGCATGACCGAGGTCCAGGGCGGCACCGACGTGCGCGCCAACACGACCACCGCGACGCCGACCGCCGACGGCTACAGCATCATCGGGCACAAGTGGTTCATGTCGGCGCCGATGTGCGACGCGTTCTTGGTGCTGGCGCAGGCGCCCGGCGGGCTTACCTGCTTCCTGATGCCGCGCTTTCGGCCTGACGGTGCGGTGAACGCGCTGCGTTTTCAGCGCCTGAAGGACAAGCTCGGCAACCGCTCCAATGCGTCGTCGGAGGTCGAGTTCGCCGAGGCCTTCGCGTGGCGCGTCGGCGAGGAGGGGCGCGGCGTGCGCACCATCATCGAGATGGTGCAGCTCACGCGTCTTGATTGCGCGATCGCATCGGCCGGGCAGATGCGCATGGGGCTCGCGCAGGCGGTGCACCACGCCCGCTATCGCACCGTGTTCCAGCGCAAGCTGATCGACCAGCCGATGATGCGCAGCGTGCTCGCCGATCTGGCGCTGGAGCTCGAAGGCGCGGTCGCACTCGTGATGCGGCTGTGCCGCGCATTCGATTCCGCGGCGAGCGATCCGGCGGAAGCCGCACGCGCGCGCGTGCTGACGCCCGCGGTCAAATACGCGGTGTGCAAGACCTCGCCGCGCTTCATGTACGAGGCGATGGAGTGCCTCGGCGGCAACGGCTATGTCGAGGAAGGCATGCTGGCGCGGCTCTATCGCGAGGCACCTCTCAACGCGATCTGGGAGGGCTGCGGCAACGTGATGTGCCTCGACGTGCTGCGCGCGCTCGCGCGCGACGGCGAGGCCGCGCGGCACGTGCTGGCCGATCTTGCGCGCGCGACTGCCGATCTGCCGGGCAGCGCCGAGGCTGCGGCCTTCATCGTCGAGACGCTGAGCGCACCCGACGGCGAAGCGCGCGCGCGGGCGGCCGTTGACAGATTGGCCACGCTCGCGGCGGCGGCCGCGCTCGCCGAAGGCGCGCCTGCGGCCATTGCGCATGCTTTCGCGCACACCCGGCTGGGGGCAGCGCGCGGCGCCAATTTTGGCAGCGCCGAGCTCGAGCCCGGCGAGGTGAGCGTATTGATCGAGCGCGCCATGCCCGCCTGACCGCTGCACCACGCGATCATCGGAACTTCGGAAGGCCCTGTGGCGTTGTTGCATGACGCCTTGGCCGCGATCGACTTCGCTCGCGCGGCGGACACAGGAGCAAACCATGAGACTCTCAACGAGATTGATCGCGCTCGGCGTTGCCGGCGCGTTTTCCATCGGCGCAGCCGCGCCGAGCTTCGCCGCGCCGGTCATGACCAGCACAGCCGCCGTCAAGGCGGCGGCTCCGGACCATGTGACGGACGTGCGGTGGCGCGGGCGTGGGCGCGGCATCGGGCCAGGGCTTGCCTTCGGGCTTGCGGCCGGTGCGCTCGTCGGCGCGACGGTTGCGGCGCGGCCTTATGGGCCGGACTATTATGCGGCCGGCCCGAGCTACTATGCCGGCCCGTATGACGGCCCGGTCTACGCCCAGCCTTATGCGGATGCGCCGACGTATGTGGAGCCGGGGTACTATCCGGGCTACGGCCGTCGCTGCTTCACCGACGAGGGCTACGGCCGTCACCGTCCGTGCGACGCGAACTAGGAATTCCCAGGAGCTCTGCGGCAGGGCGGGTCATCGGACCCGCCCTTTTTCTTATGTCGCGAAGCCGATCGCGATGGGCATGGTGACGACTGCGATCAGCGTCTCGACCGTGATGATCTGTGCCATCAACGGCGCGTCGCCACCCATCTGGCGCGCCAGGATGTAGGAATTCGAGGCCGCGGGCACGGCCGTGCAGCACACGACGACCGTGAGATTCGCCCCTGACAATCCGCAGCCGAGCGCGATCGCAATCGCGACCGCCGGCATCACGACGAGCTTGATCAGGCTCGCGACCAACGTCAGCGGCCGCACCCGGATCATTTCCTGAAGCCGCAGGCCGGCGCCGACGATCAGGAGGCCGAGCGCGAGCGACGAGCGGCCGAGGGCGTCGATGACGGTGTTGACCGGCTGTGGGATCGCGTGGGCGACGGGGTTGAGGGCGATGCCGATGGCGCAAGCCCAGATCAGCGGGTTCCTGGCGATCGCCACGAGGACGGCGCGCCAGTCCGGCTGGTTGGGCGAGGCGTAGTGCACCAGCGTCCAGACGCACAGCACGTTGAGCACCGGCGTCATCGCGATCATCGCGACTGAGGCGAGCGCGAGGCCGAGATCGCCAAACAGGTTGGCGGAGACCGGCAACGCGACGAAGGTCTGCCAGCGTGTTGCGCCCTGGAACAGCGACGTGAAGGCCGGCCCATCCATGTTGAGCCAGCGCGCGAGAACCGGCCGCAACGCGAAGCAGAGCATGGCGATCAGCAGCACGGACGCCAACATCGTGCCGCCCACCGCGAGCACCGGTACCCTGGTGAGATCGGCGCGCGTCATGGTGCCGATCAGCAAGGCTGGGAACATCACGTAATAGAGCAGCCGCTCGAGCCCGACCCAGTGCGCGTCCTCGGCGATCAGCACGCGGCGCAGAACGAGGCCGCCCACGATCAGCAGGAACACCGGAAGCAGCGCGGCGAAAATCGGCGACACCGCTAAGTGGTCCTGTCGCGGTCGAGCCGCGCGAGGCGGTCGAGCGCGCCCTGCAGGATGAAGGCTGCGGCGTGCTGGTCGATCACCTTGGCGCGCTTGGCGCGGCTCATGTCGGCCGCGATCAGGTCGCGCTCGACCGCCGCGGTCGAGAGCCGCTCGTCCCATAATCCGATCGGCAGCGCGGTCACCTTTTCGAGATTGCGCGCGAAGGCGCGCGTGGCCTGCGCGCGGGGCCCTTCGGTTCCATCCATATTGATCGGCAGTCCGAGCACGAAGCCGGCCGCGCGCCGTTCCGCGGCGAACGCGAGCAGGCGCTGCGCGTCGCTGGTGAAGCTCTTGCGCGCGACGGTCGCTACGCCGGTCGCAAGCCGCCGATCCGGATCGCTCGACGCGACGCCGATGGTCTTGGTGCCGAGGTCGAGCCCGATCAGCGCGCCGCGCGCGGGCAGGCTTGCGGCGATGTCGATCAAGGAGGCAACCGGCATGATCCGGTTGCTAGCACGCGTCATCGATCCGGAGAATGCCATGCGGCGCGCGATTAAGGTTTACAAAGGATAAACGTCGCGCGGGCCGGCGATTTCTTCTACCCCTACGCACTGATCTCCTTAACGGGACAATGCGTCATGGGACGTGAGCAAAGCCAGGCGAACGACGCCGGCCAGTTCGAGTGGGTGAATGTCTGGGCGGCGGCGCCCAGCACGAACCCTGATGCGGTCGTGGCCGAGCAGGCGGAGCAGCCGCTCGCGCGCGAACCGGAACCCGCGGTCGCGGCGGCGCCTTCTGTCGCGCCACAGCAGACGCCTGTTGCTGCGGCGCCGACTGCTGCGGGGCGGTTCGTTGCGGTCAAGCCGCTCGCCAGCAACGCAACGCCGAAGCCAGCGTCCAAACCGGCGCCTCAGATCATCGTGCCGCTGCCGGCCGCCAACGCGGCCGTTGCGGCGATCCTGCCCGACCAGCTCATGCGCGACATCGCCGAGATCGAGCGCGCCCGCGACGCGCTCGCAGCAGGCCCGTTCTCGGTACAGCGTCTGCGCACCTTCATGGTGGTGCCGGGGCGCACCTCCGACTCGGTGCCGCTCGTGATCGGCGGCGTGCTCGCGCTGGTGATGCTCACGGTGTTCGGCGCGGCGGCCGCGGTCAGCAAATTCGGGCGCTAAATCCCGATCCGACCGGATCACGGCGGACTTGAAAGCCCGCCCGAATGGCCTTCAAATTGCGTGACGGCTTTGTGACGGGGCTCGGGCTCCCGGCCGGCATTTGCAAGCGAGACTGCCATGAACGGCAAAGACATCGACATGCGCCAATTCGCCCGCAACGCGGGCGCAAACCTGACCTTCGGGCCGGGGAGCATCGTGTTCAACAAGGGCGATCCCGGCCAATGCATGTACATCGTGCAATCCGGCGTCATCGAGATGATGATCGGCGACAAGGTGATCGAGGTCGTTGGTCCGAACGAGGCGATCGGCTTCATGTCGATGATCGACAGCGCGCCGCGCTCCTCCACGGCGCGCGTCAAGGACGCATGCGAGCTCTCGGTGATCGACCCGCGCATGTTCCGCTTCATGGTCGACGAAGTGCCGAACTTCGCGCTTTACATCATGGGCGTGCTGGCGCGGCGCATCCGCGGCATGGGCGCGGCGATGTAGCGGCGTTCAGTCCGCCTGCGGGAGCGTGAGACGCACCCGGGTGTTCCACGGATCGCGCAGTTCCAGGCCGCCTGCCGCTGCCCGCGACAGTAGCTTGCTCGCCTCGATGCGTGCACGGACCGCGTCCAGCGCCGCTCGGTCGGCGGCCTCGATGTTGAACCAGGAAAGGCCCGCGCGGCCTTCGTCGCGTAGCGTCGCGCCTGCGCTCTGCCAGATATTGCTGCCGACGTGATGGTGATAGCGCCCGGAGGACATGAACAGCGCGCCGTGCCGGCCGCTGGTCACGTCGAGGCCCACGATCCCGGAATAGAAGCGCTGCGCCGCATCGAGATCGCCGACCCGCAGATGGATATGGCCGACGCGCAGGCCGTCCGGGGCTCTCGCATAAGCCGCGCTGCCCGCGTCGGCCGCGAGATTGTCGAGGTCGAGCCGGTCGGTCGTCATGTGGATGCGGCCGCCGTTCCAGCGCCACTCCTCGGGCAGCCGGTCGCGATAGACCTCGATACCGTTGCCTTCAGGGTCGTCGAGGTAGATCGCCTCGCTCACCGCATGGTCGGACGCGCCGGTGAGCTGGACGCGGTTGCGCGCCGCATGGACGAGCCAGCGCGCGAGATCGCCGCGCGTCGGCTGCAGGAACGCGGTGTGAAACAGGCCGGCGCTGCGGGGATCGTCGGGTTTCGCATCCGGCGCGTGCTCGAGCTCAAGCAGCGTGACGCCACCGGCGCCGAGCCGGGCGCGTTTCGTGTCGCGGTCCAGGACCGTCAGGCCGATGGCATCGCGATAGAAGGCGGCGAGCCGGTTGAGATCGCGCGCCTTCAGCCCGACGGCGCCGATTCGCAGCGGGGTGCGGCTCGCGAAGGTCGGGGAAGCGGAGGGGTTGGGCGCGTCCATGAACGTTATATTGTGACTTTCGGCGGCGAGAGCAACGGTATTTGGCCCTGATCCTGGGCGAAACTGTCTGCCGGACCTATATTTGTTGTTGGACGTTCCGAGGCGTACGAGGCCCTCATGCATACCCATTCGCTCGACGCATGGCAGCATGCCCACGACTATCTGGGCGCACGGCACCACCGCAACGAGCGGCGGACGTGGTTCGTCGTCGTCCTGACCGCCGTCATGATGGTCGCCGAGATCGTAGGCGGCCACATCTACGGTTCGATGGCGCTGGTCGCCGACGGCTGGCACATGTCGACGCATGCGGGGGCGCTCGGGATCGCGGCGCTCGCCTATTGGTTCTCGCGCCGCCATACGCGCGACCCGCGCTTCACCTTCGGGACCGGCAAGCTCGGAGAGCTCGCGGCCTTCGCGAGCGCCATCGTGCTCCTGATCGTTGCGCTGTTCATCATCTATGAGTCGGGGCAACGACTGCTTTCCCCGGTCGCGATCGATTTCGGCCAGGCGATCGTGATCGCGGCCATCGGGCTCGCGGTCAACGTCGTCAGTGCGTTGCTGCTGTACGACAAGCACGATCATGCGCATGACCACGACGATCAGGGTCACCACCATCATCACGTCGACCACAACATGCGCGCGGCCTACATCCACGTGCTTGCGGACGCCATGACGTCAGTGCTCGCAATCGTCGCGCTCGGCGCGGGCCTGCTCTATGGCTGGTCCTTTCTCGATCCGGTCATGGGGCTCGTGGGGGCGCTCGTGATCGCGTCTTGGTCGGTCACGCTGCTGCGCTCGGCCGGCGCCGTGCTGGTCGATGCCGTGCCGGACGAGCGGCTGGCCTCGACCGTGCGCCAGCGGTTGGAGATCAATGGTGACCGCCTCTGCGACCTGCATTTGTGGCGGCTCGGTCCGGGCCATACGGCGGTGATCGCCTCGATCGTCTCCGACGATCCCCAGACGCCGGACGCCTACAAGGAGCGACTGCGCGGCGTATCCGGCCTCTCGCACGTCACCATCGAGGTGCACCGCTGCAAGCACGCCGCCGCCGCGTGAGCGCCTGACATTGCGGGGCGGAACGGCTCTCTGGTAAGAGGGCGCGAAATTGCCCTTTGTTGCGAGGATCCTATGTCCGTCGATACCTTGACCGTCCGCCGCATCGCGCATCTCGCGCGCATCGCGGTCGCGGATGAGGAGGTGGAGCACCTCAAGGGCGAGCTCAACGCGATGCTCGCCTTCGTGGAGCAGCTGTCAGAGGTCGACGTGACGGGCGTCGAGCCGATGACGTCGGTGACGCCGATGGTGATGAAGAGCCGCGAGGACGTGGTTACGGATGGTGATATCGCGGACGACATCGTGAAGAACGCGCCGGACAGCCGGGACCATTATTTCGTTGTTCCCAAAGTGGTGGAATGAACAGCTTGTCTGTTCATTCCACCATCCTCGGGCGAGCACAGCGAGACCCGAGGATCTCGCGCAATCAATCGGGATGGCCGGGACAAGCCCGGCCATGACGGAGTAGAGCGATATGTGCTGGGCGTGCCAAGAGGCCGAGCGGGAGCGCATCTGGCAGCTCGTGGACATCATCTCCACGGGCGAGATGCCGGCTGGCTATACGGCGCAGGACCTGCGCGACATGGGCCTGCCGCAGCCCGGGGAGTTGGTCCGCGAGGAACAGCCGGACGGGACGGTTTTGATCCGGCAGGTTGCACCGAAGAAAATCGAATCAAAAAGCGCATTCATGTGCGACAGCCCGGATAGCGAATGACCAGCCTGACCGCCCTGACGCTGGCGGAGGCGCGCGACCGCCTGCGGGCGAAGGACTTCACCTCCGCCGAGCTGACTGACGCGCATCTGCGCGCGATCGAACAGGCGCGCGCGCTCAACGCTTTCGTGCTCGAGACACCGGACGAGGCGCGCGCGATGGCGCGGGCGTCCGACGCGCGCTTGCGCAGAGGGGAGGGCGGCCCGCTCGAAGGCCTGCCGCTCGGCATCAAGGACCTCTTCTGCACGAAGAACGTCCGCACCACCGCGTGCTCACGCATCCTCGATGCGTTCACGCCGACTTATGAGTCGACCGTCACGGCGAACCTGTGGCGGGACGGCGCCGTGATGCTGGGCAAGCTCAACAATGACGAGTTCGCGATGGGCTCGTCGAACGAGACGTCTTGTTTCGGGCCGGTGGTGAATCCGTGGCGGCGCAAGGGCTCGAACGTCGGCGCCGGGCCGGGCGGTGAGATCGAAGGCGCGCATCTGGTCCCGGGCGGCTCCTCGGGCGGCTCCGCCGCTGCGGTGGCGGCGAGCCTTTGTCTCGGCGCGACCGCGACCGACACCGGCGGCTCGATCCGCCAGCCGGCCGCGTTCACCGGTACGGTCGGCATCAAGCCGACCTACGGGCGCTGCTCGCGCTGGGGGATCGTGGCGTTCGCATCGTCGCTCGACCAGGCCGGACCGATCGCGCGCACGGTGCGCGACGCCGCGATCCTGCTCGGCTCGATGGCAGGCCACGACCCGAAGGACACGACCTCGGTCGACCGCGCCGTGCCGGACTTCGAGGCGGCCGTCGGCCGCTCCGTGAAGGGCATGCGAATCGGCATCCCGAAGGAATACCGGCTCGACGGCATGCCTGCTGAGATCGAGACGCTGTGGCAGCAGGGCATCGCGTGGCTCAAGGACGCCGGCGCGATCATCGTCGATGTCTCGCTGCCGCACACCAAATACGCGCTGCCGGCCTATTACATCGTGGCGCCGGCGGAAGCCTCATCGAATCTCGCGCGCTATGACGGCGTGCGCTACGGCCTGCGCGAGGAGGGCCGCGACGTCATCGGCATGTATGAGGCGACGCGTGCGGCTGGCTTCGGCCAGGAGGTGCGCCGGCGCGTGATGATCGGCACCTATGTGCTCTCGGCGGGCTACTACGACGCTTATTATGTGCGCGCCCAGAAGGTGCGCACGCTGATCAAGCGCGATTTCGAGGACAGCTTCGCAACCGGCATCGACGCGATGCTGACGCCCGCGACGCCTTCGGCGGCGTTTGCGATCGGCGAGAAGGGCAGCGATCCGGTCGAGATGTATTTGAACGACGTCTTCACCGTGACGGTGAACATGGCGGGCCTGCCGGGCATCGCGGTGCCGGCGGGGCTCGACGCAAAGGGCCTGCCGCTCGGATTGCAGCTCATCGGACGGCCGTTCGACGAGGAGACGCTGTTCGCGCTCGGCGCCGTGATCGAGCGCGCTGCGGGTCGGTTCTCGGCGGAGAAATGGTGGTGACGCTCGCCGAGTTCACGGCCTCGACGACCAAGTCCGCGCCGCCCGCAGGTCTCTCTGCGTCGCTCAGGGGGATGTGGTTCGCCGCGAAGGGAGACTGGCACAAGGCGCACGGCATCGTGCAGGACGACGACAGCGCGGACGCCGCCTGGGTGCACGCCTATCTGCACCGCGTCGAGGGTGATCTGCCGAACGCACGCTATTGGTACGGTGTCGCCGGCAAGGCCGCGGCGAACGGGCCGCCCGACGCCGAATGGGGCGCGATCACGTCCGTGCTGCTGCAACCGCCTTCGCCCTGAAGCGCACCCTACTACCGTCATATGGACAACGCTGGTCCCATCATGTATTTTTGATACAACTTTAGAATGTTGTGGAATTATTCAACTTTTACAAGAATTGCACACGACACGGAATAGTTGTCGGAGGGTGTAAATCAAGTCTTCGCGTGACGTCTTTGTGGAATCACGTTCTTATGACAAGTCACAACGGGTATAGGAGCGAGTCGTGACCGACAACCCCACGCGCGCGGTGGTCGAAGCGCTCTACGAAGCCTATGCTAAGGGAGACGCTGACCGAATCGCTGCGTTGATCCACGATGATATCGATTGGGTGATCTATGGCCCCGTGCAGGTGTTCCCATTTCAGGGGCCGCGCCGCGGCAAGCAGGCCGTGCTCGATGCGCTCGCGGCGATCGGCAAGGACTATGCGCTGGAGCGCTATGTTCCCGAAGTGATCATTGTGGAGGGGGACAGGGCTGCAGTGCTGTCGAACGCCGCATTCTTGCAACGCTCGACCAACCGCACGCTCAGCGTGCGTCTCGCCAATTTCATCCGGCTGCGCGATGGCAAAATCATCGAGTTTCGGGAACTCAGCGACACCTTCGATGCGGTGGAACAGGCGCTCGGCCGGTGGCTCGAGGTATGACGCTCGACGCTATTCGCCGCTGCCGCTCAGCGCGACAGGCGGCATATCGGCGTCGCCCTCGACCGTTTTCTTTCCGCCGAGTTCGCCGCCGGTCAGAATGAAAAGCGCCGCGACCGCGGCGAGAACGCCGCCGATGATCACGCCGAGCGCGCCATTCGATCCGTTGTTGTCAGCCATGACGGGCTCCATTAAGTGCATGAGGTTAACGCAGGCGCGCAGGCACGGTTCCGCGCGGGTTTTTCGGCACGCACAATGAACGCCACCACACGACCATCGAGATTGATCAAGGGCGCGAGCGGCGATTGGGAAATCGTGATCGGGCTCGAAGTTCACGCCCAGGTCACGTCGAACTCGAAATTGTTCTCAGGGGCATCGACCGCGTTCGGCGGTGCTCCGAATGCTCACGTGTCGCTGGTGGACGCCGCGATGCCCGGCATGTTGCCGGTGATCAACGCCGAATGCGTGCGCCAGGCGGTGCGAACCGGCCTCGGGCTCAACGCGACCATCAATCTGAAATCGGTGTTCGACCGGAAGAACTATTTCTATCCCGACCTGCCGCAGGGCTATCAGATCAGCCAGTACAAGCAGCCGATCGTAGGCGAGGGCGCCGTGACGCTCGACATGCCGGACGGGGCACGCGTGATTGGTATCGAGCGGCTGCACCTCGAACAGGACGCCGGAAAATCGCTGCACGACCAGGATCCCTCGATGTCGCTGGTCGATCTCAATCGCTCCGGCGTCGCGCTGATGGAGATCGTGTCGAAGCCGGATCTGCGCTCCGCGGACGAGGCGAAGGCCTATGTGGCCAAGCTGCGATCGATCCTGCGCTATCTCGGCACCTGCGACGGCGACATGGAGAAGGGCTCACTGCGCGCCGACGTAAACGTCTCGGTGCGCCGTGCGGGCTCGACGGAATTCGGCACGCGCTGCGAAATCAAGAACATGAACTCGATTGCGTTCATTGGCGACGCCATCGAATACGAAGCCCGTCGTCAGGTCGAGGTCATGGAAGACGGCGGCACGATCGATCAGGAAACGCGGCTTTACGATTCCAAGAAGGGCGAAACGCGGCCGATGCGCACCAAGGAAGAGGCGCACGATTATCGCTACTTCCCCGATCCCGATCTGTTGCCGCTCGAATTGACGCGGACCGAGGTCGACGCGCTCAAGGCGAAACTGCCCGAACTCCCAGACGCGAAGAAGGCGCGGTTCGTCGGCAGCTATGGCCTCTCGGCTTATGACGCCGAGGTACTCACGGCCGAGCGTGAGATCGCGGATTTCTTCGAGGCTGTCGCGACGGGGCGCGACGCCAAGGCAGCGGCGAATTGGGTGATCAACGAGCTCGCCGGCCGGCTCAACAAGGAAGGCAAGGGCATCGCAGCGTCCCCGGTCTCCGCGGCGCAGCTCGGCGCCATGCTCGACTTGATCGCCGACGGCACGATCTCCGGCAAGATCGCGAAGGACCTGTTCGAGATCGTCTGGAGCGAGGGCGGCGATCCACGTGCGATCGTCACCGCGCGCGGAATGAAACAGGTCACCGACATGTCGGCGATCGAGCGGATCGTCGATGACATCGTGGCGAAAAATCCCGACAAGGTCTCGCAGGCAAAGGAGAAGCCGCAACTCGTCGGCTGGTTCGTCGGGCAAGTGATGAAGGCGTCCGGCGGAAAGGCGAACCCGCAGGCGGTGAACGAACTACTGCAAAAGAAGCTTGGCATATAAGATAGAATACAAGCAATAATAGCACCGTACGCTCGGTTGAAATAATAACCAAGTATACGGACCTTGAATTACATTTCACCCGTAGGCTAGGGTCGCGCTAGGTGAGGTTCGAGTCGAGAGTCTCCGTTTAACGACTGTTAAGATTTACGATTCCACTCTCTGTATACTTCGCATATCAGCTATGCGCTTGGAGGCGCCTCTTCGGTATGGCCTAGGTCGGGGTGGTTTTTGGCACTGAGATCCGGCGCGTCGGTGAGCGAGGTGGCGCCATGCTCCAAGGCGTGCGACGTCCCGCCGACGATCGTTCCCACCACCTGTGCCGCGTCGAGCAGGGTCTGCTGCGCAAGGTGGGCGTAGCGCTGCGTCGTGCGCGCGTGGCTGTGGCCGAGCAAACCCTGCACGACATAGAGCGAGATGCCCTGGTTCACGAGGAAGCTCGCGAATGAGTGGCGTAGGTCGTGAAGACGCACGCTGTAGAGGCCCGCGCGCTGACGGATCCGGTCCCACGGAAAATACAGCGAGGCGCACGGCCGGCCGGTGACCTCGGACGGGAAGACGTACGGATTGCCGGCGATGCGCGGCACCGCGCGTAAGAGATCGAGTGCCTGCTCGTTGAGCGCGATCGTGCGCGGCTTTCCGGATTTCGACAGCGGGACCAAGAGCGCGCGCTTGTCGAAGTTCACATAATCCCAGCGTGCCTGCGTGATCTCGTTGCGGCGCGCACCGGTCAGCAGCAGCAGCGTGATCGCCTGGGCCGCGGTCCGGTTTTCGTCGGCCGCGATGGCGGCGAGGAGGCGTTGCGTCTCCTCGCTCGTGAGGAATCGGTCGCGATGCACGTCGGGCGCCGTGCTCAGGCCGAGCGTCGGGTTCTGGCTCATGCCTGGCACTTTCCATTTACGGCCCAGGTTGAACAGGAACCGAATCAGGATGAGCACGCGGTTGGTGGTGCCGGAGGCGTAGCCGTCCGCGCGCATCGCCCGCATGATCTCGGCGATCGCCTCGTTGGTGATTTCGTCGACCGCGAGCGCGCCGAGAACCGGGAGGATGTGGATGCGCAGCACTGTTTCGTCGGTCTGCCAGCTCCGCTTGTAGCTTTTGACGTGCGGCAGGTAGCGCTCGCGCACGAACTCGTTGAGCGTCGGGGTGGCGCGCAGCTCGCGGCGGCGCGCCTGGGGATCGTCGCCCAGCACCGCATGGGCGAAGACCGTGCGCGCGTGACGGCGCGCCTGCTCGAGCGTGATGACGTCGGCGGGGCCGATCTTGAACTGGCGTTCGCGGCCGTGGCTGTCGGTGTAGCGCTGGTAGAACGTCTTGCCGCCGGACGCCCTGACCTCAAGCATCAGGCCACGCTGCTGCGTGTCGAAAAAATCGACCTTGGGGCGGCCGGACGGACATCCGGCGCTCCGGACGAATCCGGGCGTCAATTTGGCCTTTGGCATGGGACGGGTACACGGTTGCGAGGGCCGGAGGCCGTTGGCGCTCGAGAACTGAGGGTGCGACACTTAGCCGCAAGCTGCATAGGGCATTCCACTCTACCAGAAGTCACTCTGTCGCCATCCGTGCCCGCCAAGGGCTGCGTCAACGCTGCGAAAATGACCCGCCCGTGCATGCAGCTGTCAATGACAGGCCTGCTATGCAAATCGCGAAAATGCTCGATTTCGTTCGAATTCGCGGCCGAACACATGTACGGTAGTCTTTGATTTCAATTTTCTTTTCGATTTTCGACAAGTGCTCTGATGCAGGAATGCAACAGAGGTGCGAGGACAACTTTGTCCGGGTTGTCAATCCCGCATATGATCGCAGGCGGTGTCCCCCAAAAGCAGAACCCCCGGCGGTGAGGCCGGGGGTTCCGTTGTGGCTTTTGGC
>CAYZMR010000056.1:0-17686 GCA_964479515.1 uncultured Hyphomicrobiales bacterium | reverse complement strand
AAGAGGACATCACCTTCCACGATCAGGTCGGCTATTGGCTGTGGGAGCCGGCGACCGGGTTGGTGATTCAGACGCTCGCCATTCCGCGCGGGCAGGTTGCGATGGCGTCGGGCCAGGCCGCCCCCGACGCGGACCGGCTGGTGCTCACGGCGACGCGCGGACAGACGCAATATGGCATCTGCTCGACCGCCTTCCTCGAATATGCGTTCCAGACGGACAGCTACCGCATCGAGATCACGTTCAATCCGGATGGATCGTGGAGCTATGTCACCGACACGGTGTTGACGGTGCACGGCCGGACGGCCCCTTTCGCGCATCGCGATCAGAATACGCTGCTGAGGGTCAGCGACCCGCAGCCCAACCCCCTCGCCAGGATCGTCGCCGCGAAACAGCGCGGGTAGCGATACGATATTCTGCGAGAGCGGCTGGCGCGGGCTCCGGGAGATTGCTTAGTTTGCTCGGGACACCGTTCGGATCGACGGAGACAGAACCAATGGCACGCGTGCGCTGCATCACCGAGATGGGCATGGGCGTCGACGTTCACGGACGCGACGCCACCAAGGCCGCCAAGCGCGCGGTCTCGGACGCGATCCGCCATTCCAGCCTCGGCTTCGTCCGCATGCTGGGAAAGACGCCGCATGACATGTTCGTTGATGTGACGATCGGCGTGCCGAACCCGGACGGCGTCGACACATCGGCTGTCGCAAAGGAACTCCCCTACGGCACCGTGACCGTCACGGCGGTCAAAGGGGGTCTGGAAATTCCGGCCGAAAGCGGCGGCGATTCCATCCTCATCGCCAACGCGGCGGTGATCGTGAGCCTCGACGACGGCAAGTGAACCGTTGAGCGCGGTATGATGCGCGAAGGAGGGCTGCGCTCACGACGCACAGCCATCCGATCGCCGTCTGCGACCCGCAACATTCACTTCGCGAAGTTCGCCGCGATCCGCTGCTGCAGATAGTCGTGCGCGGTGATCGGCGCGTAGGTCTTGCCCGGCCCCTGGATGATGGCGTCCTTGTTGGCCTGGCAGAAGAACGGCAGCGAGTAGCGCGGGCCCAGATACTCGTCCGGCCGCGGCATGCGCACGCGATGCAGCGTGGACAGGAGCTTGTCGTCGCTCCAGCGCATCAGCATGTCGCCGATGTTGCAGGTGACGACGCCCGGAAGCGGCTCGACGTCGGTCCATTCCAGGTTCGCGGATTCCTTGCCGGGGCAGAGCTGCAAGCCGCCCTGGCCGGTGCGCTGATGCAGCAGGGTCAGGCAATCGAAATCCGTGTGCGCGCCGGCACGCCACGCGCCGTAATCCTCCGGCTTCGCGTCGACCATCGGCAGGTAATGCAGCAGCCGCAGCGTGCTCTGGTATTCGGGCGATTGCGGGTCGTGCGCGTCGGTGAAGAAGTCGGGCGCAAAGCCGAGCTTGAGCGCGAAGCATGAGAGCACCTTCATGCCGAGCGCCCAGTTCGCGCGCTCGAAGGCGAGCATCACGGCCTTGAAGCCCGGCAGCGCGTCGCCGCTCGGCCACAGGCCCGGCATGCGCGGCAGCGTGATCTGGTAGGACTCCTTCTGGTCGGCGGTCCCGGTCGAAGGCCGCACCTGGCTCTTGTATTCCCAGCCCGCATTCGTGCCGGGGCGCAGCGGAAGCTGAGCCTTGGTGGCGGGCGCAAGCGCGAAGAAGCGCTCGGTCATCTCGAAGGCTTCGTCGACCTGCGCTTGCGGGATGCCGTGATTGACGAGCTGGAAGAAGCCGATGTCGGTTGCGGCGTTCCAGAGCTGATCGGCGATCTCTCCCTTGCGCGCCTCGAAGTTGCTCATGTCGATGCGCGGGACGTTGCGGGCCTTCGTTCCGCCGATGCCTCCGAAGGTCTTCTCCTTGTTCAACTCGGCGAGCCCGTAGGCGGCGTTCGTGTTCATGCTGATCTCCATCGATTGGGGTGGCGGTTGCCAGGTTGCGATGGGCAAAGAACAGAGCCGCCGCGGTCCAATCGGGCCGTGCGTCGTGCCGCGGACGGATTTGGGGAAAGAGTGCGCGGCATGCTGGCCCCAGAACGACGGATCGATCTTTGCCGAGCAATGTCCCGGGCCTGAGGCCCTGACCGCTTCTACTCAACGTTAATCTAGCACAACCGCCGCCGCGAGAAAATATCGAACGGCGCAAATCCTGCCCGTTCGGAGGCGCAAATTGTTTGCAGCCTGCGACCGGACTGAGCAGACGGGTAGGGCGCCGGTCCGATCAGCGTCCCTGGACGGGCAGCCATTCCGTCGCGCATATAGGCGCGCCGGCCGGCCACGGGCAGTCTCCTGGCCCGCCGGGCCAAGGTCGGCGCATCAACCCGCACCGCGAAAGCCGGCCGGGACGTTGGGAGGAAGGCAAATGGAAAGTCTCACGCAGCGCGCGTCGGACAAGATCGCCCGCAGGCTGATCCCGTTTCTGATGCTGTGCTACTTCGTGGCCTATCTCGACCGCGTCAATGTCGGGTTCGCGGCGCTTACGATGAACAAGGATCTCGGCTTTTCCGCCGAGATGTTCGGCTTCGGCGCCGGCATCTTCTTCTTCGGCTATTTCATCTTCGAGGTGCCGAGCAATCTGTTGCTCGAGAAGTTCGGCGCGCGCATGTGGATCGCGCGCATCATGATCACCTGGGGCATCGTCTCGACCGCGATGGCCTTCATCGTCGGACCCTACAGCTTCTACGTCGTGCGTTTCCTGCTTGGCGTCGCGGAAGCCGGCTTCTTCCCCGGCATCATCCTCTATCTCACCTATTGGTTCACGGCCGCCGAGCGGGCGCGCTGGGTCGGGCTGTTCATGGCGGCGATCCCGCTGTCGTCGGTGATCGGCGCGCCGGTCTCGGGGCTGATCCTCGATCATTTCGGGGGTGCCGGCGGGCTTAAGGGCTGGCAGTGGCTGTTCGTCATCGAGGGCGTGCCCTCGATCCTGGTCGGCTTCTTCGTGCTCGGCTATCTGCTCGACAAGCCGGACGACGCGCCGTGGCTCGAGCCCGCCGAGCGTGACGCGCTCAACGCCAAGCTCGCCGCCGAGGCGCGCAATCGCGAGGCCGCCCGCACCTTTTCGCTGAAAGAGGCGCTGACCAATCCGCGCGTGCTCGCGCTCTCGCTCGTCTATTTCGGCCTCGTGTGCGGCAATTACGGCCTCGGCTATTGGCTGCCGACCAT
The DNA here is from genome assembly GCA_964479515.1 of uncultured Hyphomicrobiales bacterium. Classification (GTDB taxonomy): domain Bacteria; phylum Pseudomonadota; class Alphaproteobacteria; order Rhizobiales; family Xanthobacteraceae; genus PALSA-894. The sequence goes on along the minus strand of CAYZMR010000056.1, from coordinate 14,515 downwards.
CGTGAAGGGCGTCGCCACCACGATGAAGCTCGACGCCACAACGGGCATCAACATCAACACGCTGACCGGCTACCTGGTCGCCGTGCCCTATGCGCTCGCCGTCGTGGCGATGATCTGGTGGACGCGCCGCTCCGACGTCGCGGGCGAGCGCACCTGGCACGTCGCGGGGCCCGCGATCCTCGGCGGCGTCGCGCTCGCGGCCGCGGCCTATTTCACTGATCCGGTGTGGGGCGCCGTCGCGGTCACTGTCTGCGCGATGGCGACCTACGCGGCGTTGCCGACCTTCTGGACCCTGCCGACGGCCTTCCTCACCGGCACGGCCGCGGCCGGCGGCATCGCGCTGATCAACTCCATCGGCAACATCGGGGGCTTCGCGGGACCTTATGCGGTCGGCTGGCTCAAGGACATGACCGGCAGCACGACCGCCGGCCTCGTGGCGCTCGCGGGCGCCTACGTGCTCGCGGGTGTCGTCACGCTGCTGGTCGGCCACGATCGCAAGGTCGAGATCGCCGAAGAGCCGGCGGCGGCGCGACGGTGACGTGATAGGCTTGCGTGATGAGTACGGGCACGATCACGATCTACGGGATCAAGAACTGCGACACGATGAAGAAGGCGCGCGCGTGGCTCGAGAACAATCGCGTGGCTTACGCCTTCCACGACTACAAGAGCGCCGGCATCGACAAGAGTAAGCTCGAAGGCTGGGTGAGGAAGGTCGGCTGGGAAACCCTGCTCAACCGCGCCGGCACGACCTTCCGCAAGCTGCCCGAAAAGGACAAGGAAGGCCTGACCGAGAAGAAGGCGATCGCCCTGATGCTCGCGCAGCCTTCGATGATCAAGCGGCCGGTGCTCGAGCTATCCGGCGGCAAGCTGCTGGTCGGCTTCAAACCGGAGCAGTATGAGACGCTGCGCCACTGAAGGCGCGGCGCATGACAAAATCGGGAGCACGCACCACATGGAAATTTCGCTCAGGGGCCGTTCGGCCATCATCACCGGGGGCTCCAAGGGCATCGGCTTTGCCATCGCGACGCGCTTTGCGGCGTCCGGCGCCGATGTGGCGATCGTGTCGCGCGGGCGCGAGGCGCTCGATGCCGCCGTGAAGCAGATCGAGCAGACCGCAAAAGGCCGCGTGATCGGCGCGCAAGGCGATGTCGGCACCGCGGCCGGCGTCGAGAGCGCCTACAACGCCGCGATGGCGGCCTTCGGCAAGCTCGACATCGCGATCAACAATGCCGGCACCTCGGCGACCGGTCCGTTCGAGAAGCTCACCGACGAGGTGATGCAGGCCGATCTCGACTTGAAACTGTTCGCCGCGATCCGGCTCAATCGCCTGGTCTGGCCGCAGATGAAGGAGCGACGGTGGGGCCGCATCATCAACATCCTCAACATCGGCGCCAAGGCGCCGCGCGCGAACTCCGCGCCGACCTCGATCTCGCGCGCGGCCGGCATGGCGTTGACCAAGGTTCTTTCCGGCGAGGGCGCGCCGCACAACATTCTGGTCAACGCGATGCTCGTCGGCCTGATCGAGGCTGATCAGCACGTCCAGGCCGCGAAGAAGAAAGGCGTGCCGCTGAAGGAGTACATCGCCGGAATGGAGAAGGACATTCCGCTCGGCCGCATCGGCAAGGCCGAGGAGTTCGCCAATCTCGCCTGCTTCCTCGTCTCCGACGCCGGCTCCTACGTCACCGGCACCGCGATCAACGTCGACGGCGGCCGCTCGCCGGTGGTGTAGGCAATCTCCGCTCATTCCCGCGAAAGCGGGAATCCAGTTCTTGGCCCTGGGTCCCCGCTTTCGCGGGGACGAGCGGATCAGCCATGCCCCTTACGGCTTCCGCCGCATTCCGTGCCGTGGCACACTTCGCGGTAACGCAAGGCCGCCTTCGCTTTTTATAGAGCGGCGCTAAAGGGAGCACGTCCATGGCCACCGCAAGCGTCACCGCGTCGCCGGCCGCGCATCATCAGCCCTGGTACACGATCTTGTACGTGCAAGTGCTGATCGCGATCGTCATCGGCGTGCTGGTCGGGCATTTCTATCCCGACCTCGGCAAGGCGCTCAAACCGCTCGGCGATGCCTTCATCGCGCTGATCAAGATGATGATCGCGCCGGTGATCTTCTGCACCGTGGTGCACGGCATCTCGTCGATGAGCGACCTGAAGAAGGTCGGCCGCGTCGGCCTCAAGGCGCTCATCTACTTCGAGGTCGTGTCGACCTTCGCGCTGGTGATCGGCATTATCGTCGCCGAGGTGCTCCAGCCTGGAAAAGGCTTCAACATCGATCCGGCCACGCTCAACGCCAAGGAGGTCGCGAGTTACGTCACCCGTGCCAAGGAGGACGGCATCGTCGCGCATCTGATGGCGATCATCCCGCCGGATTCTTTCTTCGGCGCGCTCGCGCGCGGCGACCTGCTGCAGGTGCTGCTCGTCTCGATCCTCACCGGCTTTGCGATCTCGCGTATGGGCGAGGTCGGCGAGAAGATCTCCGGCGTGATCGACGCGATGGCGAAGATCTTCTTCGGCGTGATCAAGATCATCGTGCGCGCCGCGCCGCTCGGCGCGTTCGGCGCCATGGCGTTCACGGTCGGCGCGTTCGGGCTCGGCTCGCTCTGGAATCTGATCTACCTGGTCGTCGTGTTCTACGCGACCAGCGCGCTGTTCGTGCTGGTCGTGCTCGGCGCGATCGCGCGTTTCTCCGGCTTCTCGATCATCCGCTTCATCGCCTACATCAAGGACGAGCTGCTGATCGTCGTCGGTACCTCGTCGTCGGAGACCGTGCTGCCGCAGATGATCCAGAAGATGCAGCGGCTCGGCGCGTCGAAGTCGGTGGTCGGCCTCGTCATCCCGACCGGCTACAGCTTCAACCTCGACGGCACCAACATCTACATGACGCTCGCGACGCTGTTCCTGGCGCAGGCGACCAACACGCCACTCACGATCGGCCAGGAGCTCGGCATCCTGGTGATCGCGATGATCACCTCGAAGGGCGCCTCCGGCGTGACCGGCGCGGGTTTCGTGACGCTCGCCGCGACCTTGGCGATCGTACCCGACATCCCGATCCAGTCGATCGCGATCCTGCTCGGCATCGACAAGTTCATGAGCGAATGCCGCGCGCTCACCAACCTGATCGGCAACGGCGTCGCAACCGTGGTGATCAGCCGCTCCGAAGGCGAGCTCGACGCCGAGAAGCTGCATCAGGTGATGGCGCACCCGGTCGACATCGGCGAGGAGATGGAGGTCAAGGCGGCGTAGGCGAACGCGTCGCCGACCGCGATGCGACACGCCGCGAGACGTATGGATCAAGCGAAGATGCCGGGTCTCGTGAGGCCCGGCATCTCATGCGTCTTCTTTTCGGACGCTTAGCGTACGATTGCACGCAGCCCGGCCGACTGGCTGCCCATGTGGTGGTGCGATCTCAACCCGACCGGCGCGCCGGTCATTTCCTGGATCGCATAGGGAACGTGATCCACGCCGCCCGGCTTCGAGGCGAAGAGCGCGCCCGGCGGGTCCGCGTCCGAGGGGCTCGGTCCGAACGCCATCGCGGCGCCAGTCCCGAGCGCGACAAACGCCGCCGCCAAAACAAGCTTTTTCATTTTTTTTCTCCTGTATTTTACAGCGCGGGTCCTGCGCCGCCCGAACAACCGACGCCACAAAGCCGCCGTTCCATGAAATCGCCGTAACGAGCGCGGGGTGCATACCTGCTAGTCCGCGGACGAAGTGCGAGCGTGGAGGAGCCCCCTCGTGTGGCACTATGACCGGCTGCAAGCGCGGCTAATTCACCTTGATGTTCGCCGCCTGGATCACTGGCGACCAGCGCGCGAGATCGGCATCGATCAGCGCGCGGAATTGCGCCGGCGAGTTGCCCACGGGCTCCATGAGCTGCGCGGCGAACTTCGCTCTCAACTCGTCCGATTGGAGCGCCTCGGTGACCGCGCGCTGGATCTTGTCGAGGATCGGCTGTGGGGTCCCGGCCGGCGCGATCAATCCGTTCCACGCGTCCGCCTCCACGTCGATGCCGGCCTCCTTCAAGGTCGGCACGTCGGGCAGGAATGGCGAGCGTTTCGCGCTGCTGATCGCGAGGATCTTGACCGCGCCGCTTGCGACATGCGGCGTCACCGAGATCGCCGGCATCACCGCCATCTGCACGTCGCCGCGGATCAGCGACTGCATGACCTGAGGCGAGGAGCCGTAGGGCAGGTGCACGATCTGCGTGCCGCTCTTCTGCGCGATCGCCTCCATGGCGAGGTGCGACAGCGAGCCGTTGCCGATCGAGCCGAAATTGTACTTGCCGGGATTCTTCTTCAACAGATCGACCAGCTCGGCGACGCTGTTCACGCCGAGGCTCGCCGGCACGGTGAGCGCGCTCGGCTGCGTCGTCAGCACGGTGATCAGCGCGAGCTCCCTGCGCGGGTCGTACGGCATCTTGGAGAACAGCAGCGTATTGATCGCGAGCGGCCCGCCAATCGACACGCCGATCGTGTAGCCGTCGGGCTCGGCCTTGGCGACGGCGTCGGTGCCGGTCATGCCGCTCGCGCCCGGCTTGTTTTCGACGATGAAGGGCTGCCCCAGCTTCTGCTGCAGCCGGTCGGCGATGAGCCTTGCGATGGTGTCCGGGGTCGCACCCGCGCCGAACGGCACGATGATGCGGACGGTCCGCGTCGGCCAATCCTGCGCGGCCGCGGGCCCGACGGCGAGGGTGGACAGCGCCACAACGAAGGCAAGCGCGATCAGCCGGTGCATCAAGTCCTCCCGGTCGCCGCCTCTGTGCCGGGCGGTCAGCGCATATGTCCGCCCCCTGTCCGCTGGGTCAAGGCGAGGCGCAAGGTTCTGGCTCCAAGCCGCTGACCGGGCGGGGGAAAATGTTAACTTCATCCGGTCTGGCCAGAACCTTTGCCACGGCGTTGCCACATCGTTAGGTTACGCGCCCGCAGGGGTTAAGGCCTTACCGGCTGGCGAATTGATGCCGCCGGGCTGCGCCTTAAGGTTTGGAAGAGAGGCTACGTGTCGGACAGTATTTTCCGCGAAGTCGACGAAGAAGTCCGTCGCGAGCGGTTGCAGCAGCTTTGGGACCGTCACAGCGGGCTCATCATCGCGGTCGCGGTGCTCGTCGTGCTCGGTGTCGGCGGCTGGCGCGGATACGAGTGGTGGCAGGGAAAGAAGGCGGCCGAGTCCGGCACGGCCTTCGAGGCCGCGGTCGCGCTCGCCGACCAGGGCAAATCCGCCGAGGCGCAGGCCGCCTTCGCCAAGGTCGCAGCCGATGGAAGCGCGGGCTATCGCGTGCTGGCGCGCTTTCGCGAAGCCGCCGCGCTGGTGCCGACCGACCAGGCCGCCGCCGTGAAGGCCTATGACGCGCTTGCCTCCGATTCGAGCCTCGGGCGTACGCTGCAGGACCTCGCCGCGGTGCGCGCGGGGCTGCTGCTGGTCGACACCGCGCCGCTCCCCGATCTCACCGCCCGGCTCGAGCCGCTCACCACGCCCGACAGCACTTTCCGCCACACCGCGCGCGAGCTGCTCGCATTCGCCGCCTGGCGTGCCGGCGATCAAGGAGCGGCGAAACGCTGGTTCGACATGATCACCACCGATGCCGAGACACCTTCGGGCGTGCGTCAGCGCATCGAGGTGCTGATCGCGCTTGCCGGCGCGCGCGAAAAGGGTTGAGGACAAGATGCGCCGTGAAACGATCCTGACCGCGGCCGCGTTCGCGCTGGCTTTGGCGCTCGGCGGTTGCGACTCCTTCGATCCGCTCGACAAGTTCCAGGACTGGGACATCATGGGCGCCGGCAAGAAGCCGCTGCAGGGCGACCGTCGCGCGGTGTTTCCGGAGGGCACGCCCGGCGTGCCGCAAGGCGTGCCGCCCGAGCTTGTGAAAGGCTACACGCCGCCGGCCGAGCCGCCGCCTCAGGTTGCCGAGAAGAAAGAGGTCAAGCCGAAGCCGAAGAAGATCGCGGCGCGGCCGAAGCCGAAGGCGCCGGCGCCTCAGGCCGCGCAACCGCAACCACAGCAGGCCGCGCCCGTGCAGGATGCCTCGCCGCCGCCCGCCGCCGCCTGGCCGGCGTCTCCGCCACCGCAGCAGAACACCGCCGCATGGCCGACCATCCCGGGCTCGCAGCCGACCTGGCCGAGCCAGGCCCCGCCGCCCCAGACGCGATAGAGCATGATCCCAAAAGGCCTGCCCCGGACTTGATCCGGGGTGGGAAACGGTTTTCGGTTAAGATCATGCTCGAACATTAAGGTTGCGCGGCGGGGATCACCCGTGCTCCGCCTGTCCCATGAGCTTCACCGTCGCGATCGTCGGCCGGCCGAATGTCGGCAAGTCGACCCTGTTCAACCGGCTGGTCGGCCGGCGCATCGCGCTGGTCGACGACCGGCCGGGCGTCACCCGCGACCGGCGCGAAGGGGCGGCTCGCCTCGGCGATCTTGAGTTCACGGTGGTGGACACCGCGGGCTTCGAGGAAGCGTCGGCCGAGAGTTTGAGCGGCCGCATGGCCGCCCAGACCGAGGTCGCGATTGCCGGCGCCGACGCGGTGTTCCTCGTGCTCGACGCGCGCGCGGGCCTCACGCCCACCGATCGCGCCTTTGCGCAACTCGTCCGCCGCGCCGGCAAGCCGGTCATCGTCGTCGCCAACAAGAGCGAGGCCAAGGCCGGCGTTGCGGGCGCGCTGGAAGCCTATGCGCTCGGCCTCGGCGATCCGGTCTCGATCTCGGCGGAGCACAATGAGGGCTTGGCCGACCTGTACGAGGCGCTGCGCGTGGCGTTGCCCGCGCAGACTGAAAAGCCGAGCGATGATGATGACGTGGACGAGGCCGAGGATGACGCGGCGGATCGGCCGATCCGCGTTGCCGTCGTCGGCCGGCCGAATGTCGGCAAGTCGACGCTGATCAACCGCCTCGTCGGAGAGGAGCGTCTGCTCACCAGTCCCGAAGCCGGGACCACGCGCGACGCCATCGCGGTCGAATACGAATGGCGCGGCCGCGGCTTTCGGCTGTTCGACACGGCTGGCATGCGGCGGCGCGCGCGCATCGACGAGAAGCTGGAGAAACTCTCGGTCGCCGACACCCTCAACGCGATCCGCTTCGCCGAAGTCGTGATCGTGCTGATGGACTCCGGCCATCCGTTCGAGGAACAGGACATCCGCATCGCCGATCTCGTGCAGCGCGAGGGCCGCGCGCTGGTGCTGGGCATGAACAAGTGGGACCTTGCCGAGCACAAGCCAGGCGCTGCCGCCAAGCTGCAGGAATCCGCCGACTACGAGTTGCCGCAGGTCAAGGGCGTGCCGATCGTCGCGGTTTCGGGCCTCACCGGCGAGGGCCTCGACCGCCTGATGCAGGCGGTCGTGGACATCCACGCGGTCTGGAACCGCCGTGTCGCCACCAATGCCCTCAATCGCTGGCTCGGCCACGCGCTCGACACGCATCCACCGCCCGCGGTGCGCGGACGCCGCATCAAGCTCAACTACATGACGCAGGCCAAGACCCGCCCGCCGAGCTTCGTCTTGTTCTGCACGCGCGCCGATGCGATCCCCGAGGCTTATCAGCGCTATCTGGTGAACGCCTTGCGCGAGGCTTTCGATCTTCCCGGCGTGCCGCTCCGCCTGACCTTGCGCGAGAAGGAGAATCCCTACGCGGGGCGGGGACGCAAACGATGAGCGTATCGACACCCGTGGTGGCGACGCCGCGCCGTGCCGCCTTCGTGTTCATCTTCATCACCGTGCTGCTCGACATGCTGGCGCTCGGCATCATTATCCCGGTGTTGCCGCGCCTGGTCGTGTCGTTCATGGGAGGGGACGCGGCGGGTTCGGCCGAGGTGCTCGGCCTGTTCGGCAGCGCCTGGGCCCTGATGCAGTTTCTATTCGCGCCGCTGCTCGGCTCGCTGTCGGACCGCGTCGGCCGCCGGCCGGTGATCTTGATATCCAATCTCGGGCTCGGGCTCGATTACGTCCTGATGGCGGTCGCGCCGTCGTTGTGGTTGCTGTTCGTCGGACGCGTGATCGCGGGCATCACGGCGGGAAGCATTTCAACAGCCTTTGCCTATGTGGCGGACGTGACGCCGCCGGACGAGCGCTCCGCGCGCTTCGGCCGGCTCGGCGTCGCATTCGGTGCCGGTTTCGTGTTCGGTCCGGCGCTCGGGGGAATCGCCGGGGCGGTCGACCCGCGGCTGCCGTTCTGGATCGCGGCGGGTCTGAGCCTGCTCAACGCTCTCTACGGGTTGCTGGTGCTGCCGGAATCCTTGTCGCGGGCGCAGCGCATGGCGTTCTCCTGGCGGCGCGCCAATCCGCTCGGTTCGCTCAATCTTCTGCGGTCGCGCCGCGCACTGATGAGTCTCGCGAGCGTGAACTTTCTCGCAAGTCTCGCGCACGCGGTGCTGCCCGCGATGGCCGTGCTTTACATGAGCTACCGCTACGGCTGGGACGCACGCATGGTCGGCTTCGTCATGGCTGGCGTCGGCGCCTGCGCGATGGTGGTGCAGGGCGCGCTGATCGGGCCGGCGGTCACGCGCTTCGGCGAACCGGGCGCGCTGATCGTGGGGCTGTTGTTCGGCGCCATCGGATTTGCGATCTATGGCGCGGCCACGACCGGCATGATGTTCCTGATCGGCGTTCCGCTGATGGCGCTGTGGGGCATCGCGAGCCCGGCGGCGCTCGGCCTCATGAGCCGGATGGTCGGCGCCGATGAGCAAGGCCAGCTTCAGGGCGCGAACGGGAGCGTCATGGGGATCGCGAATCTGATCGGTCCGGGCCTGTTCACGTTGTCGTTCTCGCTGGCGATACGCCCGGAGCTTGGCGTCGCGCTGCCCGGCACGCCGTTCCTGCTCGCGGCCTTGCTGCTGCTCGCCGCGATGGTGATCGCCTGGCGCGCGACGAAAGCGTGATCTGGGCGCTATGACGGCGGCGTGTGGGTGAGAAATTTCTTGACGCGGTAATTATAGAGCGTGCCGGTGTTCGTGTAGCTCGGCAGGCAGAGGTCGAGGATCTTTTCGGCGACGTTTTCCGGCACGTCGAGGGTCATCGGGTCTTCGCCCGGCATCGCGGTCGCGCGCATGCGCGTGCGGATCGGCCCGGGATTGAACACGTTGACGCGCAGGCTTGTGGACGCGGTCTCGGCCGCGTAGATGCGTGCCATCAGCTCGACCGCAGCCTTGGACACCGAATAGGGTCCCCAGTAGGCCATCGGCATCCAGGCAGCACCCGAGGTGAGAAACACCGCACGCCCCGCATCGGATTTTTGCAGCAACGGGTCGAGCGAGCGGATCAGTCGATAATTCGCCGTGACGTTCACCGCCATCACGTCGTCCCACACTTTCGGTTCGACATGCGAGAGCGGCGACAGGCTCCCGAGCAGGCCCGCATTTGCGACCAGCACATCGAGCTTGCCGTAGCGCTCGTGCAGCGAAGCGCCGAGCCGGTCGATGCCGTCGTAGTCTTTAAGGTCGAGCGGAACACCAGTCGCGCTGCCGCCGACTTCCGTGATCGCGTCATACAGTTCTTCGAGCCCGCCTTGCGTGCGCGCGACCGCGACGACATGCGCGCCGGCCTTCGCGAGCGCGATCGCGGTCGCCTGTCCGATGCCGCGCGAGGCCCCGGTGATGAGCGCGATACGGTCGGCGAGGGGTTTGGGCATTATTCGGCCTCATCGTGAGGAGCGGTGCGCAGCACCGCGTCTCGAAGCACGGCGGCAAGTGACGATGCTTCGAGACGCCCGCTACGCGGGCTCCTCAGCATGAGGTTCGCGGTGGGTCAACCCTCACACGCCCCGATACGCGCTGATGCCTTCGCCGAGATGAGCGTTGTTGGCCTCGCGCACCTTCGCGGCCTCGTCGTCATAGAGGAACGGCAGGAAGGCATAGCGTCGGCCGCTGGTGATCTTCGAGACAGCGTGCAGCAGCGAGCAAGAGAACACGACCGCTCCGCCGGCCGGCATCTTGAAGCCGCGCGGCCCATATTCCGGGAAACTGATCCGGCCGCCCTCGAATTCGTCATTGAGGTTGATCGACACCGCGAAGCGGCGGTGCTCCGTGCCCTTGGTGGTGTTGTCGCGATGCGCGCGGAAATGTCCGCCGTCTTCGACCGCATAGCAGGAGACGATGTAGCGCTCCATGCGCGTCGCCTTGAACTGATGCACTTTGAGGATCTCCGGCACGACGCGCCGGCGCACGCGCAACTGCGTCTGACGGATCAACTCGGGATCGCTGATGACATAGTCCTTGCGTCGCTTGTGCGCCGCATCGGTCAGCAGCACGGTCTTGCCGTTCATCTCGCGCACGAAACCCGACTCTTCGCCGCCGTGCTGCTCGTAGAGGCCGATCAGCTTGTCGCAGAAATCGCGCTCGAACACGTTGGGCAGGATCAGCACCGGCGCCTGGACGTCGAAGCCCGCAAAGGAGGCAGGCGGCGGGAGCCGATCGAGGTAGGAGAACAGCGCGGCGCGGTCGCCGCCATCGCGGGCGAACGGGAACGTCGCAATGATCCGCATGGTCGGATCGAGCACCATCCAATTGGGCCGAAAACGGGAGGCATCGCCGCCCTCTTTCGGGCTTGCGCCGTAGAGCCGGCTCACCAGGCGGTCGAAATCCCAGAAGAAGCGGATGCCGGGAATGCGCTCCGCCACGCGTTTCTCGCTCTCATCGCCGGGGTCGGTGCTCACGCCGAAGAACGCGAAATTCGTGTCGTCGAAACGCGTCCCGCTCGCCATCACGGCATCGATCGCGGCGCGGCCTGCCGCCTGCGCGGCCGAACCATAGAAACAGAGCACGATGTAGCGTCCGCCCGCGGTATCGAAGGCATAGCGCGGATTGGCGCTCGATCGCTGGTGGAACCAGGGAGCCGGGTCGCCGACTGAAAGAACGTTGAACGCCCGGCTGTCGGTGACCTCTTTCATCGGCCGTCCGCCGTTTCAGCTCGCCTCGGCGAGCAGCGACAATTGCCGCGGGGAATGCTCGCGCGCGGTCTGGTCGGTGAGCGGCGTCGGATATTCGCCGGTGAAGCAATGGTCGGTGAACTGCGGCCGCTCCGGATCGCGCCGCTCATATCCCATGGCGCGATAGATGCCCTCGACCGAGAGGAAAGCGAGCGAGTCGGCGCCGATGAAGCGCCGCATGCCCTCGATGTCGTGGGTCGCGGCCAGCAGCTTGTCGCGTTCCGGCGTGTCGATGCCGTAATAGTCCGGATGCGTGATCGGCGGCGAAGCGATGCGGAAGTGCACTTCCGTGGCGCCGGCGTCGCGCATCATCTGCACGATCTTGGTCGAGGTCGTGCCGCGCACGATCGAATCGTCGATCAGCACGATGCGCTTGCCGTTGACCACGGCGCGATTGGCCGAGTGCTTCAACCGCACGCCGAGCTGGCGGATGTGCTGCGTCGGCTCGATGAAGGTGCGCCCGACGTAATGATTGCGGATGATGCCGAGCTCATAAGGAATCCCGGAAGCCTGTGCGTAGCCGATCGCGGCCGGCACGCCGGAGTCCGGCACCGGCACGACGACGTCGGCAGCGACCGGCGCTTCGGCCGCGAGTTGCGCGCCCATGGTCTTGCGCACGTCGTAGACGGCGCGTCCGCCGACGATCGAATCCGGGCGCGCGAAGTAGATGTATTCGAAGATGCACGGCCGCGGCGCCATCGCGGGGAATGGCTTTTGCGTGTGCATGCCCTTCTCGTCGAACACCACGACTTCGCCGTTCTCGACGTCGCGCACGTGACGCGCCCCGATGATGTCGAGCGCGCAGGTCTCCGAGGCGAAGATCGGACAGCCGTCGAGATCGCCGATCACCAGCGGTCGGATGCCGAGCGGATCGCGCGCGCCGATCAGTTTCTTGTTGGTCAGCGCCACGAACGAATAGGCGCCTTCGATCTGGCGCAACCCATCGATGAAGCGGTCGATGAAGCGGTTGCGCAGCGAGCGCGCCACCAGATGCAGGATCACCTCGGTGTCGCTGGTCGACTGCATGATCGCGCCGTCGCGCACGAGCTGCTTGCGCAGCGTGAGGCCGTTCGTCAGGTTGCCGTTATGGCCGACCGCGAAGCCGCCGCCGTCGAGCTCGCAGAACAGCGGTTGCACGTTGCGCAGGATGGTCTCGCCGGTCGTTGAATAGCGCACATGCCCGACCGCGAGATGGCCGGGTAGCTTTGCGATCACTTCGGCATCTGAGAACGTGTCGCCCACCAAGCCCATGCGGCGCTCGGAGTGGAAGCGGGCGCCGTCGAAAGTGACGATGCCGGCCGCTTCCTGGCCGCGATGCTGGAGCGCATGCAGGCCGAGCGCCGTGATCGCGGCGGCCTCGGGATGGCCGAAAATGCCGAAGACGCCGCATTCCTCGCGCAGGCGGTCGGCATTGGGATCGAACTCGCTCTCGGGGTTCCGGCGGTTATCTGGCTGTTGCATCTGTTCGCCTTTCAGACCCCGGACGTATCGGAAACTCTGTTTCAGTGCGACGCCGCAACACGCGGACCAGGCGGGAGGCCGAGACTGGACCGGTCACCCGGCGGATTGTCCGGATCCTGATCTTCAGGCTTCGGCCGCTTCAACCGCTTCAAGATGGTATTCTCGGGGTCTTCCGGCAACATCGACATCAGCGTGTCGCCGGTTTTCTTCAAGACCACGAGCGATTTGGCGTTCTTGACCCACTCGGGCTGGCTGCGGTCGGGAACCAGCCAGTTGAAGAACAGGAACGCCACCACGACGATCACAAGCCCGCGCGCGAGGCCGAACAGGAACCCGAGCGAGCGATCCAGCGCGCCGACGCGGCTGTCGAGGACGGTGTCCGAAATCTTGATCGTGACGACCGAAACGATCAGCAGCGTGCCGAGGAATGCGACGCCGATCGATGCCGCCGAGGCGACGATCTCGTTGGTGAAATACTGGAGCGCGATCGGCTTGAGTTTCGGGTAGGCCCATACCGTGACGAGCGCTGCCGCCGCCCATGAGGCGATCGAGAGGACCTCGCGCATGAACCCGCGCACCATCGCGAGCAGCGCCGAGATCAACATGACGACCAATAGAATGATATCAAGCAACGTGATCGGCATCGACCGCTCGTCAAGCTCGCCTGGAAGCGCACCATCGCGCCGCCCGAGGACGTCGGAATCGGGGATACGCGAGCACGGCCCGTGTATAGCGGGCGCCGCCCGCCGCGTCATCCGTCTTGTCGCGCGATCCGCGCAGGGCTGCGCGTGCGGCTACCCGTTGCGGCGATACCCGCCACAAGCTCTGTTAACGAATCGATTGCCGTAACGCCCATTCCGCTCTCCATGCCGGCCTCGCCGCGCGCCGACTCGGGCGCGAAAGCGCGGGTAAAGCCGAGCTTGGCGGCCTCCTTCAGGCGGGCGGCGGCCTGCGCGACCGGCCGCACGGCGCCCGAGAGCGACACTTCGCCGAAATAGACTGCTTCGCGCGGCAGCGATGCGCCCGACAGCGAGGACACGAGCGCGGCTGCGGCGGCGAGGTCGGCGGCGGGTTCCTGGATGCGCAGGCCGCCGGCGACGTTGAGATAAACGTCATGCCCGCCGAGCTTGACGCCGCAATGGGCTTCCAGCACGGCGAGCACCATCGAGAGGCGGCTCTGGTCCCAGCCGACCACGGCGCGGCGCGGCGTCCCGAGCGAAGTCGGCGCGACCAGCGCCTGGAATTCGACCAGCAGCGGACGCGTTCCCTCGATGCCGGCGAACACCGCGGTGCCGGGGCTGCCGAGGTCGCGCTCTGAGATGAACAACTCCGACGGGTTCGCCACCTCTCTGAGACCGGCGCCGGTCATCTCGAACACGCCGATCTCGTCGGTCGGGCCGAAGCGGTTCTTCACCGCGCGCAGGATGCGGAACTGATGCGCGCCGTCGCCCTCGAACGACAGCACGGCGTCGACCATGTGCTCGACCACGCGCGGACCTGCGATCTGGCCGTCCTTGGTGACGTGGCCGACAAGGATCACGGCCGCGCCGGAGCGCTTGGCAAAGCGGATCAGCGCCTGCGCGGAGCCGCGCACCTGCGTGACCGTGCCGGGCGCGGAGTCGACCACGTCGGTCCACATGGTCTGGATTGAATCGATGATGACGAGGCGAGGAGTCTTGCCTTCCGAAAGGGTTGCGATGATGTCCTCAACCGCGGTCTCGGCCGCGAGCTCGACCGCGGCGTCGGTGAGGCCGAGGCGCTCGGCGCGCAAGCGTACTTGCGCCACCGCTTCCTCGCCCGAGACATAGATCGCGCGGTGGCCGGTGCGCGCGAGCGTGGCTGCGGCCTGGATCAGCAGCGTCGACTTGCCGATGCCGGGATCGCCTGCCATCAGGAGCACCGAGCCGCGCACGAAGCCCCCACCGGTGACGCGATCAAGCTCGGGCAGACCCGAAGGCAGGCGAGGGGCTTCGTGCGCCTGTCCGGCGAGCGGTTCCAGCGCGAAGATACGGCCCTTGCGCGGCGCCCGGCCGGGCGTGCGGCGGTCGGCGGAAGCGCCCTCCTCGGCGATGGTGTTCCACTCGCCGCACGAATCGCATTTGCCCTGCCAGCGGCCATACACGGCGCCGCAGTTCTGGCAGATGAAGGA
>CAYZMR010000055.1:0-17704 GCA_964479515.1 uncultured Hyphomicrobiales bacterium | reverse complement strand
CTTGATGCCGTTCTTTTTCGCGTAAGCCCAAAATGACGCCATAAGCCTCCCCTCTTCTCCGCTGTCATCCCGGAAGCCGCGAAGCGGCTATCCGGGATCCATTTCGCCACACACGCTGGCCTGTGGTTATGGATCCCGGCTCTCCCCCGGCTCAAGGCCGGGGTCGGCCGGGATGACGGCCGTGTATCACTTCCCCGGTATCCAATTCGTCCCGGCAAGCGGCACCTGCGCCATCGCGGCGGACTCAACCGTCAGCGCGACGAGATCCTCGGGCTCGAGATTGTGCAGGTGCGATTTGCCGCAGGCGCGCGCGATCGTCTGCGCCTCCAAGGTCAGCACCGCGAGATAGTTCGCGAGCCGCCGCCCCGCCGCGACCGGGTCGAGCCGCTTCGTCAATTCCGGGTCCTGGGTCGTGATGCCGGCCGGATCGCGGCCTTCGTGCCAGTCGTCGTAGGAGCCGGCCGTGGTGCCGAGCTTCCTATAGTCCTCTTCGAAGCGCGGATCGTTGTCGCCGAGCGCGATCAGCGCGGCGGTCCCGATCGACACCGCGTCCGCGCCGAGCGCCAGGGCCTTGGCGACATCGGCGCCGCTGCGGATGCCGCCCGACACGATGAGCTGCACCTTGCGATGCATGTCGAGATCGATCAGTGCCTGCACGGCCGGCCGGATGGCGGCGAGCGTCGGGATGCCGACATGCTCGATGAACACCTCTTGCGTCGCCGCGGTGCCGCCCTGCATGCCGTCGAGCACGACGACGTCGGCGCCGGCCTTCACGGCCAGAGCCGTGTCGTAATACGGCCGCGCGGCGCCCACTTTGACGTAGATCGGCTTCTCCCAGTCGGTGATCTCGCGCAGCTCGTTGATCTTGATCTCCAGATCGTCCGGCCCGGTCCAGTCCGGATGGCGGCATGGCGAGCGCTGGTCGATGCCCTCCGGCAGCGTGCGCATCTCGGCAACGCGCTTGGAGATCTTCTGTCCCAGCAGCATGCCGCCGCCGCCGGGCTTCGCGCCCTGGCCGACCACGACCTCGATCGCGTCGGCCTTGCGCAACTGGTCCGGCTCCATGCCGTAGCGCGAGGGGAGCACCTGATAGACAAGCGTCTTGGAATGGTGCCGCTCCTCCTCGGTCATGCCGCCGTCGCCGGTCGTGGTCGAGGTGCCGGCGAGCGTTGCGCCGCGCCCGAGCGCCTCCTTCGCCGGTGCCGAGAGCGAGCCGAAGCTCATGCCGGCGATCGTGATCGGGATCTGCAGCGTGATCGGCTTCTTGGCGTGGCGGCTGCCCAGCGTCACGTCGGTGCCGCAGCGCTCGCGATAGCCCTCAAGCGGATAGCGGCTGATCGAGGCGCCGAGAAACAGAAGGTCGTCGAAGTGCGGCAGCTTGCGCTTGGCGCCGAAGCCGCGGATGTCGTAGATGCCGGTCGCGGCGGCGCGGTGGATCTCGGCGATCGCGTGCCGGTCAAACGTCGCGGAGGCGCGCGGCGGCGTTTTGGGGCGCTTTCCGTCCGCGTCCATCAGTATTGGCCCGCGTTGTCGACGTGGAAATGATAGAGCCGCCGCGCCGAGCCGTAGCGCTTGAACGCCGAGACATCGACGTCGCCACCGACGCCCGCCGCGTCGAGCAACTTGCGCAAGCTCGCCTTGTGGTCCTCGCGCATCACCTTCTGTACGCAATCCGCGCCGAGGCTCTTCACGCTGCCGCGCACGAACAGCTTCGCCTCGTAGAGCGAGTCGCCGAACGCGTCGCCGGCATCGCCGAGCACCACGATGCTGCCGGCCTGCGCCATGAAGGCCGACATGTGCCCGACCGAGCCCTTCACCACGATGTCGAGGCCGCGCAACGCGATGCCGCAGCGCGCCGAGGCGTTGCCGTCGATGACGAGCAGCCCGCCGCATCCGGTCGCGCCCGCCGACTGCGAGGCGTCGCCCTTCACATGCACGAAGCCCGACATCATGTTCTCGGCGAGGCCCGTGCCGGCATTGCCGTTCACCGTGACGTGCGCGCGCTTGTTCATGCCGGCGCAGTAGTAGCCGACATGGCCGTCGATCACGACATTGAGATCGCCATCAAGGCCGCAGGCGAGCGAATGCGCGCCGCGCGGATTGCGGATCAGGAAATCGCCGCCATCGGTGTCGTGCAGGAGCTGATTGGCCTCGCGCAGCGACATCGCCGCAAGATCGACGACCGAATTGCGCGACGCGCGCGCGATCGGTGAAGCCATTCGGGGCGCCATCAGGCCGCTCGGCTCCATGCGTACACGGTAGCCGGCGCCGGCTCCCACATCTCGGCATGCTCGACGCCCGGCAAGGGCGCGATCGCCCGGTATTCCGACGCCATCGCGACCCAGTCGTCGGTCTCGGCGATCACCGCCGGCTTGCAGGCGATCGGATCGCGGATCACCGCGAAGCCGTCGCGTGTGCCGACCACGAACGTATAGAAGCCGTCGAGATCGTCGAGCCCATGCGTGAGCGCCTGTTCGAGCGTGTCGCCCTGGCGCATGCGCGACGCGAGATAGGCGGCTGCCACCTCGCTGTCGTTGTCGGTCTGGAAGCGCTCGCCGTGACGGACGAGCTGCTCGCGCAGGCGGTTGTGGTTGGAGAGCGAGCCGTTGTGCACGAGGCAGGTGTCGTCGCCGGTGGAGAACGGATGCGAGCCGGCAATCGTCACCGCGGATTCGGTCGCCATGCGGGTGTGGCCGATGGCGTGCGTGCCGGCACGCCCTTCGAGTTCGAGGCGATCCATGATGGCGGCCGGGTTGCCGACGCCCTTGAAGATCTCGATCGCCTGCCCCTGGCTCAGCACGTACGCCGCCGGTACGTTGTCGATCAGCCATTTGCGCGCGACGTCCCCGGCTCCGCGCGTGCGCAGGATCGCATGGTCTTCGACGCGCTCTATTGCCACGTCGGCGCCGATCGCCGCCGCGAGGCGCTTTGCGGTGGCGGCCCAGTCGACCGCGCCATCGCGGTTCACCATGCAGATCTTGGTTGTGCCTTCAGTTTGCCCGCCATAGATCGCGAAGCCGGCGCTGTCCGGCCCACGGTCGCACAATTCGCGCAGCATCAGGCCGGTGAGGCGGCCGAGATCGCCCTGCAGGGATTGATTTTTCAGGAACAGCCCGACGATTCCGCACATGCAAGGCCTCGCGCACCCGCCCCGCTGAATGTGAGTGAGGGGTCGGTCGATGTCAACCAACAGTCAATAATATTTCATGCCAGGAAAGACAGCCTCTATGGCATCGACACCATGATCGACAGATAGCGCGATGGGAGCCGCCGCAGTTCTTCCGGCCCATGCGGCGCCTCGGCGTCGAAGAACAGCGAGTCGCCGGGCTGCAGCAGGTAGCTGCGATCGGCGTGGCGATATGTGACCTCGCCTGAAAGCATATAGATGAACTCGTAGCCGGCGTGCTGGAAGATCGGATAGGCGTCCGACGTTTCATCGAGCGTGATGAGAAACGGCTCGATCTTGACCGGCGCATGCACCGAATGGCCGAGCAGCTCGTAGCGATGGCCGGCACGCGTGCCGCGCCGGTCGATCACGAGCCCCTGGCCGGCCTTCACGAAGGTCGCGTCGCGCTTCTGGTCGAATTTCGTGAACAGCGCCGTGATCGGCACATTGAGAGCTGCCGCGAGCGACTGCAGCGTCGCGAGCGACGGCGCGGTCTGGCCGTTCTCGATCTTCGACAGCATCGCGACCGAGAGGCCCGCGGCCTGCGCGACTTCCGACGCCGTGATGTTGAGCGACTGGCGCAGCACCTTCACCTGCGCGCCGACCGCTTCGAGCAGATGCTTGTCGACGCGCTCCGCGCGCGGCGTGTCCGGCATCCGCGCGGGCATCTCCGGCTCTTTCATCTTCGCTCTGGTTCGCACTTGTGTTTTCACGCGCAAAGATTGTGCCCCTGTTATGAATTCGCGCATTTGCGGCGCAAACGCAAGTTTCCTCAGTGCGGCCGGTGCAGCACCGCGCGCTCGCGCGACACGGTCTTGCGCCCGCGCTTGAAGGCGAACAGCACCGGCGCGAGCTCGGCGACCGCTTCCTCGGGGTTCGCCGCGTCGAGCACGACGAAGTCCGCCGAACAGCCGACCGCAAGCCCGTAATTCTTCAGATTCATCAGCTTGGCGGAGCGGCTCGAGATCATGTGGAAGCACTCGCGGACGTCCCCGCGCGCACCGACCTGGCAGATGTTGGCATAGAGATTGGCCATGCGCACGAGCGAGCAGTCGCCGAACGGCGTGAACGGGTTGAGTACGTTGTTGGTGGAGAGCGAACAGTTCACGCCGTGATGCAACGCCTTGTGCGATGGCGCAACGCCGCGCATGACGCTGTGATCCATGTGGCGGCCCATGAGATACAGATCGGTCGAGGGCAGCACCGTGAGCGCCACGCCGGCCTCCGCCATGCGCTTGGCGCAGCTTTCGAACAGCGCCGGTGGCGCCCCCGAGAGCTTGGTGACATGCCCGATCGCGACGCGGCCGCCATATTTGAACTTCTCGGTCTGCTCACAGACGTAAAGCAAATCGAGCTCGTCCGGCGTCGGGCCGAAGTCGAGATGCATGTCGATGTCGATATCGAATTCGCGCGCGATCTCGAAGATGCGGTCGATCTGGCCGTGCGGACTTGAGTCGGTGTAGGGCGCGGCACCGACGACGCTGCCGCCGCTCTTCAGCGCGGCGATCATCAGTTCGTCGGTGCCGGGATTGTTGAGCAGGCCCTCCTGCGGAAAGATGCAGATCTCGACGTCGATCGCCCATTTATATTCGGCGATCAGCGCACGCACGCCTTCGAGCCCACGCAGCCCGATCCCGGGATCGACTTCGAGCTGCGTGCGCATGTGCGTGGTGCCGTTGAGGATGCACTTCTCCAATGTCTTCTTCCCCCGCGCGTAGACGTCCTCCGGCGTGAACGCCTTCTTGACCCGCGCGACCTCGCCGATCGCCTCTTCGAGATCGCCCTTGTCGGCCTTGCAGCGATCGAGGATGCACGACTTGTCGAGATGGATGTGGGTCTCGATCAGGCCGGGGCTGACGAGGCGGCCTTGCAAATCGATCGTCTCGCCCTCGGCCGCGAGCCCCGGACGAACGTCGGCGATCTTGCCGCCGATGATGCCGATGTCGGTCGTCTGCTGCTCGGCGCCGATCAGCCGTGCGTTGCGCAAAATCAGGTCCATCGTGTCCTCGCTTCAGTTCGTGTGGTGTGAGTCCGCCGGAAGGTCCGGATTGTCGGCTACGAGCCGGCAGCGCGCCGGCGCGATGCCGAGTGCGACGCGGTCGCCGGGCGTCGGCACGGATGAATCATCGGAGCGAATCGGGATGCGGACGACGCGGCCGCTGTCGAGCCGGCAGGCGACGATCAGTTCGGCGCCGAGGAAGTCGACGCGGTCGACCACAGCCGACACGCGATTGGCATCGCCCTCGCGCGGCGGCATGTGCACGTGCTCGGGACGGATGCAAAGCCCGAGGCGCGTGCCGGCGGTCTTCGGCGCGTCGAGGCGAAACACCAGGCCGTCGTCGGTGACGAATGTCGCGCGGTTCTCGTCGAGGCGGCCGGAGAACCAGATCGAATGGCCCATGAACTCGGCGACGAAGCGCGTCGCCGGCTGCTCGTAGACTTGGCGCGCGTCGCCGACCTGCTCGATGCGACCCCGGTTCATCACGGCGATGCGGTCGGCCAGGCCGATCGCCTCGCTCTGATCATGCGTGACGATCAGCGTGGTGGCGCCGACCGTCGACAGGATCTCGCGCAGCTCGATGCGCAAGGCCTCGCGCAGCTTGGCGTCGAGGTTCGAGAGCGGCTCGTCGAGCAGCAGCAGCTTCGGCGAGATCGCGAGCGCGCGGGCGAGCGCGACGCGCTGTTGCTGTCCGCCGCTCAGCGCCGCGGGGCGGCGATCGTCCAGGCCTTCGAGGCGGGTGAGGCGCAACAGCTCGGCGCGGCGCTCGGCTCGCGCGTCTGCCGCGATACCGCGCAGCCGCATCCCGTAATCGATGTTCTGCGCCACGGTCTTGTGCGGGAACAGCGCGTAGTCCTGGAACACGAGCCCGATGCCGCGACGAAAGGCCGGCTGGCGCGCCACGTCCGCGCCGGCGATCGCGATTGAGCCGGCATCGGGCGTCTCGAAGCCCGCGACCAGCCGCAGCGTGGTCGTCTTGCCGCAGCCGGAGGGCCCGAGCAGCGCGACGATCTCTCCGGTCGCGACCGTCAGCGAGGCGCCGTCGACGGCCGCGACCGCGCCGAAGCGTTTCACGACATTCTGCAGTTCGAGGCCCGCGGTGGCCATCAGCGGTACAGCCCCTGTCCGATCACGGTGTCGAGCCCGGTGAGGCGATCCAGCAGCACGACCACCAGGATCGTGACGGCGGCGAATACGGTCGAAACCGCCGCGACCGTGAGGTTGAGGTTCGCCCGCATCTCGGCGACCAGCGCGATCGGCAGCGTCTGCGTGAAGGCGTCGGACAGGAACAGGCTGACCGCGACTTCGTCGAAGGAGAGTGCGAAGGCCATCAGGGCGCCCGCGATCACACCGGTGCGCGCGAGCGGCAACGTCACGTCGAGGAAAGCCCGCCACGGCGGCGCGCCGAGCGAGATCGCGGCCTCGGTGAGGCTGCGGCGCATGCCGACGAGGCTTGCGAGCGTGGCGCGCACTGTGAACGGGATCGTGATGACGATATGGCCCATCACCAGGCGGGTGAACGGATCGAACACGTTGATCGCGGCCGCAAAGCCGAGAATCGAAAAGCCAATCACGACCGTCGGCACGAATTTCGGCGACAGGAACAGCATCTCGATGAACCCGCGGCCGCGCCAGCGCGCCTCCGACAGAACGAACGCCGCCGCCGATCCCGCGGCGGTCGAGACCAGTGTCGCGACGAGCGCGAGCTTGATGCTGTTTTTCAGCCCGTCGAGATAGGCGGGATTGTCGAGGAAACCGCGATACCACCGCAGCGAAAAGTTTTTTGGCGGAAACGCGCCGAGATACTCGCGGTCGTCGAACGAGAGGAACACCGAGACCACGATCGGCAGCAGCAGGAAGATGACGGTTCCGACGAGCAGCACGCGAAACAACGCGCCGGCCGCGCGGTCGGCGGCGATGCTGGCGGTCGCGCGTGGCGAGGTCACGGGCGCGCGCCGGGTGTGAGCCGGGATGCGATCAGCGTCATGGTGCAGACGATCGCGCCGGCGAGCACCAGCATGACGATGCCGATCGCGGCGCCGCTCGGGTAGTTCGCGATCTCGGTGAGACGCGTGTACATCAGGTTGGTGGTGAACAGCACGACGCCGCGGCCGAGCACGAGCGGGACGACGAAATTGCTGATGCACATCGCAAACGCGATCATGAAGGCGGAGACGAGCCCCGGCAGCGCGAGCGGGATCGTCACGTCGAGCGCGACGCGCGCGCGCTCGGCGCCGAGCGAGGCGGCGGCCTCCTCGAGCCGCGGGTTGATGTTCTGGAAGGTGCCGATCAGGATCAGCGCCGCGACCGGAAGGACGAAATGCAGCAGCCCGATCATGACCTGCACCTCGGCGTATTGGGCGCTGCGTGCCGGGATGCCGATCAGCGTGCCGAAGAAGGCGAGCGGCCCGGTCGAGCCCCAGGTCATCTGGATAGCGTAGAGCTTCGCCACCAGGCTCATGAATAAAAGCCCGATCAGCAGCCCCAGGAGGGCTACGCGCAAGGGCCGCCGCCGTGTGCGCGCCGCCGTCCAGGCGAGCGGGGCGCCGAGCGCCACGGCGAGCGCGCTCACGATGAATCCGATGCGGAACGTGTCGTAGAAGTAGAACGCGTAGGCCGGGCCGATCAGCTCCGCATAATTCGTCAGCGTCCAGCCGCTCCCCGAGCCGACGCGACCGGCGACGAACGGGTGGAAGCTCTGCACCACCATGAATCCGATCGGCGCCACCAGCAGCGCGGCGATGATCGCGAGCCCGGGAGCAAGCAGCGCCCAGCGCAAGGTCGTTGTCGGCATGCTGCGATCCGCGCTTAGGATTTCCGGATCAGCGGCGCGATCTCCTGCTCCCAGCGTTTGGCCCAGGCGTCCACCTGGCTCGACATGTAGTCGAAGTCCGCGATGTAGGCGTATTGGGAAAGCTCGTCCGGCGTATAGAACACGTCGGCGATGTCCGGGCTCGCCTTCGCCTTCGGATTGGTCGGGCCTTCGCCGAGCGGCCAGTTGTACTGCTCGTTGATCTCCGGGCTTGCGAAGTGGTTGGCGAGGCGCTTCGCCGCCGCGACCTTCTTCGGGTCGTCGTTCTTGATCACCGCGAAGCCTTCGTTGAACAGAAAGCCCTTGTTGTCCTTGAGCTTGTTCAGAATCTTCACCGGGAAGCGCTTGCGCACCTGCGTCCACGCGCCGATGTTGAAGAACGCCACTGACGTTTCGCCCGAGCTCATCGCGTTGATGAATTCGGAATTATTGTTGATCACGCGCCCGATCTGGCCGCGTTCGGCAAGCTCCTTGAGGAACTGCCAGCCCGGCTCGATGCTGTGCTCGTTGCCGCCGCGCTGCATCGCGAGCGTCAGCATCAGCAGGCCGGTGAGGTTGACGGGGAACGGCACGCACAGCTTGCCCTTGAAGCGCGGCTCGAGCAGTTGCTCGATCGACTCGATCGGCTTGTCGACGAGGTCGGTGCGGTAGCCCCAGAACGCGCCCGAGGTCGACAGCGGTACGGTCAGCAACTCTCCTTTATCGTTCTTCTTGAAGAACACCGGCGGAATGTCTTTCAGCGCCGGCATTTCGTCGAGCGTGACCGGCACCACCCAGTCTTCCTTGATCATGGCGCTGAACACCGGGTCCCAGCCCGACACGAGATTGTAGTTCACGTGCGGCCACGCCGGCTTGATCTTGGCGACAATCGCCATCGCACCGCCGGCGTGCAGCTCCCAGGCGACCTTGTCGCCGGTCTTGGCCACATAGGCGTCGACGATCTTGCGCGACACCTCGATCCAGGCCGCGCCCCACATGACGACGAGAAGCTGCTCGCCCTGCTGCGCGAGCGCGCGCTGGGCGCCGGACAGTCCCATGGCGGGAGCCAAGCCGGTCGCTGCCGAAATTTTGAGCAGATCGCGACGCGATAATCCATTCATCGTCCCGTTCCTTTACGTCCAAGGCTGCTGCGCGATCCCGGCTTGAATGGATGTTAAAACTTTTTCTTCGGGCTCACAAATCTCTTGTAAAAAAATTTAACCAGGGGTCACATCGCCCGCCGGTCAGGGCCGTTCGGCGGATCCTGATTTGACCGATCGGGTGCAGCAAGCTCGCAATGGACTGAATGCGTTTCGACACCGCCATCGTTGGAGCAACCTTGCTGACCGGCGATCCCGCCGCTCCGGTCGTCAAGGACGGCGTCCTCGGCCTTGCGGGAAACCGCATCGCCTTCGCGGGAGCGCGCGGGCAATTGCCGCCCGAGATTCCGGCGGCACGGCTGATCGAGGCGCAAGGCCGCCTGGTGACGCCCGGTTTCGTCAACGTGCACACCCATGCGGTGCTGTCGCTGATGCGCGGCGTCGCGCTCGACATGGGTTTTGCGCCCGCCTACACGCGCGGCGTCCCGCACGGCCACGACATCACCGAGGACGAGGCGGTCGCGCTTGCGCGGCTCGGCGCGCTCGAAGCCATGACGTTCGGTTCCACCGTGATGGTCGACAGCTACGTGCACGCGCATGTCACCCTGCCGGCGATGGCGGAACTCGGCCTGCGGGTATGGTCGTGCACGCGTTTTCACGACGTGGATTTCACGCGCGTGCACGAAGGCGTCTGGCGCCACGATCCGGCGATCGGCGAGGCCTGCATCGCGGCGACGCTCGACCTGATGAAGGCGCAGGACGGCGCGAACAACGGCCGCACCCACGTGATGCTGGCGCCGCACGCGCCTGACACCTGCTCGGACGCACTGCTCACAAAGGTCGCCGCGCTCGCGCGCGAGACCGGCGCCACGGTCTGGACGCATCTGTCGCAGAGCAAGCTGGAAAATGCCGTGATCGCAAAGCGCAGCGGCGCCACGCCGACGCAATTGCTCGAACGCGTCGGGCTCCTGACCGACCGGTTGATCGCCGCGCACTGCATCTATCTGACCGACGACGACATCGCGCGGCTTGCGGCATCGGGGATGACCGTCGCGCATGTGCCGAAGGGCAACGCCACGGGCGGCGCGATGGCGCCGACGCCAAAGCTGAAACAGGCCGGCGTGCGGATCGCGCTCGCGACCGATAATCTGACGCAGGACATGACCGAGGCGATGCGCTGGGCGCTCGCGGTCGCGCGGCTGCAGATCGGCTCCGTGTCGGATGAATGGCAGCCGCGCGATGCCTTCGCGATGGCGACGCAAGCGGGCGCCGCGGCGCTCGGCCGCTCGGGCGAACTCGGTCGCCTCGCGCCGGGATATCTCGCGGACTGCGTGGTGTTCGACTTCCGCCACGCGCACCTGACGCCGCTGATCGATCCGCTCGGCACGCTGGTGCACGACGGCTGCGGGCGCGACGTGGAGCATGTTTTCGTCGACGGCCGCCAGGTCGCCGCCGACGGCGCGCCCACCCTGGTGGATGCCGGGCGCATCCGCGCCGAAGCGCAGCGCGCCGCCGA
Source organism: uncultured Hyphomicrobiales bacterium (assembly GCA_964479515.1). GTDB lineage: Bacteria > Pseudomonadota > Alphaproteobacteria > Rhizobiales > Xanthobacteraceae > PALSA-894. Next base: position 7,132 of record CAYZMR010000055.1, on the reverse strand, counting down.
GGCGCTGTGGTCGCGCGCGCGCGTCGAGGCTTGAGGAGAGCAAATGCCGACAACGAGGGCGCAAGAGCTGCGCAAGACGTTCGATACCCTGCTGGCCGAACTGTTGCGCGAGACCGGCGCGAGCCGGGCGACGCTGCGGCTCGACGATCCGCTCTACGGCTTTCACAGCGATGACGTGGTCGCCGAGGCCGTGGCGCAAGGCGAGGAATCGATGCGCGGCGCCGGCGGGATCAATCATCGCGCCGCCGCGACCGCGCAGTGGCTGGAGCAAAACCGCAGGCTCTTGGTGCAGAACGATTTTGCCAGCGGGCCGGCCGCGCCCGAGAAGCTGCGCATGCATTACCGCGTCAAGGCGCAGATGCTCGCGCCCGTGATCCGCGACGGGCGGCTCGACGGCTGGGTCTCGATCCATGAGGCGAAGTCGGCGCGCCGCTGGAGCGAGGCCGACAAGGCCGCGATCGAACGCGCGGCGCACATGGTCGTTGCCGAGCTCTCGCAAACGCACCCATGAATGGAGACGAGCGTGCCGTATGACATCGCCTATTATGAGCGCGTCGCGCGCGGGCTCGCGCAAGCCGCGGCCGTGAGCCGCAACGAGACGAATCCCGAGACCGCGCTGTTCAACATCACCGAATGCGCGCGCGTCTCGGTCGGCGATCCGGCCGCGCGCGAGCGCCCCGGCGCGATCAATCCGGGCGACCCGGATTTCGTGATCTCCGGCATCTTCTTCGTCGCGCCGACGCGCGACCACATGGTGCTGGTCGTCGACAACGGCTTCGACGTGCGCCTCGCCCGCATCGGAATCAACGACAGCCGCCCGGGCAACACGGTGCGCACCGGCGAGCCGGCGTTCCTCGCCAACACCGACACCGACAAGCTGTTCCGCCAGATCATCCCGAAGGGCCGCGTCGGCTCGTCGCTCTATCTGCCGATGTGGTGGGGCGACCGGGTGATCGGCATGTTCAACGTCGCCGCCATGGCGCGCTACACGTTCGATGAGCCCGACACCCGCACCGGCATCCTGTTCGCCAATCTGGCGGCCGCGACCTGGATGGCACTCGGCGGGCCGGACTATCTGGCGAAAATCGTCGCGTCGCTGCCGCCATGGAGCGGCGCCTGAGCGTCGCTCCTGCCGCCGGACAACTTGCAGCCGGATGATGATTTGGGCATGGTTTTTGCTTACAATTCAAAAAAGTTTACTCGCAGTCACGCAGGTAGGAGACTTCCGATGAAGCTCTTCAGGGTTGCAACGCTGTCCCTCGGCCTGGCGCTCGCGGCGTTCCACGCGGACGCAAAGACCTTCCGTTACGCTTATCGGATCGACCCGGCCTCGCTCGATCCGCACGCGCTGGCCGAGACCTTCACGCTCTCCTGGCTCGGCCAGATCTACGAGCCGCTGGTCGGTCGCGGCAAGAATCTCGAGCTCGTGCCGGCGCTCGCCGAGAAGTGGGAGCAGCCGAACCCGACCACGTGGCGTTTCCATCTGCGGCCGAACGTCAAGTTCCACGGCGGCGAGCCGTTCACCGCCGACGACGTGGTCTTCTCGGTCAAGCGCATGAAGGCCGAGGGCTCGGACATGGCCTACACGGTCGCGAGCGTCACCGAGGTGAAGAAGATCGACGATCTCACCGTCGACTTCATCATGGCGACGCCGAACCCGATCCTGCCAATGCAGACGACCTCGACCTACATGATGAGCAAGGCGTGGGCGGAGAAGAACAACGCCGCGATGCCGGCGAGCATCAAGAACAAGCAGGAGAACTTCGCGACGTCCAACGCCAACGGCACCGGGCCGTTCATGATCAAGGAGCGCCAGGTCGGCGTGAAGACCGTGTTTGTGCCCAACCCCGCGTGGTGGGGCACGAGGGAAGACAACCTCACCGAGGTCGACTTCACGCCGATCCAGTCCGACGCGACGCGCGTCGCCGCGCTCCTCTCGGGCGAGGTCGACATGGTCTATCCGGTGCCGCAGCAGGATGCGGCGCGCATCAATGGCACCGGCAAGCACCAGCTCCTCACCGGCTTCGAGCTGCGCACCATCTTCGTCAACATGGACCAGTCGCGCGACGAGCTCCTCGAATCGAGCGTGAAGGGGAAGAACCCGTTCAAGGACAAGCGCGTACGCCAAGCGCTCTACCAGGCGATCGACATGGAGGCGATCAAGAGCCGCATCATGGGCGGCACCTCGCACATCGCCGGCACGATGGTGGCGCCCGGGATCAACGGCTATGACGCCAAGCTCGACGTGCGCCTGCCGTTCGATCCGGAGGCGTCGAAGAAGCTTCTGGCGGAGGCGGGTTATCCGACCGGCTTCGAGATTGGCATGGACTGCCCGAACGACCGCTACGTCAACGACGAGAAGATCTGCCAGGCGATCGTCGGCATGCTGGCGCGCATCGGCATCAAGGTGAACCTGCTGGCGCAGACGCGGACGAAATATTTCGAGAAGATTCTCTCGCGTAACACCACGTTGTCGATCCTCGGCTGGCAGCCGTTGAGCTACGACGCGCATTCGACCTTGCAGGATGTGATCAACACGCCGAAGGACAAGATCGGCACCTACAATGTCGGCAGCTTCTCCAACAAGCGCATCGACGAGCTGACCGACCTGATCGAGAAGGAGATCGATCCGGCCAAGCGCCAGGCGCTGATCAGCGAGGCGCTCACGATCCATAAGGACGAGATCGGCCATATCCCGCTGCATCAGGCGGGGCTCGCCTGGGGCGTGCGCAAGGGCGTGTCGGTGCATCTGCGCAACGATGACAGCCTTGAGCTCAAATGGGTGAAGGTGGAGGATTGAGCCCTCTACCCCGTCATGCCCGGCCTTGTGCCGGGCATCCCGCTTAAAGGCACGTCACGTCCTTAAGCGAGATGGCCGGGACAAGTCCGGCCATGACGACGCAACAGTGAGCCGCCGTGGGATCGTTCTTCGTCCAGCGCCTCGCCCAGACGATCGTCGTGGTGCTCGCAGCCGCGCTCGTCTCCTTCGCGCTGTTCCGTTACGTCGGCGATCCCGTCAACAACATGGTCGGCCAGGCCGCGACGCTCGCCGATCGCGAGGCGATGCGCCGCACGCTCGGCCTCGACGATCCGGTGATCCTGCAATTCCTGCACTTCCTGCGCGACGTTCTGTCCGGCGATCTCGGCGTGTCGTATCGCTTTGGTGTGCCGGTCGGGCGGCTGCTGCTGGAACGCTTCCCCGCGACCTTGGAGCTCTCTCTCTGCGCGATGCTGGTCGCGACCGCGCTCGGCATCCCGCTCGGCGTGTGGAGCGCACTGCACCGGCGTAGCGTCGCCAGCCACGTTCTGATGATGCTTTCGCTCGTCGGCGTCGCGCTGCCGACCTTCCTGATCGGCATCGTGCTCATTTTGATCTTCTCGGTCTGGCTCGGCTGGCTGCCGTCGTTCGGCCGCGGCACGACCATCGCGTTCGGCGGCTGGACCACGGGATTTCTGACGCCGGGCGGCCTGAAGGCGCTGATCCTGCCGAGCCTGACGCTTGGCCTGTTCCAGATGACGCTGATCCTGCGCCTCGTGCGCGCCGAGATGCTCGACGTGCTGCGCGCCGACTACATCAAGTTCGCGCGCGCGCGCGGCCTGACCGACCGCGCCGTTTATTACCGCCATGCGCTCAAGAACACACTGGTCCCGGTCATCACCATCATCGGACTGCAGTTCGGCAATGTCTTCGCGTTCTCGATCATCGTGGAGACGGTGTTCCAGTGGCCCGGGCTCGGGCTCCTCGTGATCCAGTCCATTCAGTTCGCCGACGTGCCGCTGCTCGCCGCCTATCTCGTCATGATCGCGCTCGGCTTTGCGCTCGTGAACCTCGCCGTCGATCTGCTCTATGCGGCGATCGACCCGCGTGTACGCACCGGCATGGTCCAGGCGCGGGTGCGCGCATGAGCATGGAGCACATTGCGCCGAAGCGTGTCGTCGCGCCGGAGCGCTGGTGGGACGGCGATCTCGCCTATGATTTCCGCCATTCGCCGGTCGCGATCATCGCGCTGCTGGTCACCGTGCTGCTGGTCGCGGCGGCGGCCGGCGCGCCATGGATCGCGCCCTACGACGTGATGGACCCGGCGAACGCCAACGTGATCGACGCGCGTCTGCCGCCCGGCTCGCTCGGCATGATGGGCCAGCACTACCTGCTCGGCACGGACCCGCAAGGGCGCGATATGCTCTCGGCGGTGATCTTCGGCCTGCGCACGTCTTTATACGTCGGCGGCGTGAGCGTGATGCTCGCGGCGCTCGTCGGTATCGTGCTCGGGCTCATCGCCGGCTATCACGGCGGCGTTTTCGACGCGCTGATCATGCGCATCGCCGACATCCAGTCGAGCTTTCCGGCGATTCTGATCGCGCTGCTGATCGACGGCGTGAGCCGCACGCTGATGGATCGCTCCGCGCATGACGCGCTGGCGACCACCGTGCTGATCGTCGCGATCGCGGCGTCGTTCTGGGTGCAATATGCGCGCACGGTGCGCGGCCTCGTGCTCATCGAGCGCGACAAGGATTACGTGCTCGCCGCCAAGGTCACCGGCATCGGACCGCTGCGCATCGTGTTCCAGCATATAAGGCCGAACGTGCTCGGCCCCGTGCTGGTCATCGCCACCATCAACCTCGCGCTCGCGATCCTGACCGAGGCGACCTTGTCCTTCCTCGGGGTCGGTGTTCCACCGACGACGCCCTCGCTCGGCTCGCTGGTGCGCGTCGGCAACGAGTTCCTGTTCTCGGGCGACTGGTGGATCTCGGTCATTCCCGGCGCCGTGCTGGTGCTGCTGTCGCTCGCGGTGAATTTGCTGGGCGACTGGCTGCGGGATGCGCTCAATCCGCGACTGAGTGGATGAGGTGCCCGGTGCCACCGGGAATTGCCTCCCCTTCCAGAAGCGCGGGAAATCGCGATAGTATCCATTTTGTGCCGCAAGCAGGATGTGCCGGAGTCCTCGGGCGGGCCGCGTAACAAGGCGTGCCATCGGCAGGCGAGCGTTTTCTGAAAACCAGCACTTGGTCGGCGACACGTCGTTGCGTGGTGCCCTGCCCGTGATGCCAGGGACACCGCAACTCCCGCGTCGGTCGAACCGAGGCTGCACACGGGGGAAACGACCATGCCGACGCTCAGCGCCGAGCCGAATCTCGAATCCGCAACGATGCGCCGCGTGTCCTGGCGCCTGATGCCGTTCCTGCTGCTCGCCTATCTGATCTGTTACATCGATCGGGTGAATGTCGGCTTCGCGGCGCTGCAGATGAACAAGGCGGTCGGCATCGACCCGAAGACCTACGGTCTTGGCGCCGGCATCTTCTTTGTCGGCTATTTCATCTTCGAGGTGCCGAGCAACCTCGGCCTGCAGCGTTTCGGCGCGCGCAAATGGATCGCGCGCATCATGATCAGTTGGGGCCTCTGTTCGGCGGCATTCGCGCTGATCGGCGGGCCGATCTCGTTCCTGGTGCTGCGCTTCCTGCTCGGCGTCGCGGAAGCCGGTTTCTTCCCCGGCGTGATCCTCTATCTCACCTATTGGTACCCGGCACATTACCGCGCGATCATCGTCGGCATCTTCATGCTGGCGCTGCCGGTGGCGGGACTGGTCGGTTCGCCGATCTCCGGCGCGATCCTCTACATGGACGGCATGCTCGGCCTCGGTGGCTGGCAGTGGATCTTCATTCTCGAGGCGGCGCCCGCCGTGCTTTTAGGTCTTGCCGCCTATCGCTGGCTGACCGAGCGGCCGCAGAACGCCGCATGGCTGACGCCGGCACAGCAACAATGGCTTGCCGCGAGACTAGAGGCCGAAGGCCGCCGCGTGCCGCGCGTCTCGCACGAGTCCGTCTGGCGGGTGATGTCGAACCGGTACGTGCTGATCATGGCGCTCGTCTATTCCGGCGCCGTCGGAGCCTCGACCTCGCTCGCGCTGTGGATGCCGCAACTGGTCAAATCGTTCGGCCTCACCAACTGGCAGACCGGCCTCGTGACCGCTGTCCCGTTCGGCATCTCGGCGGTGTGGATGGTCCTGTGGGGCCGTAGCTCCGATCGCAGCGGCGAGCGGGTATGGCACAACGCCTTGCCGCTCGCCTGGATGGTGCTGGCGATGGTCGCGACGTTCTTCGCGATCACCAGCCTCTGGGCCATGATCCCGCTCCTGACGCTGATCGCGGCCGGGACCTACGCCAGCAAGGGACCGTTCTGGGCGCTGTCCTCGGAATGGCTCGGCGCGGCGTCGGCTGCGGCGGGCCTTGCGCAGATCAACGCGCTCGGCAACCTGTCCGGATTCGTCTTCAACTATCTGATCGGCTGGATCCAGGCCGAGACCGGCAGCTTCCCGCTCGCCATGATGCCGATCGCCGTCGTGGCCACGATCGGAACGATCTGCGTCCTGGTGATCGGTCGCCACCAGCCGCGCACCGTGGCGGTGACGCCGTAAGAGTCACTGATCGAATCTCGCCGGATAGGTCTCCGGCGAGATCGCGATCCTCTCGCAGCGGCGATAGATGCGCTCATAGGCCGGGCGCAGACGCTCCACGTCGTTCTCCGACTCGGTGATCAGCGGCTCCAGGCGCGCATGGGCCTCCGCGATCTCGTCGATCAGCCTGTCCTCGTCGATGCGCGTCAGCTTGCCGTGCTGCAGGATCGTCTCGCCATCGACCATGACGAAATCGACCTCGTGGCGGCAGGCCGCGCAGACGAGCTGGTGCACCGGATTGTTCAGCGGCGTGAACGGCAGGCTATGCAGATTGTAGGCCGTGAGGTCCGCGATGCGGCCCTTTTCGATCGCGCCAAGCTCGTGCTCGCGGCCGAGCGCCTTGGCGCCGCCCATGGTGGCGAAGCGGAACGAATCCGTCGCGCCGACCCAGCCGGTGTAGTCGCCGCGCAGCTTGTGCAGCAGGCTCGCGAGATAAAGCGCGTTCTGCATGTCCGGCCCCTCGATCGAGCCGCAGCCGTCGGTGCCCATGCTGACATTGACGCCGCCCGCGATCAGCGCGCGGATCGGCGCGAGGCCCGAGCCGACCTTGAGGTTCGAGGTCGGATTGTGCTGCACGCTCACGCCCGTGCGCGCCAGGATCTCGATCTCGCTCGGCTTGAGCCAAATGCCGTGGATGAAGGCGGTCTTCGGCTTCATGAAGCCGAGCCGGTCGAGATACT
>CAYZMR010000054.1:0-17934 GCA_964479515.1 uncultured Hyphomicrobiales bacterium | reverse complement strand
GGCCGAGCTGCGCCCAGGTGAGCTGCTCGACCAGCTCTTCCAGGGTGCCGATGCCGCCCGGCAGCGCCACGAAGGCGTCGGCGCGGTCGAACATGGTCTGCTTGCGCACGTGCATGTCCGGCGTGACGATGACTTCCTGCGCGCGCCGCAGGGTCATTTCGCGCTGCTCCAGGAACTCCGGGATGATGCCGGTCACGTGGCCGCCATGGTCGAGGACGGCGCTTGCGACCGCGCCCATCAGGCCGTGCGAGCCGCCGCCGTAGACGAGGCCGACGCCCTCCTTGGCGAGGAGCTCGCCGAACTTGCGCGCCGCCTCGACAAAGGCGGGATCGGTTCCCGGGCTCGACCCACAATAGACGCAAACGGTACGAATCGTGCTCTTGGGCGTCGTGCTCATGAGGCGGGATGTGGCATTGCGCCTCCGCGAGCGTCAAGGCGCGACGGCGCCTTCGCCACGATGCCATAAGAACTGGTAAACTCGGGGTAAGGCTGACGGTCAGGGAGCGACGATGAAGCGCGCGGCGGTGACCTATGTCGCTGCAGTTGCGGCGGCCGTGTCGCTCGGCGCGCTCGGCTACGCGGTGATGTGGGGCATCGATCCGGCCGATCTCGGGCGTCCGGCGCCGGAGACCGACTTTCCGCGCATGCAAATGACCGAGGAGATCGCCAAGGCGATCGCCAGAGCGATCGCGCGGCAGAAGGAGATCGCCCGCGAGATCGCCAAGGAGGCGGCCCGGCCCTGGCCGCGCCGCAGGGCGCCGCGGATCGCCCTCGCGCCGGCGCCCGCGGGCGAAGACGTGGCGCATGCCGGTCCGGTGTCCGCGCACGCCGCGTCGTCGATCGATCTGGCGCCGGCCGCCGCAGCGCCCCGCGCCGCGCCCGAGGTCGCATCGGCGTTCGAGACGGTCGACATGTCGATGCCGGCGCTCGCGGGCGAGGACGCGCCGCCGATCGCTGCCGCAAGCCCGCGCGAGGCGAAGCCTTCGGCCGCCGCCGACGCGCGCTTGCCCGCGCCGAAGTCCGACGATGCGGAACCGATTCCGCAGGCCGGCGCCGCGTTGACGACCGAGCCGCCCGCCGCGTTGCCCGATCCGGAGGCGGTCGGCACGGTCGGCCCGCACCCCGCGCCGCTCGCGCTGCCGCGCCTCAACCTGCCCCCACTGCCGCCGATGGCGCGGCCGCGCATGCATCCGCGCCCCTTGAGCTCGATCGTGATCATCCGCGGCGCGCCGCCGCCAACAGAACCCGGCCCTCTCATCATCCACGTGCCCGACGCGATACGGCGCTGATCGGCGCCGCGACGCAGGCCAGGTGCGGCGGGGCCGCGAAGCTCCTATATCAGCGCTGGATACCGGGGCTCGCATGGACGCAATCACACCCCCTCGCATGGCAAAGCCGCGGCCGATCTCGGCCGCGCGCGGTACGCTGCTGCGTACGCTCGTCGAGCTGTGGCCCTACATCTGGCCGTCCGACCGCGCCGATCTGAAAATGCGGGTCGTGTTCGCGACGGTGCTGCTGTTGTTCGCCAAGCTCGCCACCGTCGCGGTGCCGTTCACCTACAAATGGGCGGTCGACGCGCTGACCGGCGCGACCAAGGCGCCGCCGAGCGCGCCGGCCTGGATCGCATGGGCGCTCGCCGCGCCGGTCCTGATGACGGTCGCCTACGGGGGCATGCGCATCGTGATGGCGCTCATTACCCAAGTGCGCGATGGCATCTTCGCCAAGGTCGCGATGCATGCGGTGCGCCGGCTTGCCTATCTCACCTTCGAGCACATGCACCTTCTGTCGCTGCGCTTTCATCTCGAGCGCAAGACCGGTGGATTGACCCGCGTGCTCGAACGCGGCCGCAACGCGATCGAGACGATCGTGCGCATGGTGATCCTGCAGCTCGTGCCGACCATCGTCGAGCTCGCGCTGATCGTCGGCGTGCTGCTGTGGATGTTCGACTGGCGCTATGTGCTCGTGATCGGCATCACGATCGCGCTCTACATGACCTACACCTATTACGCGACCGAGTGGCGCATCAACATCCGCCGCCGCATGAACGACAGCGACACCGACGCGAACACGAAAGCGATCGACTCGCTGCTCAACTACGAGACGGTGAAATACTTCGTCGCCGAGGAGCGCGAGGGCGCGCGCTACGACCGCACCATGGCGCGCTACGAGGACGCGAGCGTGAAGGCCTACACCTCGCTCGCCATGCTCAATGGCGGCCAGGCGCTGCTGTTCACGATCGGGCTGACCGCCGCCATGGTGCTGTGCGTGTTCGGCATCCGCGCCGGCACCAACACGGTCGGCGACTTCGTGATGATCAACGCGATGATGATCCAGCTTTACGTGCCGCTGAACTTCATGGGCATGGTCTATCGCGAGATCAAGCAGGCGGTGATCGACATCGAGACCATGTTCGCGATCCTGTCGCGCGAGCCGGAGATCGAGGACAAGCCGGGCGCCGCGCCCCTCGTCGTCACCAGCGGCGCGATCAAGTTCGAGGACGTGCGTTTCGCCTACGATCCGGATCGCCAGATTCTCAAAGGGCTGAGCTTCGAGGTGCCGGCCGGCCGCACCGTCGCGATCGTGGGTCCGTCGGGGGCGGGCAAGTCCACGATCTCGCGGCTCCTGTTCCGCTTCTATGATCTGACCGGCGGCCGCATCACCATCGACGGGCAGGACATCCGTGAGGTGACGCAGCGCTCGTTGCGCGCCGCGATCGGCATGGTGCCGCAGGACACGGTGCTGTTCAACGACACGATCCGTTACAACATCCGCTACGGCCGCTGGGAGGCGAGCGACGCGGAGGTCGAGGAGGCGGCGGCGCTGGCGCAGATCGACGGCTTCATCCGCATGGCGCCGAAAGGCTACGAAACGGAAGTCGGCGAGCGCGGTCTGAAGCTCTCCGGCGGCGAGAAGCAGCGCGTCGCGATCGCGCGCACGATTCTCAAAGCTCCGCCGATCCTGCTGCTCGACGAGGCGACCTCAGCGCTCGACAGCCATACCGAGCGCGACATCCAGGATGCGCTCGACAAGGTCGCGCGCGGCCGCACCACGCTGGTGATCGCGCATCGCCTCTCGACCATCGTCGGCGCCGACGAGATCATCGTGCTCGATCAGGGCGTGATCGCCGAGCGCGGCACGCATCACCAGCTCCTGCTCAAGAGCGGGCTCTACGCCAGCATGTGGAACCGCCAGCGTGAGGCCGAGGAGGCACGCGAGAAGCTCGCGCTCGTCGCGGACGAGCCCGTGGCGCCGAACCGCAATCCGCCGCCGGTCGACGATCCGCTGGTGGCGGTGGGCGCTGCGCCCGCGACGCAGGATGTGCCCGTAGCCGCCGCGGAGTAGGGTTCGCTGAGGGCCGTACCAAGCGAGCCGCATACTCGCTTTCCCCTCTCGCTTCAGAGAGCGTGATTGCGGCCTGTGCTTGCTCAGCATCCCGTGGTTGTCGCCGACCCGCACGAGTGTAACGTTGCGAAAAGCCCGATATTATGCCCGAAGTTTTGCTCCGAATAGATTGCCGTGCCGTCAGCCTTGAGTTTGAAGGAGGGAGCAAGTCATGAGAACGACGCGCGTCGTCGTGCTGATGCTGCTGATGGCGCCGGTTGCACTGGTGATCGCCATCTTGCTCGATGGCCTGATGGACAACGCTCGGGAAAGTGATGTGGGCATCGTGCTTGGCTCCAAGGTCATGCCCGATGGCACGCCCTCCGCCCGCCTCCGGGCGCGACTGGATAAGGCCGACCAGTTATTCCAGCAGGGCATGTTTAAATATGTCATTGTCAGCGGGGGCACGGGCAAGGAAGGGTATAGCGAGGCCCGAGTAATGGCCGACTATCTCGTCGGTCAGAAGAAAGTGCCCCGCGAGGCCATCATCCTCGATGAATATGGGAATAACACGCAGGCCACGGCACAAAACAGCGCAGCCATCATGAAGGAGCGCGGCCTGACGAGCGCAGTGGTTGTCACCCAGTATTTCCATATCACCCGCACTCGCTATGCCTTGCGCCGGGCGGGCGTCGCAATGGTATCTACAGCTCACGCGCGCTACTTCGAGATGCGCGACCTGTACTCGATTGCGCGAGAAGCGATCGCTGTGCCGGTCTATTGGCTTACTTCGTGGGACGAGTAGCCGCCTTGCTTGCACGCCGCATTACACCGAGCAAGGATCGGGCTGACGGTGTCCGGTATTCGTTCCCGACGAGCTGAATGGCCTATCGACGTCCCGGTTTATCTATCTTTAGAAGCCCTGGTGGGCGGTGTGACAGGGAGCGCGCTTCAGGGCAGGCTGCAGCCATCCTGCGGTGCAAGCTTTTCATCGACCCCATTCGCGCCGATGATGGCGCGCCCGCCGAGAGGGCGCTTTACGTGAGCTATGGGTCGATTTCCACCACGCGGTGTCATGCTTTGCGACAGCCTCGCCGCCATGGTACATTTGTTTCCTCCTTTGTGCCCGCGGCGGTCGCGTCTAAGGACGGACTGGACACCAGCCCCAGGAGGAGACGACGATGTCAGTCGCGCTTCTCAGTGCCAGACTATTTCGTTTTTTGGCTGTAGTCGCTTCTGCCTCGTTCATGGTATTCACGTTAGGAATGGGCACGCCCTCCGCCGATCCTGCAAATGCAACATTGGCTTGTCCTTCAACATTGCACCTTTATCAGTGTGTAGCGAGGCGACAGTTGGCCCAGTCGATCAACGAGACATGTTGCTCGTGCTTCGACCCTACATACAATCGCTGCGTAACAGACGAAGATTGTGCGAGCTATGCATTAGGCCCAATGGGTGACCCTCACGATATGCGAGAATGTTATACGAGATGCTACAACCAAGCTCAACACGCTTGCAATTGCGCCTGTAATCATTAGGGATTCATAATGGTGCAGACGTCAGCGCCCCGAGTATGGCAACAGCATACGATCATGTTTGGCAATAGACCCCGCTCGTCGTCTACCGCGCCCACCGTTTGACATGCCTCTCAAGCGCCGGTGCGGCTAAGGCCGCACGGCACTTTTGCTGCTCGTAAAGCCGAGATGCCTTTTCCAGGATGTTTTGAACCGTCTTTCGCGCCAGGCTCAGCCCGGCGCGTGTGAAACGATAGCCGAGGAAATCGACGCCGAGCCCGCAGCCTGGTGGAGCGAGGCTTCAATAAGACCAAGCAGTGTCGTCGGGCCGCAACCCGTTACGACAAACTCGCCGCCGACGACCTTGCCTTCATCCCAACTTGCGTCGATCAGGCTATGGCTGCGTGTTCATGAGTCCGCGGCCTAATACCCCGGCCGCATCAGCCGTTTTGTTTCGGCGCGGGTTATGCGCCAGCCGTCGCTCGATTGGTCGAGCCGATAGCGCATCACCACGCCGTCCACGGCATCGTCGTGATAGCCGCGTTCGGTAATGGTCAGCGTTACCTGCTTGGGATATTCCTGCTCGCCCTCGATGGTGATCGAACGGGAAACGTTGTCTTCGATCCAGTCTTGGCCCGGCTCGTGAGTCTCCATGCGCCGAAGCAGATCGCGAACCGCGTCGTTGACCAGCGGATAAAAAGTGTCGCCCCGCGACGATATGGGAAGCACCTCGAAGCCTCCGTCGAAGAGGTCGCCGGTTGCGTGCGGCCACAGCAACAGGAAAAGCGCGGCGGTCGCAAGTCCGCCTGCAGCGGCCGACGTGGCCAGCGCGAGCCAGCGCGAGATGTAGTTGCGACTGGTCAAGATGCTTTCCTCGCTTGCCGTTCCTTGTAGCGACATTGGCGTTCCTCGGGCGTCTCGCAACTTTGCGTATCAAGCTGATGCACGCCGCGCCGGTGGTGCGTCGCATGCGTTGATGCGGGGTTGCAGCCAATACAGCAGTAGCGATATAGCGAAAGATGTTGGCAGGATTAGGAACGGCCAGTCCGTCATCACATCACCCTTGCTGGTCGGCTCGGAGGCTATTGAAACGACGGTCTTTTCATCGTCAAAAAGCTCTGATAATCTTTGTGCCGAGCTACCGACACGGGAGTGCCGAATCTCCGTTCGGATGAACCGGTAGCGCGCATGCCGTCGGCAGGCATCACCAACCTTCTGCGGGTCTCAGCTTTTTGGCTAACGCGTTTAAGGCGCGCGTGTTTGGCGCGCCGCTTGTACGTCCACGATAAGACGCTCAGGCCGCCGTTACGACGGATGCATAAAGACTTGTTTAGGCGACTAAGAAAACAACCGAACAAAATCGTCTTTCTGAGAAGGAAAGATCAACAATGTTCGATCGTACCACAGATGCAAAGACCTTTACGACGGCTGCATGCGCACTGGCGATCGCATTGTTCACCATTGGGACGGGCGTCGATTCCTCATGGGCCGGGTCGGAGCAACCATCCGGGTTGAAATATACCCCCATATTGTTCGGAGGGGTTTTCCCACCTGTACCGTCGGCTGGCCACCCGCTCCGGTCGATCACAATGCCACGGACTGCGGTCCGATTATTCATCTCGACCACCCTGAAGACCGTTGTCGCCCAGAATTGCCTCCCCGCCGGATCCCCCTGTTCAAATGTCGCCCAATGCTGCTTCAACTTCACATGCTCTGTTGTTCCTCCGGCGTCCAGTACGGGTGCGATCCCCCTCACTGCCATCTGCCAACCTTCAAACGTACCCGAATGCGAAAATGACACCGACTGTACGTTCCCCTTCCGCTGCATTGACAACCCCAACCCCGCTGATCTCGAAAATCTCTCCCCCCTTCGCTACTGCGTTCGTTAACGTTATGGGCATTGCCGTCATCTCACGCCCGGAGGTCTTCTGTCGTTCGGTGTCAAAGTCAACATCTGAGAAGGAAAGATCACAATGTGCGGTCACACCGCAGCCGCAAAGGTCTTTGTAATGGCTGCATGCGCACTGGCCGTCGCGTTATCGGCCATCGGCGTGGGCGTCGCCTCCGCATGGGCCGGGTCGGACCGACCCTCTAGACTGAATTTCACTCCCGTGTCGCTTGAAGTCGTTTTCCCGCGAGTTCATCCGACAGACCGCGCCCAAGGCCGCATCAAGCTCGTCCAAAAATATGATGCCTGCCACGGATATGCATACAGGCGATACACTCACTGCCTGGCGGACGCCCATGACAAGGCCGAGCGAGACCCTCACGGAAGCGCGCGGTTAGCCGAGGAGCAGTACAAATGCAGCCGGGAATATGAAAACGCACTCATAGCGTGCTGATAGCTGATCACCGCGGTTCGGCAGGCACCACCTGCCTGCGGCAGGCCTCAGCGTACAAGGGATCACCCTCATGCCTCAAACCAAACTCATCTTCCGCAATTATGCTGCACTCGCACTATTGACTGTATTGACTGTTGCGGTAATCGCGGTGGAATTCCTCCCAACCGGTGCGTCCGCACAAATTCAGATATACCAATCTCTCCGCCCCTCGACCAATCACCAACCTAAGTACCACATTTTCCGTGCCGCATGTGACCTTGCCGGAAGTAACAGGTGCACACAAGAGTGTTTCGCACTGCATTGCCCATCCAACCATTGCTCAGATGCAGAATACACCGCCTGGAGGGCATGTATGGAAGCAAAGTGCTCGCAATATTTATCCAGTTGCTAGGGACATCTCACCAGACCAACCCGCGAGGATATTTGACCTTGATTGATCACACCCACCCGACCCCCGTGTAGGGAGGGATTGCACACCACCCCCAAGGAGAACACGACGATGTCAACCGCGCCTCTCAGTGCCATACTATTGCGCTTTGTGACTGTAGGCGCTTCTGCGACGTTCATCGTGCGCATGTTAGAAACGGGCGGCCATGCCGCTCAATTCGGAGAGTGAAGGATCAGAATGCGCAATCGCACCGCAGTTGCAAACGCCATTGTAGCCGCCGTATGCACCCTGGCCATTGCGTTATTGACTATTGGCATGGGCGTCAGTTCCACATGGGCCGGGTCGGACACTCGCACATCGTGCGACGTGATTTTCCAGCCCGTCACTGCCGCCGGCCACCCGCGCCGGTCTCCGACACTAGATACTTGTCAAAGAATTGCCCAGAAAACATCATGTACGTGTCCAGCAAGGTGTCCAAACGCAGCTTGTACCTTCGACGACAATAGTATCTGCCAGTGCCCAGGCAATCGAAGGTGATAAGGAAGCCTGATCCGAGACGGGAGTTACGAAATCTCCGTTCGGTGAACCGCATGTTTTCCACCCCGCGTAATGCCAAACATGTCAGTCATCTCGCAAGGAGGATTAAAATGAAGATCCGATCCCACGTCATCCTAGGCGTTTTATCTGTGATCGCATCGTCTCCGGCCATTCCTGTACTCGCACAAACCGTCCTAACCCGCGAGCAATGTGATTACATGTGTAGGGCAAATGACAATCAATGCAATAGCCCGACACTGCTGGGTGTCGCGTCTGCATGTATCAACATTCCATACGAATCATGTCTACCCAGATGTCTCAATCCGAACGATCCGCTAGCTGGCAACTTCAACGCACTCGCCCTCACCTTATGGGGCCGAAAATAATGATATTTCTTCGCCCCTTGATCTCGTTACCCTGTCTGTCACCGTCCCGCGTCCGTCCGGTTATCGGGTAACGCCTGACCTTGTGATGGAAGGTGCGACCCTGATGACCGTTGCGGCTAAGGCCGCACGGCACTCTTGGTCGTAAAGCCGAGATGCTTTCTCGATGACGTTCGCAGTCGTCTACTTGGCTACCCCAGCCCTGCGCGACCGAAATGGTAGCCGAGAAAGTCGAGGCCGCGTTCGATCCTGCCGATGATCATCTTGAAAAGGTTACACCCCAGAGGGAAGAGGGGACACCGAGCGCGCGGCAGGGTAAGTGATCCTCAGGCACACTCATTCATCGGTCGCGCATGTCCATCCTCTCCTCCATCCGCTCGCAGCTCGCGCCCATCAACCCCGAGGGCTATCGCTTCGTCGGCGCCTTCGCGCTCGTGAGCCTGATCCTGTTCTGGCTGTGGACGCCGCTCGGCTGGCTCGGCACGCTGATGACGGCGTGGTGCGCCTATTTCTTCCGCGATCCGGTGCGGGTCACGCCGGTCGCCGACGGGCTCGTGGTCGCGCCGGCGGACGGGCGCATCAGCCTCATCGTCAACGCGGTGCCGCCCGCGGAGCTTGCGCTCGGCGAGCGGCCGCTGCCGCGCGTCTCGATCTTCATGAGCGTGTTCGATTGCCACGTGAACCGCGCGCCGGTGACGGGCCGCATCGAGCGCATCGCTTATACGCCGGGCAAGTTCCTCAACGCCGATCTCGACAAGGCGAGCGAGGACAATGAGCGCAACGCGCTCGCGATCGCGAGCCATGCGGGCAGCGTCGGCGTCGTGCAGATCGCCGGGCTGATCGCGCGCCGCATCGTCTGCTGGGTCAAGGACGGCCAGTCGATCGGCGCGGGCGAGCGCATCGGCATGATCCGCTTCGGCTCGCGCGTCGATGTCTATCTGCCGGCCGGCGCGGTGCCACTCGTCTCGCAGGGCCAGACCGCGCTCGCGGGCGAAACCATCATCGCGGACCTCGGCGCGCTCGCGGGCTCGCGCAGCTTCCGCGTCGGCTGAGATTTCCGACGACACTGTGGATAACCGCCAGCGTTAACGGGTTTTAACCGTGCGGGCGCTGTGTGCTTAGCGAAATCAATCGAGTTTGAGCCTTATCCAGGGGCGCGCATGTCGGAACCCCTGGGGACGCTGCAAGCATGCCGACCTCGCACGACCCATCGACCGCCTATGCACAGGACGACGCGCGCGTCGCCGCGATCCTCGAGCGGCGCGCGAGCGGCCTGATCGCGGCCGACGAGGCGCTGGCCGAGCTCGCGGACGCAGATTGCGGACCGGCGATCGCCGCGCTGGTCGCCGGTCGCGTGCGCCTTCCCGCGGGCGTGGTCCTGCGCGCGCTCGACGCCGCCGACGATCTGGCGATCTCGGTGATGTGCCGCGCCGCCGGCTTCAGCATCAACGGCTTTTCGGCGGTGCTGCGCCTGCGCCGCCGCCATCGGCACGGCATCGGCAGCGCGCCGCATGACGCGCTCATGTTCTTCTCCACCCTGTCGCGCGCCTCGGCCGAGAGCATCGTGCGGCAGATCGGCGCGCTTGATCCGGCGAGCCGCGCCGCATCGGGCTGATCGTTCGCCGGCGTTAACGCGTCGCAGACGGGACCGTGGCGGGTCGCCGCGCGAACCGCTATATTGCGGTCATGCCTTACGGACGCTTCGATCCCGAACGACACGAGCGCCGGATGCGGCGGCTGCGCCAGATCCCGGTGCGCACGCTGGTGCCGAACGTCATCACGCTGCTTGCGCTGTGCGCGGGCTTGACCGGAATCCGCCTCGCGATCGAGGGCCGGCTCGAGCTTGCGCTCGCCGCAATCGTGTTCGCCGCGATGCTCGACGCGATCGACGGCCGCGTCGCGCGCATGATCAAGGGAACCTCGCGCTTCGGCGCCGAGCTCGACAGCCTTGCCGACTTCGTCAATTTCGGCGTCGCGCCGGGATTGATCCTGTACTTCTGGGGCCTGCACGATTGGGGCAATCTCGGCTGGATCTCCGCGATGGTGTTCGCGATCTGCGCCAGTCTGCGGCTCGCGCGCTTCAACGTTCAGATCGAGGACCCCAACCGCCCCCCCTGGGCCGGCAATTTCTTCACCGGCGTCCCGGCGCCCGCCGGTGCGATCACGGTTCTGCTGCCGGTGTATCTGTCGTTCCTCGGCCTGCCGGTGCCGGCGATCGCCACGCTGCTCTACACGCTGGTGATCGCGGCGCTGATGGTTTCGCGCCTGCCGGTGCTGTCGGGCAAGCGGATGGGCACGCGCGTGCCGCCCGAGATGGTGCTGCCGGTCATCGTGGTGGCGGTTCTGCTCATCGCGCTGCTGATCAGCTATCCGTGGCCCGTGCTCGCGGTCGGTGTCGTGGTCTATCTCGGCACCCTGCCGCTCGGCTGGTTCTCCTATCGCGGCTACCAGCGCGCCGACGCGGCCGCCGCGCGTGACAACGCGCCCCCGGTCGTGGCCGCGCATGGCGTCAGCCAGCCGGCGGCGGTGCCGCCGGAGCGGTCCGACGACGAACGCCCGATCAGGCTCAACTAGCCCATGCGGCGCGTTGTCCGGGTCGTCGCCGCCTCGCATCGGGATGGCGCGCGCCTCATCGACAGCGTGATCGTCAAAGCCGATCAGCGTCGCGTGCAGCATGGCGAACTCATCGGCGTCGGTGGCACGCGCTGCCTCCTTGATCTGCCGGAGGCCGTCACGCTGCGGATGGGCGACGGGCTGGAGCTCGACGATGGCGGCATCGTCGAGATCGTTGTCGAAGCCGAACCCCTGGTCGAAGTGCGCGGCCGCGACCTGCCGCACCTTGCCAAGCTCGCCTGGCATCTCGGCGACCGCCACGTGCCGGTGCAGTTGCTGGCGAACCGCATCCGCTTGCGGCGCGATGTCGCGATCGAGGCGTTGCTTGCCACTCTCGGCGCGCGCGTGACGCCGATCGAGGCGCCGTTCGATCCCGAGGGCGGCGCCTATGCGGCGGCAGCCGGCCACCACCATCATCACGACGATCACGGCCATCATCACGACCACGACCATTCCGGCCACGGCCATGATCATGACACGCATCATCCCCATGATCACCGGCATTGAGGTGCGTGCGTGGGGATCATTGCGCGTCGCGAATTTGTAAGGCTTGCCGGCGCGGCGGTCGCGGCGCCGATGCTGGGACGTTTTGCGCAGGCGCAGGCCCAGGCGCAGCCCAAGCCAGACGTCACGCTCAAGCTGCATCATTTCTTCTCGCCGCTGTCGAGCGTGCACGCGCGGTTCCTGGTGCCATGGGCAAAGAAGATCGCCGCCGACTCGGACGGGCGCATCAAGATCGACCTGTTCGGCGCGATGCAGCTCGGCGGCGCGCCGGCCGAGCTCTACGATCAGGCGCGCGATGGCGTCGCCGATATCGTCTGGACCTTGCCGGGAATGACGCCCGGACGGTTTCGCGCGGTCGAGGTGTTCGAGCTGCCGTTCGTGGCGGGCCGCAGTGCGCTCGCCAACGCGACAGCCGTGCAGGAATTCGCCGACGCCGGCCTGAAGGAGGAATTCCGCGCCGTGCAGCCGCTGTGCGTGTGCGCGCATGACCGTGGGCTCCTGCACGTCAACCGGCCGATCGCGACGCTCGCCGACCTGAAGGACGTGAGGCTGCGCGCGTCGACGCGGCTCGCCGGCGAGGCGCTCAAGGCGCTCGGCGCGAACAGCGTTTCGCTGCCGCTGCCGCAGGTGCCGGCCGCGTTCAGCAACAAGAGCCTCGACGGCTGCGTGCTGCCGTGGGACGCGGCCGCGGCGATCAAGCTGCACGAGCTGGTGAAATTCCACTGCGATGTCGCCGGCACGCCGACTTTGTCGACCTCCACCTTCATCCTCGCGATGAACCGGGCGAAATATTCGGCGCTCGCGCCCGACCTGAAAAAGGTTATCGACGACAATTCGGGCGTAGCCGCCGCCGCGATGGTCGGCCGCATGTGGGACGAGCAGGCCGTCGTGATCGAGGACATGGTGCGCAAACGCGGCAACACCGTGAGCTCTCTGTCCGCCGAGGAGACGGCGCGCTGGCGCAAGGCCACCGAGCCGGTGATCGAGACTTGGATCGCCGACCTCAAGAGCCGCTACATCGATGGCGCAAAGCTGATCGAAACCGCGCGCGCGCTCGTCACCAAGCATGAGGCGACGGCGGCGGCCGAACCTGCGGCTGCGCTCGCGCCGGCGTCAGCACCATCATCCGCGCCCGCTCCAAATTGCGCGCAGTGGTGTCCGTCGCCGTGACGTCAATCGTGGAATGGATTAGTGGTCGGAATCCGGTCGTTCGGCGTTCTGGTTGAGGCGCCTCGCATTGGCGTTGACCCGCAGGAAGGCGGGTTTCAGTCCCGCATTGGTGATCGCGAGTGGGGCGTTAAGCATCGGGGCAAGTTGGCCGCCCGCAAACGCGCTCCACGCACGCATGGCCTCCATGCTGGCGTCGAGGCATCCTTCGATGAACGCGGCGCCTTTCTCGTCCACCATCAGGGCGGCCTCGGCCTGGCGCTCGACCGCGCTGGTGGTCGATGTAAGACCGAACATCGGAAGCCGGTGCCACAATGTCATGCCGGTGGACATCGCCGCCGTGGAGCAATCCATGGCAAGATCGAACAGGGTGCCGCGCGACGTTGGCATGGTGACCTCGCATACTGCGTCGACCGCGACGCACAAGGCATAAGACGCGAGCGAGCCGAAAGGTTCCGCGGCGAACACGAGGGGAGGGGCCATGACACTGATCGTCGAGCGCGACGGCGCGGTCACGACGTTCATCCGCGACCGGCCGCAAGCGCGCAACGCCATGGACCCGGCGAGCGCGGAGGCGCTGACGCAAGCCTTGCTGGCGTTCGACCGCGACGACGCGCAGTCGGTCGGCGTGCTCTGGGGCGCGGGCGGGGCGTTCTGCGCCGGCTTCGATCTAAAACACGCGGCATCGCAGTTGGGACAGAAGAGCCCGATGGCCGCGCTCGACTTTCCCGCGGGAGACGGACCCGTGCCGCGCGGGCCGATGGGACCGACGCGGTTGCGGCTCAGCAAACCCGTGATCGCCGCGATCGCCGGGCCGGCGGTCGCGGGCGGCATGGAGCTCGCGCTCTGGTGCGACATCCGCGTGATGGAGGAGAGTGCCTACATGGGTGTCTACTGCCGGCGCTGGGGCGTGCCGCTGATCGACGGCGGCACCGTGCGGCTGCCGCGCATCGTCGGACGCGGCCGGGCGCTCGATATCATCCTGACTGGCCGCAAAGTGCCGGCGCAGGAATGCGCCGCCATCGGGCTCGCCGAGCGCCTCGTGCCGCATGGCGAGAGCCGCGCGGCGGCCGAAGCGCTTGCGCGTGAGATCGCGCGTTTTCCGCAAGCCTGCATGCGCGCGGACCGTCGCTCGGTCTGGCTGCAGGAAGGCCTCTCCGAGATGGAAGGGCTGCGTGCCGAATGGGCCTGCTCGTCCGGCATGGTCGAGCGCGAGGGCGCGGCCGGCGCCGCGCGCTTTGCGGCCGGCAAGGGCCGGCACGGCGACTTCGGCGAGATTTGATGGGAGACGCTCATGAGCCGCTTGCGCGACAAGACCATCCTCATCACCGGCGGTGCCGGCGGCATCGGCTCGGCGATCGCGGCCGCGGTGACGCGCGAAGGCGGCCGCGCGATCGTGACCGATCTCGAGGGACGTCCCGGCATCGGTCACGCGCTTGACGTGACGTCCGAGGACGACTGGCTGCGCGTGATCGGCGACGTGGGCAAGGGTGGCCGGCTCGACGGCCTGGTCAACGCCGCGGGCATCGCGCCGCTCGGCACCGTCGAGGCCACCGACTACGCGCTCTGGCGCAAGGTTATGGCGATCAACCTCGACGGCACGTTCCTCGGCTGCAAGCACGGCATGGGGCTGATCAAGCGCGGCGGTGGATCGATCGTGAATATCTCGTCGGTCTCGGGCCTCGTCGGCGGCCATAATCTCGCGGCCTACAACGCCTCGAAGGGCGGCGTGCGGCTGCTCACCAAATCGGTCGCGCTGCACGGCGCGCGGCACAAGCCACCGGTGCGCTGCAACTCGGTGCATCCGACCTTCATCGAGGGGCCGATGACCGACGCGCTGTTCGAGATGGTCGGAAATGCGCAGGAAACGAAAGCGCGCATGGAGCGCCAGATTCCGCTCCATCGCTTCGGTCGGCCGGCGGAGGTTGCGGACCTCTGCGTCTATCTCTTGTCCGACGAGTCCGCCTTCGTCACCGGCGCGGAGTTCGTGATCGACGGCGGCCTCACCGCGGCCTGATGTTATTGCGGCATCGGGTGCCCCGGCATCAGATCGTACGGATGTGCCCAGCCCGGCAGGGCCTTGATGCGCTCGCGCCAGGCGGCGATCGCCGGATGGTCCTTGCCGATGTCGAAGCCGAACTCCTCGGCCGGGTAATAGAGATAGCCCGCGAGCGACACATCCGCGATGGTCGGCCTGTCGCCGACAAGGAAGGGTGTCTTTTCGAGCCGCTTGTTGATGATCGAAAGACTGCCGTCGATGCGGCCCTTGAGGAAGGCGAGCACGGCGGGATCGCCCGCGGGCTTTGCCCAGTTCTTGAGGAAGCGATAGGGGCCGAGGAAGCCGTTGACCTTCTGATTGTCGAAGATGATCCAGCGCAACGCCTCGAGCTCCTCGTCTTCGCCTTGCGGCAGATATTGGCCCGAGCGCTTCGCCAAGTAGCTCAGGATCACGCCGGACTGCGTGAGCTTTTTGTCGCCGTGCACCAGAACCGGCGCTTCGCCCATTTCGTTGACTTGCGCACGATAGGCCGGCGTGCGTGTCTCGCCGCCTTTGAAGAAATCGACCCACACCGGCTCCCAGTCGGCGCCGATCAGGTTCAGCATCAGTGCGGCGCGATAGGCGTTGCCGGACTGGGCGAAGCAGTAGAGCTGGTATTCGGGCATATGGTTTCCTTCAGGATGCCAGCGCTCGCCGCACGGCGGCCGGCTCACGCTCGATCACGCGCAGCAACGTCTGCATCGCGGCATCCGGACGGCGCCGACCTTGCTCATAGGCTTCCATCGTGCGCGCGGATATCCGAAACGTTCGCTCGAAGTCCCGCGTTGAGCTGGCGACTTTCCGTCGAATGGCCTTGATGCGCATCGGTGTCAGACTGTCCTCGGCCACCTCGTAGCTCTCAACCTCGATCTCGCCGCGAAGATAGGCCGCCAGTTCTTTGAAAGCCTCTTCAAGGTCTCGGCCGAACTTGGTGCGCCGCTCGACTTTCCTTTTCGCCCGCTTCATGGCTCGGCTCCATTCGTCAGCATTTCTATCGCTCGCAATACCGCCTTCCGATCATCGCCGGTCAGGTCATCTTTTTCATTCTTCGGATAGGCGAGCAGCAGTGCGAGTATCTGTTCTTTGATGACCAGGTAGTACACCACACGGCCTCCGCCTCGCTTTCCCATTCCCGGACGCGCAAATCGCGCCTTCCGTGCTCCACGAAGCCCCTTGATCATCGGATGGGCTTCCGGTGCCAAACGAATCATGTCCTCGACGCCGCTCATCCCGGCCTCGCCAAATCCCATCGCTTTCATGGCGCGAAGATAGGGCTTTAGGCGAAGGACCCTCATGGATGTAATATACTACAATATTGGATTACGACAATGTGGTAGTCACCGCGTCAGCGTCACGATGATCCCGTTCGCGGCCTTGCCGTCGTACCGGCCGGCGTCCGCCTGGGTGAGCTGGGCGAGCGGCTGCCCGTTGTGATCGCGGATCACGAGCGAGCCATGCTCCAGGGTCCATTTGCGGCTGGTGAAGAAGTTGCCCGGGCAGCCGCCTTCCGGCGCGATGGTGCCTTCGGCCGCTCCCGGCGCGCCGCCGAACGTCATGGTGCACATGCTGGAACCGACTTCCGCAAGCTGCCAGCGGCCGGAGACGCCGTCCGTGGCGGCCGAGGGGCTCGCGGGCGTGACGGTCGTGCCGGTGGAGGCGCGATCGCCGGCACAGCTGGCGAGGAGGAGCGCGATGACCATGCCGGCGCAGGCCGGGACCGGGCGGGTCGGGTGACTGGATCGCGCCATCTCATCCCCTTGGCGGCCGATTGGGGCTTCCGTCGGGCCGGCGCAACCTTGGTGCCGTGCTGCGGTTTCGCGCACGTCGCGCCGTACTTCCGCCAAGGTTAACAAACAGTAAAGCCAAGCAGAAGCTTGGAAGAACTCCGGGTATCCCCATGCAAAACGCGTCCATCGATCCCCGCGCCCGCCTGCGGGCGCTCGCATTCGCGCCCGCGCTGCTGTTGCTCGCACTGTCCGGCCCGCTCCGTGCGGAGAGCGCGACCCAAGCCCCGCCCCAGGGCGCCCCCGACGTCGTCACCGCCGACGACGAGTTTTCCAAGCAGCTTCGCGACCTGAAGAAGAGCTTTGCCGACGTCGGCAAGCAGATCGACGACAGCACCCAGGCGATCGATCGCATCAAGAGCCCCGAAGAGGGCCGCAAGAACATCGAGGAGCTGCGCGAGCATGTCGGCAAGCTGCTCGGCGCCGTCGCCGACAATGGCGAGGTTGCAAAGCTCGGCGCGGCCGCGCTCGCGCGCGCGGAGGAGAAGCTCAAGAGCCTGCAGCAGGACACGCGTTTCAAGCCGGACGAGCGGCAGTTCCTGATCGACAAGTGGCGCGAGCTGCGCGCCTCGACCGAGACCGCGATCGGCGAGCTCAATGGCGCGCGCAAGGATTTCGCCGAGTTGCTGCGCACCTTGCAGACCAACGAGGACTACATCGACGAGTTGATGCAGATCCGCGAGCACGAGAAGGCGCTGCAGGTGATCCACCAGCTCACCGACGGCATCCGCGATGCTTCGGTCAAGCTGCAGAAGCTGCTCGGCGGCATCAAGCCTCCAGGCGCGTGACGATGCGCGTCCGGCTCGCGGCCGCCGCGCTCGCGGTCCTGGCGCTCGCCGGATGCTCGCGCGAGGGTAACCAGGGCTATGTCGAGATCAAGACGGTGCCGTCGAACGCGCGCGTCTCCGGCCTCTACATCGACGCCGATAAGGTCGACGCCTCGCGCAGCGGCACCATGGTGCTGCGCCAACCGGTCGGCACCGCCAAGCTGCAGGTCGACGCTGACGGCGGCAAGATCACGCTCTGCCAGGTCGTTGTGCGGAAGAACCGCATCACCAGCGTGACGGTCTCGGCGCTCGATCGCCCGCCGCGCTGCCAGTGCGGGCGCACCGGCGCAGGCGACGCGCGGACGTGTATCGGTTGACGCCGCCATTCCGCAGCTGTCATCCCGGCCGAGCGAAGCGAGAGCCGGGACCCATTGTGCAGCGAGAACCCTCGCGCCATGGATCCCGGATAGCCGCTGCGCGGCTTCCGGGATGACAAGCGTCACTTCATCGTCGGGATGACGAACTCGGCGCCTTCCTTGGTGCCGGAGGGCCAGCGCGCCGTCACGGTCTTGGTCT
>CAYZMR010000053.1:0-18185 GCA_964479515.1 uncultured Hyphomicrobiales bacterium | reverse complement strand
GCGTGGTGATCTGGGGCACCAACCCGGTGAACACGCAGGTCAACGTGATGACGCATGCGATCCGCGCGCGCAAGGAACGCGGCGCGAAGATCGTCGCGATCGACATCTACCAGAACGGCACCATGCAGCAGGCCGATCTCGCCGTGCTGGTTAGGCCCGGCACCGACGGCGCGCTCGCCTGCGCGGTGATGCATTGCTTATTCCGCGACGGCTTCGCGGATCGTGACTTTCTCGAGACGTACACCGACGCGCCGCGCGAGCTGGAAGAACACCTGGCGACCCGCTCGCCCGCATGGGCGTCGCCGATCACCGGCTGTCCGGTCGAGACGATCGAGGCGTTTGCGAAGCTGATCGCCGACAACAAGCGCACCTATTTCCGCCTCGGCTACGGCTTCGGCCGTTCGCGCAACGGCACCACCAACATGCACGCCGCAAGCTGCATCGCGGCGGTGCGCGGCTCGTGGGCGCTCGAAGGCGGCGGAGCCTTCCACAACAACGGCGCGATCTATCACTGGGACAAGACCATGACCGAGGGGCTCGACGTGATCGACCCCGCGATCCGCTCGCTCGATCAGTCGCGTATCGGTCCCGTGCTCGTCGGCGAGCCGGATGCGCTGATCAACGGCGTGCCGGTCACCGCGCTGCTGGTGCAGAACACCAACCCGGTGTCGGTTGCGCCCGAGCAGGACAAGGTGAAGCGCGGCTTTGCGCGCGAGGACTTGTTTACCTGCGTGCACGAGCAGTTCATGACCGAGACCGCGCGCATGGCCGACGTTGTGCTGCCCGCGACCATGTTCATGGAGCACGACGATTTCTATCAGGGCGGCGGGCACCAATATATCCAGCTCGGCCCGAAGCTGATCGACCCGCCGGGCGAATGCCGCAACAATCACGAGGTCCACTGCGCGCTCGCCAAGCGCCTCGGGGCGAGCCATCCGGGCTTCGAGATGACGCCGCGCGAGCTGATCGACTGGACCTTGCAGAACTCCGGCTGGGGCACGCTCGCAAACCTCGAAGCCAACCGCTGGATCGACTGCCAGCCCGATTTCGACACCGCGCATTACACCAAGGGCTTCGCCTGGCCGGACGGGAAATTCCGCTTCAAGCCGGAATGGAAAACCGTGCCGTTCCGCTCGCCTTGGCACGCGGGCCCGGTCGAGCAAATGCCGGTGTTGCCCGACCACTGGGCGGTGATCGAGGAGGCGACGGCGGAATATCCGTTCCGCCTCGCGACCTCGCCGGCGCGCAACTTCCTCAATTCGACCTTCAACGAGACGCCGACCTCGCGCGCGCGCGAGAAGCGCCCGAGCGTGATGATCCACCCCGAGGACGCGGCCGCGCACGGCATCGCGGACGGCGCCAAGGTCGTGCTCGGCAACACGCGCGGGCAGGTGCGCCTTCACGCGAAGCATTTCGAGGGCGTGCGCCGCGGCGTGCTGATCGCCGAATCGATCTGGCCGAATTCGGCCTACGAGGACGGCCGCGGCATCAATACGCTGACCGGCGCCGACGCGATCGCGCCCTATGGGGGCGCCGCGTTCCATGACAACAGGGTGTGGGTGAAGCGGGTGCCGTCACCCTGAGGTGCTCGGCCAAAGGCCGAGCCTCGAAGGGCGACGGCACGGGCGCTGAGTTCGCGGCCATCCTTCGAGGGCCGCTGCGCGGCCACCTCAGGATGACGGCGGAGTTTGCTGCGCGTCGCTCAACCCTCGCCGCGCATCAGCATCTCGATCTCCGCCTGGATTTCCGTGTCGCTTTTGCCGGTCTCTGACAGGAAGCCGGCATAGTTCTTGATCGCAGGCTCCAGATTCGGATGCAGCCGGCCCATCCGGTTGCCGACCGCGAGGAGAATTCCGATGCAACGCCGGTAGAGGGGCTTAGCTTCGGCCATTCGGCCTTGCGCGCGGTAGAGTTGTGCGAGGTTGTTGAGCGGAGTGGCGATATCGGGATGGTTCGGCCCAAGCGCCTTTTCGCGGATCGCCAGCGAACGCTGATAGAGCGGCTCGAGCTCGGCATCATTGCCCTGATCGCGATAGAATTCCGCGAGGTTGTTGAGCGCTGTGCCGACATCGGGATGGTCCGGCCCCAGCGCCATTTCGATGATCGCAAGGGAGCGTCGATAGAGCGGCTCGGCCTCGGCGTAGCGGCCTTGCGCACGATAGAGTGCCGCGAGGTTGTTGAGCCGGGTGCCAACATTGGGATGGTCGGGGCCGAGCGCCTTTTCGCCGATCGCAAGCGCGCGCTGAGAGAGCGGCTCGGCCTCGGCATTGCGACCTAGGGCATGATGGAGCAGTGCGAGGTTATTGAGCGACTGGCCGACATCGGGGTGGTCTTTGCCGAGCGCCTTTTCCCTGATCGCAAGGGAGCGTTGATAGAGCGGCTCGGCCTCGGCGTAGCGGCCTTGCTCTTCGTAGAGCCCCGCGAGGTTGTTGAGCGCGGTGCCGACAGCGGGATGGTCAGGGCCGAGCGTCTGTTCGTAGATCGCCAGCGAGCGCTGGTACAGCGGCTCGGCGTCCGCATAGAGCGCTTTACCATAGAGTAGCAATCCGAACTCGTTCATGAGCCGGGCGGCCGGCTCGCTCGCGTTCGCACCGTCCACCTCGACCAGCACCGCGCGGGCGTGCGGCGCCAGGGCGTCAGCCCGCTCCCAGGCGCGCACATCATGCGCGTCCGCCGGAAAGGCCGCATTGATCCACCGGACCGCCTCATCGAGCCGGCGTTGCCACTGCTCCCCGGCGAGGCCACGGCGCGTCACGTCCTGCACGAGCCGATGTACGAGGAAATACGGCCCGTCCGCATCGCGTGTCACAAGCGAATAGGCGGCAAGATCGTCGAGCGCGTCGTGCAGGTTCTCGGCTTCGGCATCGGGCACCGGCACATCGAGCAGGAACTCCGGCACCTTCTCCGGCGCGAGCCAGGCGAGCCGCTCCAGCAGGCGGCGGCCGGGCTCGGTCAGTTGCGCGACCGAGGTCTGCCAGGTGACGGCGACGGCCTTCGAATAGCCCGTGACGGTCGTGTCGAACCACTTCAAGACATCGTCGTGCTGCGCGGAGCGCCAACGGTCGAGATAGTCGGCGAACGTGAGCCGGTGCTTGGCGATATGGGCACCAGCCTGTTCGAGCATGAGCGCAAGCCCGTCCAGTTCGACCGCCAGTTCGCGCGCCTTGGCACTATCATCGGGTCCGGTGCGGCGCCGTCCTTTCGTCCGATCCAGGAGAAACGCGGCGGCGTCATCGATGGTCAGCACATCGAGGGCAAGCGGCTCGAAGTTTGCGGAGAAGGCCGACAGGCGGCTGGTCATCACCAGGTGACCGCCCGCGAGCTTGGCGAGCAGGCCTTCTGCCTCCGCCAGCGCCTCTTTAGTGTCGACGTTGTCGAGGATTAGGGACCAACCCGGGTGAGCGCCGAGCCAGTTCAGCACGGCTTGCAGCCGCACGGCTTCTTCCGTCGTGTCGAGCCCCGGCATCAGCGTCGCGGCGAGCCCCGCGAGGTTGCGCCGCAGCGCTTCCGGCGTCTCCGCCACGACGAACAGCAGCGCGGAATAGTCATCCCGATGCGCCCAGGCGTATTCGACCGCGGCGCGCGTCTTGCCGATGCCGCCGAGGCCGTACAGCGCCTTGCTGGTGATCGCCGTGTTGCCGCCACGCGCAAGGCTGTCGTGCAGTAGCCGCAGGAACCCCTCGCGGCCTTTGAACAGCGGCCCGAGCGAGGGATAGGGGAGCACGATCGGCTTCGCGTGGGGCTGAGGCGCTGCGATCGGCTTCGCGGAGAATTCCTCCTTGAGAACCGCGCGCGCGAGTTGGTCGACGGTGGAGAATGGCGTTCGGTGAACGCCTTGATCCTTGAGGTATTGAACGAAAGCTTCCTGCCGATTGTCAGGATCGGCAGCTTTGTCGGGCTTCCAGTCGTCATTCGCAACATAGATGTAGAGACGCCGATTGAAGTGGCGCGCGAAAAGATACTCCCACTGCGTATAGCTCGCTTCGGTCATCCCGGACGGCAGCATGTCCTTGAAGCGTTCGGCTGCTGCCGCCGGCGGATAAGCGCCGGTGCGTTTGCCGATGAGGCAAACGACGCCGTGGCAATCACGGATGTAGTCGTACAAGGTCTTCAGCAGAGTGACGCTGTCCGGTCCCTGTTTGAAGTCGCTCTGTATGGTGACGTCGCAATCGCGTGCGCGAAGGTCGGCGCCCAATCCATTGCGCGCCGATTCAAACTCGCCGGTCACTGCAGAAATAAAGACCCGAGCCTTGCCGTCCGCCATCCGTCTATTCAAGCACGGCGTGTCGCGCGGGGGAAAGACCCGAGTGAGTTGAACGCCCTCAATCCATCGGCTTGAGCGGGAGCGGCTTGCCCTCCGGCAGTGGCACCTGCGCGACGTTGAGCGTCATCGAGACCGCGACGTAGTAGCCGCTCACCCCGACGAGATCGATCACGCCCTGCTCGCCGTAGAGCGCCTTCACGCGGTTGAACGCCGCGTCGTCGACCTTCTTGTTGTGATGAAGCTGGATGAGGAAATCGTAGACCGCGGCCTCGTCCTCTTTCATGTTCGCGGGGCGTTTCCCATTCGCCAAGTCCTCGGCGATCTGCGGATCGAGGCCCGCCTTCATGGCGAGGATGTGGTGCGCGTACCATTCATATTGCGAGGTCCATTCGCGCGCCGTGATCAGGATCGCGAACTCGTTGAGTCGCCGCGGGATCGAGGAGTGGAAGCGGATCTGCTCGCCGACGGCCTGCAGCTTGAGGCCGAACTCCGGGCTGCGCAGCCACGCATTGAACGGGCCGCTGCGCAGCACGTGTCCGGCCGGGTCGTTGCCGTAATTCTGCGCGCGCGGGCCGCCGACGATCGTGTCGAACAGCTTCTTCTGCTCGGCCGTCATGTCGGCCGGCTGGATGATCGGAAAGCGGCTCTGCGCGCATGCGGCACCCATGCCGGCAATGAGCGCGACGATGGCGATCATGATCCTCATGGCATCCTCCCTGTTTTTTTATCCGCGGCATTTTACGCCGCTACGCTGTCCCGTACATCTCCCGATAGACCCCGTTCTCGATCTCGTCGATCAGCGCGTCGTGCTTCGGCTGCCAGCCGAGAACGCTTCGCGCCTTGCCGGCGCGCACGCGGCTGTTGGAGCCGAAGCTCAGATGCGCGCCGGGGCCGAGGCCCGCGACGGCGTCGCCGATCGGCCAGTCTTGCGTCGCCTCGCCGAGGCCGAGCATGCGGCCGATCGCCCGCGCGACGGTCTTGAAGTTGGTTTCCCCGTTCTCGAGGTAGAACAACGAGCCCGCGGGCGCGCGCTCGAGCGCGAGCAGAAACGCATCGGCGACGTCGTCGATGTGGACGTTGCCCCAGATGTTGAGCCCGCGCCCGACATGGCGCGGCACGCGCGCCTTGCGCGCCGCCTCGATCAGCTTCGGGACCTGCACGCTCGCGGCGTTGACGCCGATGCCGCGGCCGTAGATCAGCGTCGGCCGGATCACGATCGAGCGCACGCCGTCGAGGCTTGCGGCGAGGATCGACTGGTCGATCGCGACCCGCATCGCCTTCTCGGGGGCGGGCGAGAGCGGCGTGTCCTCGTGGAAGATGCGCTCGCTCGCCTCGCCATTGTCGTAAGCGCCGACAACGCTCGATCCGCTCACCTGGATCAGCGTCTTGCCGGTTCCCTTCAGCGCCGTGACCAGCGCATGCGCGACGAACGGATTGTCGGAGCTCGCCGCGTTGATGACGGCGTCGACGCGCGCTACGACTTCGACGAACGGCGTGTAGAGATTGAGCTCTCCGCGCAACGGCTCGATGCCGCGCATTTTCAGCGCCGCGTCGGCCTCGGCCGATCGCGCGAGCCCGATCACCTGATGCCCGGCCGCGATCAGCCGGGTCGATACCGATCCGCCGACATAGCCGGTCGCGCCCGTCACGAAGATCTTCATGCCGGCATGCTAGCGCGCATTGGCCGCCGCCGTCAGCCCGACTGCGCCGACGCTGACGAGGCCGGATCGGGCGCGGGAGCGGGAGCGGGATCGGGCGCGGGCGCCGCCGTCGGCGCGGCGTTCGTCGCCACCTTCGAGCCGAAATAGACCGCGTTGCTGATGCCCATCAGGACCTGGAAGCCCTGCGGGATCTCCGGGATCACGTAGGTCGTTACCACGCGCATCACGACGAACGCCGCCGTGATCAAGGTGAAATACAGCATCTGGACGCGCGTGATGTCGATTTCGCGAACGCCGTTGACCTCGTTGACGAAGAGATCCGACCAGAGCGGCTGACGCGGCGTCGCGCTCGGCGTGCCGTCGCGCAGCTTGACCGCGACGGTGACGGTGCCGGAAATCCCGAGCAAGACCAGCGTGCCGGTCGTGACCTCGATCAGCTCGCCAGACAGCGCCATGACGTAGACCGCCGAGGTCGCGACCACGAAGGTCCACAGCACCATCTGAAGCTGCGAGAGCGACGCATAGCCGTCCGGCGTGGTGATGACGCAGATGAGAGGATTGAGGTTGGCGAGGCCGGCGCGCTTGAGCCTGCGGTGGCAGACGAGGGTGAGGATGCCAAACGCCGCGATCGCGGTCGCCAACGCGAGCAGCGATGCCCAGAGCGCACTCGTGACCCCGATGCGATGTGACACGTCGGCCGCGACCTCGCCCTTGGCGTCCGGCTGCTTGCGGATCGCCAGGATGCGCACGTCGGCGAGCGGCACGAGGTAGTAGGCGGCGTATTCGCCGTCGCCGGACAAGCGCGACGGCGGGTTGTGCAGGTCGTAGGGCACGACCACGGTGACCTTCAGCAAGCGACCGTTGTCGCTCAGATCGAGGTGGACCGGGCGCGCCGGAACGAACGGGTCTTGCTGCACGCCCTTTCGCGCCCAGCGGAAACACACGAAGACATATGACGCGGCCGGGATCTCCTCGAAACTGCGCACCGTGAAGGAGATCTCGCCACCGGGCGGCTGCCAGTTCTTGAGCTGCCCGGCCTCTTCCTGGACGATGCTTGCGCCGCCGGCGCTGAGTGGCTTTTCGATCGTGTTGCAGGGGTCGCGCCGCGCCTCCGGGGCGGGGGCGGATGGCGGCGGCGTGACGTTGGCTTGCGGCGCCGGCGCGGTCTGAGGTGGCGGCGCGGCGGGCTGCTGTGACGGAGGCGCCGGCGGCTGCGTCGGAGCCTGCGCGGCTGCCCCAATGGGCGCGGCCATCAGGGCGATCGTGATCCAGGCATAAGCGCAAGCCAGTCCGACGCGACGCATTGCGGCCTCCCCGTGAGCTTGCGCGCGCCCGACCGAGAGCTGCGCGGCTCGCCACCTTCGGTTATACTATTGAAGATTGTAGGCGGCACAATGTGCCGATGCCATCCCGGTTCGCCCCCGCTGCGCCCGTTTCGCCCGGGATGACCGCCGTCACGGCATCGGAATCGCGCCGACGTCCTTCGGCACCTTGTAACCCTTCTGCGTCGCCGGCCGTCCGGCGATCGCGAGGTACCAGCGCTTCACGTTCGGGTATTGCGCCATGTCGATGGTCTGCCATTCGAAGCGCGAGATCCATGGCCAGATCGCGATGTCGGCGATCGAGTAGGCGTCGGCGACGAATTCGCGGCCCGCGAGCCGGCGGTCGAGCACGCCGTAGAGGCGGTGCGCCTCTTTCAGATAGCGCTCCTCGGCGTAGGGCGCCTTGCCCTTGTTGTACTTCACGAAGTGATGCACCTGGCCGAGCATCGGTCCCGGTCCGCCCATCTGCCACATCACCCACTCGATCACGCGATAGCGCGCCTCGCCCGAAGCCGGCAGCAGCTTGCCGGTCTTGTCGGCGAGATAAATCAGGATCGCGCCCGACTCCATCAGGCTGATGCCGGTGTCGCGATCGACGATCGCCGGGATGCGGTTGTTCGGACTGATTTTCAGAAAATCCGGCTGGAACTGCTCGTCCTTGGAGATGTCGATCGGATGCGCCGTGTAGGGGAGCCCGAGCTCTTCGAGCGCGATTGAAACTTTGCGGCCATTCGGCGTCGTCCATGTGTAGAGATCGATCACGATTGCCTCACCTTCGTCTTTGATTGGGCATCGGCCGTTTCGGTTGACGGCCGCTTAAAGCAGCGCGCGAAGATATCCAACAATGAGCAACAAATACCACAGCTCCCTTTATCAACGATCGGAAACGTCACGAATTTTTCGCGCGACATGCCGCATCGCGACATCAACGCCGCGGTGCACGACGGCGCGCGCGTGGGCGCGCGCCGCGCCACTTGCGCGCGAGCTTTGGTCTTGCAATGGCCGCATTTTTCGTATTGGCTGCGCGCGCAATCGGATTTTGGCCGCTCCGGCCCGTCCGCTTTCTTAAGTGTCAGGCTTAGGGGCGCGCTCGTTTCGGAACCACCAAAAACCCGGCTTGTGGCGCGGATCGCAGCGAGGGCGTCGCGTCATCTTTGACTGACTAGACTAGGAGACCGACCGTGCAAAAAGGCACCGTCAAATGGTTCAACCCGACCAAGGGCTATGGGTTCATCAGGCCGTCGACCGGAGAGAAGGATGTGTTCGTCCACATCTCGGCCGTCGAGCGTGCAGGCTTGAGCACGCTCAACGAAGGTCAAGTCGTGGAGTACGAGCTCGTCACCAACCGCGGTAAGACCTCCGCGGAGAATCTCAAGGTCAGCTAACTGGCCATTGCCGGACGTGATGTCCGGTCCCGGGGCAAACCCGTAGCCCCCGGCCTCACAGCCGGGGGTTTTTGTTTGGGGGGCGTCCCGCATCTGCGGTGCACCGCTTACGCGCCGCACCGCGTGCGGGACACGGCTGCTAGATCTTCGGCACCACCAGCACGTCATCCACCACGCTCGCGCCCTCGATCACGCAGCGGCCGTCGACCACCCTGATCCGCTCCTCGGCAAGCAGCCTTAGCGCCAGCGGATAAATGCGATGCTCGACCGCAAGCACGCGCGCGGCGAGCGTATCGCGCGTATCGTCGTCGCTGACCGCGACCGCGCCCTGCATCACGATCGGCCCAGCATCGGTCTCCGGGACGACGAAATGCACGGTCGCGCCGGAGAGCTTCACGCCGGCGCGCAGCGCCTGTCCGTGCGGATCGAGCCCGGGGAACGACGGCAGCAGCGAGGGGTGGATGTTGAGCATGCGCCCCTGCCAGCGCTCGACGAACGTCGCCGTGAAAAGCCGCATGAAGCCCGCAAGGCAGATGAGCGTGACGCCGCGCTCATCGAGCGCCCGCTGCAGCGCGGCCTCGAATACGGCGCGGTCGCGGCCATATGGAACGTGATCGACGACCGCCGTCGCAATGCCGGCTTCGCGCGCGCGCGCAAGCCCGGGAGCGTCCACCACGTTGGAGACGACAACCGCGATCTCGGCCGGGTAGCCGGCGGCCCGCGTCGCCGCGATCAGCGCCACCATGTTGGAGCCGCGGCCCGAGATCAGGATGGCGACGCGCTTGCGGGTCATGAAACTGGCCTTCCGGCGCGCCTCCTACGTCGGAAAACCGCCATGCGCAATGGCCGTGCCGGCCATCCGTCGCCACGCTTGGCAAGAGGGCGCGCGGGGTCTATGTGCCAGAATTGAATTAAAGCCGGGGCGCGACGTTTGAGTATCCCAAACCTCATTACGCTGGGTCGCATCCTGCTCGTGCCGGTCGTCGTCTGGGCGATCGCATCGGGCGCGATGCTGCCTGCGTTTCTCCTGTTCGTGGCGGCCGGCGTCAGCGACGGCGTCGACGGCTTCCTTGCCAAGCGCTTCGGCATGACCAGCGAGCTCGGCGCCTATCTCGATCCGCTCGCCGACAAGGTGCTGATCGTCTCGATCTACGTGTCGCTCGGCATCGCCGAGGCGCTGCCGCGCTGGCTCGTGATCCTCGTGGTGTCGCGCGACCTCTTGATCGTCGGCGGGGTCATGTTCTCGTGGGTGCTCGGCAAGCCGGTGAGCGTGAAGCCGCATATCGTGTCCAAGCTCAACACCGCCGCGCAGCTTCTGCTGGTCGCGCTGGCGCTCGCAGCCCTCGGCCTCGGCTTCGATGCCGGGGTCGCGCTGACCTTGATGATGGCTGCGGTCGCGACGCTGACGCTCGCCTCGGTCGCGATCTATCTGCGCGAATGGGTGCAGCATATGGGCACGCCGTGATACCCTGATGCCGGGGAGCGGGTGATGACGCTGACGCGGCAGATGACCTTCTGGGTGGTGACGCTCGCCGTCGCCATCCTGGCTTTGTGGGTGCTGCGCGAGATCCTGCTGCCGTTCGTCGCCGGCATGGCGCTCGCCTATCTGCTCGATCCGCTCGCCAACCGCCTGGAGCGGATCGGCGTCAACCGCATGGTCGCGTCGCTGATCATCCTCGGCACCGTCGTGCTGCTGTTCGTGCTGCTGATCCTGCTGTTCGTGCCGATCCTCGCCGGCCAGCTCGGCGCCTTCATCGAGAAGCTCCCTGGCTACGTGTCGCGGTTGCAGGAACTCCTGATGGACCCGAACCGCACCTGGCTGCACAAGATCGTCGGCGAGGGCGTCGCCGACACGCAGCTCAGCGAGCTCGTCAAGCAGGGCTCGGGCTGGATCACGACCTTCCTCAAGTCGCTGTGGTCGGGCGGGCAGACGCTGATCTCGATCTTCTCGCTCGTGGTCGTGACGCCGGTCGTTGCCTTCTATCTCCTCTACGACTGGAACAGGATCGAGGCGGCGGTCGACAGTTGGATTCCGCTGCACCACCGCAACACCGTGCACGGCCTTGCGCGCGAGATGGACGACGCGATCGCGGGCTTCATGCGCGGACAGACCGCCGTCTGCCTGATCCTCGGCTCGTATTATGCGGTCGCGCTGACCGTGGTCGGGCTGAGCTTCGGCCTGCTGATCGGGCTCGCCTCGGGCGTCATCACCTTCATCCCCTATGTCGGCTCGATGACCGGACTGGTGCTCGCGCTCGCGGTCGCGATCGCCCAGTTCTGGCCCGAATACACGCCGATCCTCACCGTGCTCGGCATCTTCCTGGTCGGGCAGTTCCTCGAAGGCTACGTGCTGTCCCCGAAGCTGGTCGGCGAGAGCGTCGGGCTGCATCCAGTGTGGCTGATGTTCGCGCTGTTCGCGTTCGGCTATCTGTTCGGCTTCGTCGGCCTCTTGATCGCGGTGCCGCTCGCCGCCATCATGGGGGTGCTCGCGCGCTTCGCGCTCCGCCAATATCTGGCAAGCCCGTTCTATACCGGCGAGCCTGCTTCGGGTCCGGTCGGATTTCGGCCGCCGCGCCCGCGCGAGACCGGTCCGAACTAGGTGACATGTTGAGTCCCTCAGCGCCGCGCCAGCTTGCCCTCTCGCTCGCGCACGCGGAAAGTTTCGCGCGCGCCGACTTTCTTCCGGGCGCCGCGAACGCGGACGCGCTCGCGCTGATCGAACGCTGGCCCGACTGGCCCGATCGCGCGCTGGCGCTGGTCGGTCCCGAGGGCGCGGGCAAGAGCCACCTCGCGGCGATCTGGGCCGAGATCGCCGGCGCGCGATTTCTCGCCGCGCGCGCGCTCGGTGAGGCCGACCTGCTCGCCGCGCTCGCGACCGGCGCGCTCGTGGTCGAGGACGTCGCCGGCCGGTTCGATCAGCGCGCGCTGTTCCACCTCATCAACCTCGTGCGCGAGGAGGAGGCCTGGCTGCTCATCACGGCGCGCAGAGCACCGACCTCGTGGACCGTCGCGCTTCCCGATCTCGCCTCCCGGCTGCGCGCGATTCCCGCCGTGACGATTGCGCCGCCCGATGACGCGATGCTCGGCGCCGTGTTGCTCAAGTTGTTTTCGGATCGCCAGATCAAGGTCGAGGACAACTTGATCTCTTACTTGATCACGCGCACGGAGCGCTCGTTCGCGGGCGCGCGGACGGTCGTCGAGCGGCTCGATGCCGAGGCGCTGCGCCTCAAGCGACCGGTCACGCGCGCGCTCGCGGCGGAAACCTTGCGCGCCGGAACTGCTTGACGGGCGCCCCCTCCCGGGCGGCATGATGTCACCGAACCTCCACAGTCGCTCGATAGCTTGCTTCCCGGAAGGCTCATTCGTGTTATGGCGGAACGCAGCGAAGCCATTGTATTGACGCAAGAATCCGTGCCGGCGGACAGCCGCCCGGCGGCCGCTGTCGTACCGCTGCATGACCTGTCGTCGAGCTCCGAGCGCTTCATCAACCGCGAGCTGTCCTGGCTGCACTTCAACCGCCGCGTGCTCGAAGAGGCCGAGAACGAGAACCATCCGGTGCTCGAACGGCTGCGCTTTCTCTCCATTTCCGCCAACAACCTCGATGAATTCTTCATGGTGCGCGTCGCCGGCCTGAAGGATCAGGTCAGCGAGGGCATCACGGCAAGGAGCCCGGATGGGCTGACGCCGGCCGAGCAGCTTGTGCGCATCGCCGAAGCGGTCGCGAGCCTTGCCAGCGACCAGCAGGCGCGCTGGCGCGCGCTGCGCGCCGAGATCGCCGAGAGGGGCGTGGTGCTGGTCGACGGCGCCGACGTCAGCAAGAGCGAGAAGATCTGGCTCGATGATCACTTTCTGCAATATGTCTTTCCGGTGCTGACCCCGCTCGCGATCGACCCGGCGCATCCGTTTCCCTTCATCCCCAATCTCGGCTTCACCATCGCGCTGCAGCTTGCCCGCGCCGCCGACGGCAAGGGGATGAACGCGCTGATCCGCGTGCCGGGCGCGATCGATCGGTTCATTCGCCTGCCTGACCCGGAGGGTGGCGGTGCGCGTTTCGTGACGCTCGAACACGCGACCGGGATGTTTATCGGCAAGCTGTTCCCCGGCTACACGGTCAAGGGCCAGGGCGGCTTCCGCGTCATCCGCGACAGCGACGTCGAGATCGAGGAAGAGGCCGAGGACCTCGTGCGCGGATTCGAGACGGCGCTGAAGCAGCGTCGCCGCGGTTCGGTGATCCGCCTCGAGGTCGACGCCGCGATGCCGGCGGAGCTGCGCGCCTTCGTGCAGCGCGCGCTCAGCGTCGCCGACGACGAGGTGTTCCTGGTCGATGGCGTGCTCGCGCTCAACGAGCTCTCGCAGCTCGTCGCGGTCGATCGCCCCGACCTGAAATTCAAGCCTTATGTGCCGCGCTTTCCCGAGCGCATCCGCGACCAGGGCGGCGACTGCTTCGCGGCCATCCGCCAGAAGGACCTGATCGTCCACCACCCCTACGAATCCTTCGACGTGGTGGTGCAGTTCCTCAACCAGGCGGCGCGCGATCCCAACGTGGTCGCGATCAAGCAGACGCTCTACCGCACATCCAACGACTCCCCGATCGTCAAGGCGCTGGCGGAGGCCGCCGAGGCCGGCAAGTCGGTGACCGCGCTGGTCGAATTGAAGGCGCGCTTCGATGAAGAAGCCAACATCCGCTGGGCGCGCGACCTCGAACGCGCCGGCGCGCAGGTCGTCTACGGCTTCATCGAGCTCAAGACCCACGCCAAGCTGTCATTGGTGGTGCGGCGCGAGGGCAGGGCGCTCAAATCCTACGTCCATGTCGGCACCGGCAACTATCACCCGGTAACGGCGCGCATCTACACCGATCTCTCCTTCTTCACCTCCGACGCCGTGATCGCGCGCGACGTCGCGCGCATCTTCAATTTCATCACCGGCTATGCCGAGCCGGCCGAGCTCGAGAAGATGTCGGTGTCGCCGGTCAACCTGAGGAAATGCATCCTCGACCACATCGCCGACGAGGCCATCCACGCCAAGGCCGGACGGCCGGCCGCGATCTGGATGAAGATGAATTCGCTGGTCGATCCGCAGATCATCGATGCGCTCTACGACGCCTCGCGCGCGGGCGTCGAGATCGACCTCGTGGTGCGCGGCATCTGCTGCCTGCGCCCCGGCGTCGCCGGCCTCTCCGAGCGCATCCGCGTGAAATCGATCATCGGCCGCTTCCTGGAGCACGGCCGCATCTACTGCTTCGGCCTGGGCCACGGCCTGCCGCACCGTAAGGCCGCGATCTACATCTCCTCGGCCGACCTGATGCCGCGCAACCTCGACCGCCGGGTCGAGGCGCTGTGCCCGATTCTCAACGCCACGGTGCACGAGCAGGTTCTCGACCAGATCATGCTGGCGAACTTCAAGGACAATGAGCAGAGCTGGAACCTCTTGCCCGATGGCACCTCGATGCGTATCAAGGCCGCGCCGGGCGAAGAGCCGTTCAACGCCCAAAAGTACTTCATGACAAATCCGAGCTTTTCGGGACGTGGCAAGTCGCTCAAGGAGTCCTCTCCCCGCAGCCTCACGCGCCGTCGCGAGCGCGCGTAGGGACTTGTCCAATAAAGACCTGGCCCAAGCGCAAGGACGCCTCGACCACGGCCCCCCGATCGCCGTCATCGATATCGGCTCGAATTCGGTCCGCCTCGTCATCTACGAGGGTCTGACCCGCTCGCCGACGCCGCTTTTCAACGAAAAAGTGCTGGCCGGGCTCGGCCGCGAGGTGCAGTCGACCGGGCTGCTCGCCCCGGACGCGGTCGAGAAGGCGCTATCCGCGCTGCGCCGCTTCCGCGCGCTGTGCGATACCTCCGGCGTCAAGCGCATGTGGTGCGTGGCCACCGCCGCCTGCCGCGACGCCGAGAACGGCCCCGAATTCATCGCGGCGGCCGAGCGCATCTGTCGCAAGCACATCGCGGTGCTCTCCGGCCGCGAAGAGGCGACCTTGTCGGCGCTCGGCGTCATGTCGGGCCTGTATCGCCCTGATGGCATCGTCGGCGACCTCGGCGGCGGGTCGCTCGAGCTCACCGACGTGCACGGCCAGAAGATAAGGCGCGGCATCACGTTGCCGCTTGGCAGTCTCGCGCTGCAGGACCTCGGAGAGAGATCGGTCAAGAAGGCCGAGAAGATCGTGCGCAAGGCGCTCGGCCCCGTGCCGCTCCTGCGCGAGGGTCACGGTCGCACTTTCTATGCGGTCGGCGGCACCTGGCGCGCGCTCGCCCGCCTGCACATGTGGCAGACCGGCTACCCGCTGCACGTGATGCATGGCTACGTCATCCCGGCGCGCGAGGCGCTGGAGTTTTCCAGGCTGGTGCACCGTGTGAACCCGGAGATGCTCTCGCGCATCGAGATGGTCAACGAGGCGCGCCGGCCGCTGCTCGCCTACGCGGCGCTCGTGCTGGAGCATGTGGTACGCATCGCGCGGCCGAAGCAGGTCGTCATCTCGGCGCTCGGCGTGCGCGAGGGCCTGCTCTATTCGCTGCTGTCCGCGCGCGAGCGCGGCAAGGACGGGCTGATCGTGGCCGCGCAGGAGCTCAATGTGCTGCGCTCGCGCTCGCCGCGCCATTGCGAAGAGCTGGTCGCCTGGACCGATCGCTTCATGGCGTCGTCCGGCATCGACGAGACCGCGGAGGAGAAACGGCTGCGTCGTGCCGCCTGCCTGCTCGCCGACATCGGCTGGCGCGCGCATCCCGATTATCGCGGCGAGCAGTCGCTCAACATCATCGCCAACGCGGCCTTCGTGGCGGTCGACCATCCGGGCCGCACCTTCCTCGCGCTCGCGGTGTTCTTCCGCCATGTCGGCCTGACCGACGACGAGCTCTCGCCGCATGTGCGCGAACTGGCCTCGGCCCGCATGCTCGATCGCGCGCGCGTGCTCGGCGCGGCCTTGCGCGTCGCCTATCTGGCAACCGCCTCGATGCCGGGTGTGTTGCCGCACACGCCGCTGGTGGTCGAGCGCGGCAAGCTGAAACTGAAGCTGCGCGGACGCTTTTCGGCGCTCGCCGGCGAGCGGCTGTTCAACCGCCTGCGCCAGCTCGCGCGCCTCGTCGGCCGCGAGCCGGTGATGGAGGTGAATTGAGCGACGCGTGTCCCAGGCGCCGCCTGTAGCCCGGATTGAGCGCAGCGAAATCCGGGACGGTTTTGCGGCTGCTGAGAAGGTCCCGGCTTTCGCTGCGCTCAAGCCGGGCTACGCTTGCTCCTCAGCAAGAGGCCTTACTGGATCAGGAATCCGCCGATCCCGAGGATCACCAGCCCAACGCCGACGATCTTGGCGGCCCACAGCGTGCGCATCAGCGCGCTCATCTCCGTGCGATAGCCGGCCTGCTCGGCGCGCGGGAGACTGCCGTGCATGATCACATGACGCGCGTGATCGCCCTGTTCCTCCATCTGCACCATGACGGCGGCGAAGGCGATCAAAACACCCAGCGCCGTGAAGCCGAGGAAGCCGACCAGCGGCAATAGCAGGAGCGGCGACAGCCCAAGCGCGATCACCGGCACGAGCAGCGGAATCAAGGGCACGTCGGGATCGGCGAAACGCATCGGGCGTCTCCGGCAATGAACTCGCCAACCTAGCACGATCGCCCGCGCGAGGCGAGGCGCCGGCGGTAGCGCGCTACGCCCGCGTTCCCTCGAACGGGAAGCTGCCGAACATGCCGGTGTCGGCACTGCCGCTGATGCTGTCGCCGTTGACCGTGCCGTTGAAGGTCAGCGTCAGCGGCATCGGATTGACGATCGCGACCTTCCACGAGACGCTGTCGCCGCTCGCCGACCCGTCGGTGATCTCGGTGGTGTTGCCTTCGGCTTCCTGCGTGCCGGTGAGCGCGCCGCCCGCGGTCGAGAGCGTGAGCTTGCTCTGCCGTTCGCCCATCGGCGTCGACAAGGTCAGGTTCCAGGTGCCGTCCGCCGCCATGACGTGATTCCTTATCTGGCTGAGATCGTCCGCAGGTTAGCGCGAACCCGCGACAGTTTGAATATTCGGCGCGCGGTTATTTGTCGCTAGCGCTCGACCGCGATGACGCGATGCTTGTCGACCGCAAGCGCGAGCTTGCCGGCTTTCAGCGCGAGCGCCTTCTCGCCGAACATCTCGCGCCGCCAGCCCTTCAGCGCCGGCACGTCGGCCGCGTCGTCGGCGGCGATCCGCTCGAGGTCATCGACCGTCGCGATCACCTTGGCGGCGACGCCGTTGCGTTCCGCCGTCATGCGCAGCAGAACTTTCAGCAGTTCCACGGTCGCGGCGCCGTTCATGCCGTTCTTGGTGCGCTCCATCAGCGGCAGCAACTTCGGATCGCGCGCGAGCCCGCGCTTGACCGCTTCGAGAATGTCGTGACCCCACTTCGAGCGCTCGAAGCCCTTGGGCAGCGAGCGCAGCGCGCCGAGCTTCTCGGCCGTGGTCGGCGCCTGCACGGCGATGTCGCCCACGACCTCGTCCTTGATGACGCGCCCGCGCGGCACGTCGCGCGCCTGCGCCTCGCGCTCGCGCCAGGCCGCGACCTCCATCAACACGGCCAATTCCTTCGGCTTGCGCGCGCGAGTCTTGAGCCGCTGCCAGGCGGTCTCCGGCTCCATCCGATAGGTGTCCGGGGACGTCAGCACCTTCATCTCGTCGCGCACCCAGTCTTGCCGCTTGCGCTTCTCGATGTCGGCGGAGAGCGCCAGATAGACGTCGCGCAGATGCGTCACGTCGGAGATCGCGTATTTGAGCTGCGCGGCGGTCAGCGGCCGCCGCTTCCAGTCGGTGAAGCGGTGCGACTTGTCGAGCGCGTCCCCGGTGATGCGCTGCACGAGCTGGTCGTAAGAGATCGAGTCGCCATAGCCGAGCACCATCGCGGCGACCTGCGTGTCGAACACCGGATGCGGGATCAGCTTGGCGCGATGCCACACGATTTCGATGTCCTGGCGCGCCGCGTGGAAGACCTTCAACACCTTCTCGTTCGCCATCAGCTTGTAGAAAGGCGCGAGATCGATCCCCTCGGCGACCGCGTCGACCACCACGGCCTCGTCGGTGCTCGCCATCTGCACCACGCAGAGGATCGGAAAATAGGTCGTCTCGCGCAGGAACTCGGTGTCGACCGTAATGAACTCGTGCTTGGCGAGCCGCGCGCAGGCCGCGCTCAATTCCTTCGTTGTGGTGATCGGCTCCATGACCGGCTTTTAACGGAGTCGTGCGGCGCTGTCGCGGCTCGTCGCGGCCGGCGGAACAGGTGCGGGGGCCGGATTCCGGATCATCAACAAGATGAGAAAGTCAAATTATCTCATTGTAAAAATGAGATTATCTATCCCTACGAGGGTTGTCGCCTTGGCTTTCGCCCTTGAGCCGGAAGGGCGCGCCGCTCGCTGGCGGCGAGCCGCGCACCTTCCCCATCAGAATGAATTCCCAGGGGCTCGGCATCGGGCCGACCGGCATCTCGATCAGGGTCGGTCCGTCGCGCCGCGCAAAGGCGCGCCTGAGCGCCTTGCGCAGTTGATCCGGCGTGCGCACCCGCTCGGACGCCGCGCCGAAGCTCTCGGCGAACTTCACGAA